>CAZKYB010000001.1:0-67329 GCA_964557045.1 uncultured archaeon
AGTTGAACTCGCGACCTCCACATTACCAATGTGGCGCTCTAACCACTGAGCTACAGAGGCGGTTGATGAGGAGATTCGCTCGGGAAAGGCATTTAAAATGGGGTTAAGGGCCCCCTGAGAAGGAGCCCGACACCCTTATTTCTTCAGGATCCCCTGGATGGTCTTCACGAGGGTGGAAATGGGA
Organism: uncultured archaeon; assembly: GCA_964557045.1. Classification (GTDB taxonomy): domain Archaea; phylum Iainarchaeota; class Iainarchaeia; order Iainarchaeales; family VGJJ01; genus VGJJ01. Next base: position 185 of record CAZKYB010000001.1, read on the forward strand.
GCCATCTTGACCATTTTCTCCTCTCCTGACTTCATGTCGCGGACTTTGACGCTCTTCTCTTGGAGTTCGTCTTCCCCCGCAAACAATACAATGGGGATTTGCTTCGCGTTGGCATAGTTGAGGTTCTTCCCTATTCCACGCTGCATCAAATCAATATCCACCCTCAGCCCTTCGCTGCGGAGCTGATTCGTGAGGAGTTGGGCTTCATCAAATACCTTTCCGATGGGAATCACAAACACATCCAGCGCGGGCTCGTTCCACTTCTCGAGCAATACGGAAACTAATCGATCGACTCCAAAAGAAATTCCCACCGCGGGCAAGTCGGGTCCGCCTAGGCTTCGGATGAGGTTGTCGTATCGTCCCCCGCTTCCAACACTCGCCGATACTCCTCCGTAGATTTCCCACACGGGACCGGTGTAGTATTCCAATCCTCGTACCAAACTCGGGTCGAACTTCACGAAGTCGCTCTTTCCTTGTGCGTCGAGGGTTTTCATGAGCCCTTCCAGGGTGGTGACCCCGGTCAAATCCAAACCAGCTTCCTTCAGTGCTCGCTTGATTTCAGGAAGGGTGGATTCGAGATAAGTAAGGACGTCCGTGGAGAGTCCTTTGGATTCCAAGTCCTTCTTCACGCCCTCCAGTCCAATCTTATCGAGCTTGTCCAGGGAACGCATCGCCTCTTTGGCGCGCTCGGCGGGGATTTGCGTGAGGAGGAGTAATTCATTCGTGATGCGTCGGTCGTTGATTCGAAAGTAGAATCCGTCCACGCCCAGCGTTTCCATGACGTTGATTCCTAACAGCAAGCATTCAGCTTCGGCGGCTTCCCCTTTGACCCCGATGATGTCACAATCCGCTTGCGTGAATTCACGGTAACGTAATGCTTGGGGATTGTCGTACCGATAGACCGTTCCCATGTTCAATGCCTTGATGGGTTTAGGGAGTTCAGGGTTCCCCGCGAGTACGCGGGCGAGGCTGGTGGTATGCTCGAATCGCATCCCCAGTTTTCTCTTGGACTGGTCTTCGAGCGTGAAGAGTTCCTTCACCGCCTCGTCGCCTCCCCCTCCCTTGATGGTTAACACCTCGAGGTTTTCCAACACGGGCAACTGCATGGGTTCAAACCCATACCGGGCCGCTCTTTCCGTGATAAGTGCTTCTACTTTTCGTTTGAGTCGGGCTTCCTTCCCTAAAATGTCGCGCATCCCCTTGACCGGCTGCGTGGAAATGGTTGTCATGGAGGATGGATTGGTTGGGAGTGAATTAAAACCCTCGTCTGATGGATTCATGAAAATCCCCCCAAGGTGGTTTTGCTCGGGATGCGGATGATTCTCAACTCGGAGGGCTGTTCCAGCGAATATTCGATGATCAGTTCTTCCCCTTCCTCGAATCCGAGACTCTTTCGCATCGAGGAGGGTAATACCATGCGTCCTTTCGCGTCGAGCTTAACGAGAATCGTATCGAGGTCCATGAAGACGCGATACCGTGGGTTGTAGAACGAGTTTCGACTTACTTGTTTTCGTGTTCATAGCGTCATTCACCTCAATAGGATAAGTTGAGCGTCGAATGATTTTAAAGCGAGCGTGGGACGTGTGGGGGAAAAAACTACTCTTCCTGCTCATCCCACCATCGGTATTGGATGAATCCAATGGATGAGGCGAGAATCATGAATCGCCCCGCCCAGGAGTAGGCGTCTCCCGGGTATTGGGAGAGGATGAAGTCCAGCATGGCCAGCCCCAATATGCCTAATGAGATGACGAACCAGTGCCACGCCTTCGCGCTCTTTTCCCAATACTCGATGGCGAATCGTGCGGAGGCGGTGCAGTAGAGGATGAGGACAAGGGTCATGAGCTGCTGGCGCACGAGTGTGCTTCCCGTGAGCGCGGTAAATAATGGGGGGAGGAGGGTGTGGAACTTGTAGAGCGCGGCCACCCCTACAATCATGAGTATCGTTCCCACAATCAAGCGGTGAGGGACTGCGCGTATGCGTACATCGGTGTGGGATTGGTGGAATAGAATTCCGGTGATTCCAAACCCGAAGACGAATAAATAATAGGCCAGGTTAATGTTGGCGGGAGAAATGATTCCAAACAATCCTACTAATCCCAACCCCGCAAGAATGTGCGTGAGTCCGAGCAGCCAGACTCCGGCTCCCAAGGTGAGTGCTTGTCTCGATTTTTGTTTGGTGGCCTTTCGCACTAAGTGGGCGGCAGAGAGGAGGCAAAGTCCTCCGCTGATGACATACAATAATCCCCCCAACCAAGGGATCTCCACCGAATAGTATTGGGTGCTCAATATCTGGAGGGCGAAGTGAAGGATGACCACCCCCACGATGAGGGCCTTCATGCTGGGCTTGGGGGAGAATAGGAACATGTTCCATTTGCGGAAAATGGAGTATTTAATGCACCCGTCTCCAGGGCCCACGCCCCCTTTTAAAAGCCTTGATTCGCCTTTTTTGATTGAGGGACAACTCCCTTCATTTCTCGTTCCTTGAACGGGTCATGGCCCGTGCAGTGTGGCGGTCGCATACAAGCCTGTGGAGCTTGTGGGAGGGGTTCGACTCCCCTCATGGGCACTTTTTGAGTTAGTCCTCATCGAGGGCGGTGCATTGCAGGTCGTACTGGCATATTTGCTCGCACGCCTTATCGCTTGGAGTCACATCTTCATCATTTTTCGTGCAGGCGTTGAAACATTGGTTTTCTTGCGACTTCGTGCACGTAGGCCACCCGGCGGCATCGACGACCACGACATCATGGTCAATCGTGGATCCAGGGCCGAATGCGTTCCATGCGTTTTGGTATGCGAACTTTTCCTGCCCTTCAACAGGAGTCGCCGCGATGAATGCGCGGGAAAACTCGATGATTCGATCGTACACGTCGGGGTCATAGTTGTATTCCGGTCCCGCATGGGTGCCCCACATCACTTGGTCGGGTACCGCCTTGATGAGGGGGAGGTAAAGGGCGATGGCATTGGAGAGCATCTTGGCATGATTCTCCTCGTATTCTTCCAGGAATCGTTCCGCGCCTTTGGCTAATGGAACGGTTTCAAACTCATACAAGATGCTGCTGCCCTTCCCCGCGTCATACATGAGGTGATCCACGTCCACACTATAGTAGAGATTTGGGTTCTCCTTCATGATGGCGATGAGCTTTTCTCGATCTGCAGAGAAATCCTCATAGCTCTGGTGCATGATAAATTGCACATCCGGATAGGCACTTACGAGCGCCTCGATGTCGTCCGTTTCTCCCTTTCCAGGGTGAAACATGATGTGGATGGTTTCGTCTTGGGCGAACTCTACCAAATTTTTCATCTTGGTCCCATTCACCGGGTCGCCGGGCCAGTCGAATTGTTCCAGTTTTCCGATTCCCTTCACGATTCCTTTCCCGGCAATTCCAGTTGCAGAAAAATAAGCGTCGCGGTAGAACTGGAGGAGTTCTCCGTCCGGGAGGAGGGAGATAGCATCATTATCCCACTCTAATGAGAGGAACGGAATCACGCGTTGGGGGTGCGTCTGCACCGCGTCCACCAAGAATCCCAATCCATCCTGGTTGGATAGTTTTCCTTCCTCGGCTTTCCCGGGGATTTCAAAAAAACCAATGAAGGCGTGGACGCCGTTGCGGTTCATTCCCGCAAAATATTGGTCCATGGGGGCATCGTCAATTTGGATGCTCGAATCCACCAACGTACCAGAGTAGGTCCCCTCATACGTGACTTGAGGGAGGGTGAAATAGTCCGTGCTTGGAACCGGGCTCGGCTCCACAGGGGTCTCTTCGACCGGCAAATCAGGGGTTTCCTCGACCGAAGGGGTGGGGGTGTCAGGCACCTCGGTGATGGTGGGGGTGGGGTCCACGGCGGGTGTTTCCGGACCAACAGGCGCTTGAACGGGAGGCTGGGCGCATCCAGCCACTAGAATGAGGAATAATACCGATATAACGAGTCCTAGAATGGGTTTCATGCCACCCTTTCGTGGTCTGGGAATTTAAACGTGTTGCGGGCCATCTCTTCTATTCCAGTGCTGCCTCTGTAGTATAACCTGGATAGTACGCGAGCTTGCGGAGCTTGTAATCAGGGTTCAAATCCCTGCAGAGGCGCTTTTCATTCCTTATTTTACTGAATATTTCATCTCCACCAACCCTTCCTTGAATGCGCGTGTAGAAATAAGTTTCAGGGGGAGCTCCTTCATCCCTTTCAAGAGTGGAATTCCTTTTCCCAGAATTCGCGGGTGTACGTACAACCACATCTCATCCACTACTCCTTCGTTCACCAGCAAGGATGCGAGTTGTCCGCCTCCAACGAGCCAGATGGGTTTTCCTTTTTTCTGTTTGATTTTTTTCACGAATGCGGGAATGTTTTTCGTGACCACCTTTACGTATTTTTGATCAGGAACAAATCCCTTCTTGGAGAACACGATGCATTCCTTATCCGCATAGGGTTGTTTCTCGAATCCCCGCGCCACGTCCCACGTTTTCCGTCCCATGATGACCGTTCCAAGGGATGAATAGAATTTTTTGTACCCAAACTCTCCTTCCTGGAAAAGCCAATCCACGCTTCCATTTTTGCGTGCGATGAATAAGTCGAGAGACGTGGCAATGTAGAGGATGAGCGTGCGCATGAGGAGGAAGAAGGTAAAGGAGTACTAAAACGCGCGCATGGGACGTCGCTCTAGAATTTGCTTCCCGCGTCCTGGGGGGAGGGAGGAGTGGTTGTCGTGTCAGGCGGCACTTCTTCCACGTGCGTGTAGACGGGCGCCGGAGGAGTGTTGTCTGGCACGGCCGGCGCGGACCATCCGGTTCCATCCGAGGGAGGATTGCTCGCCGAGAGGGTGTTATCCTCGACTCCGTATGTTTCAGCAGGGATAAACTGGAACAGTAACGTGCCAAAAACCGCCGACAAGGGTTGGATCACAAACGTGGCCATGAGGAAGAAAATAATACTTCCCAAGAATGCGGCGATGACCCAGTAGTATTGTTTGAGTGCGGAATACCCGGGGACCGTTTTCTCAATTTGCGTGAGGATAGAGGAAGTGTCGATGGTCTTCTGTTCATCCTTCACTTGCTGGTTAATCTTGTCTCGGTACTCTTGCGAGTTTACATTCTCAAGGGTTTGATCCATCAGGGTAACAAATCCCGTGACATCCACATCTGATTTGTTGCGAAGCTTGGTGAAGGATTCCGATTCCGTGATTTGGATGAGGGTATTGCGTTGCGTGGTAATAAGAAAGTCGGCAGTGATTTTCTGTACATCCAACTGCTGGATAACTTTTCCCTGGAACAATGAGTTCTCAAATTGTCCAAAGAGGGCCTGACTCTGGGGCAGTGCGACCATGGCCAGCGTCACAAGGACCCCCACTCCAATAATCTGCAGTCCCCGCTGCGCCCCGGAGAAGCTGGATCGGAACACGACAAAGTTCTTCAATTCCAACCGTTTCATGCGGCTGGTTTCCAACATGAGGGGGATGGATCCGAAATAGAATAGGGCCAGGGGATACCATTGGGCGAACTTTCCAAACAGCAAGGCACTAATCGCACAGGCCAGTATGGAAGGAACGACAGTGGCCACATACACGCGCGCCCGATCATCCTTGTCCGCGGAAGCCGTGATGAGGGCGAGGGTCGCGGAGAAGAATAGGGCGAACAGGGCAAAGTTAACCGAGAGAATGAACCCAATCGACTGAAGATTTCCCACGCTCGAAAGAAGGGAGTCGGGGGTAATGGCGAGCTGGTCGAGGAAGAAAGCCCACAATAGGGTGAGGATGAAAATTCCGGCCCCAATGATTAGTGTCTTTCGGGTTCCCAATTCTACGCTCATACGAGACGGAGGACCTTTCCCTTGTTTATTAACATGGTGGTCTCGAACTGCGCGACGATGGCCCCCTTCTTCTCGCGTAAAACCGAGTGGGCCTCTAATGCGCCGAACTTTACGAGTTCACGTAGGGCCGTTTTGCGGGCGAACTCGCTCATCTCCAGGTCGCGCACCAACCATCGCTCGGCGAAGGGGAGTCCGTCATAGTTCTCGGTGCAGAACTCCAACACCTTTCTCGCATTCGTATTGCGCACGCCCCCCTGGGCGATGACTTCGAATATCTCCACTTGACCCGCGTCCACAATCCTACCATTCCCATGAATGCTTCCAAAGGGTTCCATGGCGTAGGCAAATCCCTCCTCGAGGGTTTCCGTATCTCCCGAATCTACATTGGGAATGGTGGGCGGGCAGTGGGCAATGTACTGGTCGATTCCATGACCCGACAAGTTTTCTACCGGATCCACTTTGTGGGCGCGCAGTGTTTCGGCAATTGCGGCGCCCAATTCTCGCACTTCCACTCCTTCCTTGACTTTTGAAAATCCCGCTTCGAGTGCGGCTTTCGTTGCATTAATCAGGTTCTTTGTTTCAGGTGTTTGGGCGAAATCCAGAGTGAGGGCCGCATCGATGATGTATCCTTCTTTGTGCACCCCAATGTCCACCTTCAATACGTCGCCTTTCTGGACTTTTGTTGGATCATCGTGTGCAGGGGTGTAGTGCGCAGCAATGTCATTCAAGGATAAATTAAGCGGAAACGCAATCCCACACCCATGCTTGAGTGTGAGGGCTTCAATCTCTTCGGCGATGTCCAACAGCTTGACGCCGGGCTGGATCATATCCACGGCTTTCTTGCGGCACAAGGCGTGCACCTTGGCGGCATCTTCGTAATGCTCAACGATGTGGGAGTCCATATCCTTCCTGCGTGAAAAAAGGTTATAATGCTGTCAGACGAAGGAGCCCAGTCCCGTCTGCTTTCCTCCGCGCTCCAAATCGGTGGAGTCGATTCCTAACTCGGCGAATATTTTCTCTACAGCCGGAATGACTTGGTTTTGGATGTAATAGTTCGCGTCGTAGTCTCCTTCTTTCACGAATTCTTCCAACTCGGCCTTGTCGGAGATAGATTTTCCTTTGGAGGTGATGATGAATCCGAGCATTTGTCCAACCAAAACTTCCTTTCCCCTTTTCTGGGCTTTCAACGCGGCGGATACGTGCGGGGCCATGGCGGCATACGCGTCGGGTCGTCGTTGCATTTGGGTGAGTACAACCAATTCTTTCTTGGGAACTTTCCCTTCCTTCAGGCGTTGAATAACTTCCAACACGATTTCGTGGGCGCGCTTCGGGTCTCCTTTCACCAACACTTCTTCTAACACTCTCTTTTGTGTTTCGCGCGCGATGATGCTCACGTCCCTGCGCACGTATTCAAATCCTACAATCGTGAGGTTGTTCTCGAAGTCGGCAAGGGCGTATCGTTTCTTCGCCGCGTGTCCTTCTTTCTTGGTGACGAATATTCCGCGCTTGTACAGTCCTTCAAATTCTAGTTCCATTCTTCCCGGGAGTTTCTTGTTGACTTTTTGGACAAACTTTCGCACATCTTCTTCGGTTTTCTTTCCCGGCAAGAGGATGAAGGCCGAGTCGGTGTCTCCGTACACGGGATTGAATCCTTCTTCTTCGGCCCAATTGAGTGTTTGTCGGATGTAGTGTCTCGACCACGCTGTAATCGCACGCGCGGATTCTCTCGAATACCATCGGAATCGAGGATACGCGAGGGTGCCAAAGAATGAATTCAGGACAATCTTGAGTGCTTGTTTTCGCGCTTTGAGGAAAACCAACTGTGGATCTCCTTTCGCTGTTTCATCCATCTTTTTTTGTACGGCAATTCGTGCGTCGAGGATGCGTTCCAGCACGGTGGAAAACAACCCTTTCTTCTTGGTGCAGAACCAATGCCCCGTGGGGGATTTGTTGACTCCCTCTTTACAAGTAGGATGTTCACAATCGAGCGTATCAGGGGAAATGTTGTGAGAAATCATGATGGATGGATGTAGAGAGCGAAAATCCAACACGGCCAAATTTTCATGCAGGCCTGCCACCGGCTCCTTAACATATCCTCCCTCAATGGGGGTATTTTCCCGCGCGCGCACTTGTTCATCTGAGGGAGAGTTGGGGAACATCTTTCCTTGCTTCACACTCTCATTCATGAGGGTGGTTTCAACGAGCTGTGAGGCGGTCATTCGGTTGACTTCGAATAGGGTCAAGTGCACCAGTCGGGCGATTTCCAATAATGAGGGGAGAAATTCATCTCCCAATTCCTGCGTGTATTCCGTGTCGGTGAGGTTGTACAACGCGAGCTTGTCCAATCCCTTTTGGGTTTTCCACGTTTCAACAATCTGAGCGTGCGTGAGGGATTTTTCTCCTTTTCCAAACACCGCGCGCATGACACTTTCCAAATCCATGCGGGGGGATTTGATGACTTGGAACCGTGCTAAGAGTCGCATCAGCTGATACACGTCCACGTGTTGCATACCATGGATGCGGGCTTCGCGTTCGGTTCCTTTTCCCACGAGTTGGACGTCTCCAAAACCATAGTCCATTTTCACCATGTTGCGTTTGGAGCGCTCCACTAAGAAAGGAAAATCGAAGTGATCTCCGTTATACGTGTAAATCACATCCAAGTCCGCAAGAGCGAGAAAGGTGGAGGTTTGTTCCAAGACTTTTTTCTCATTCAAACAAGGCTGCGTGAATTCGTTGTGATAGTCCGCGGCGATGAATACTTTTTTTCCCACCGGCGTGTTCAATGCCACGCTGATGATGGGATCTTTCTCAGGAAGGGGTATTTTGTGCGTCCCATACGTTTCAATGTCCAACGATCCCGTGCGCAAGAGAGGAACATCCCCTTCAATGGATTGGATGGTTTTCACATGCCCTTCGTTCGTGAGGGTCCATTCCGTGAGCGTGTAAGGAATGAGTTGCTTGTCCAGCAAGTAGCGTTTCGTGTAGGGAATGTTGGATTCGAACAGGGCTTCCACAAAGGGATAGTTTTTGATGACGTCCCGGGAACGGACTAACTCATTGATGGTCTTGAAGGTAAGTTTGAGGTAGGGTTTCTTTTCCCGCTCAATCAATTCAACCCTCAATGGAACAAGACCCCCCGGGAGGGTCTCCTCTTTCATCTGGGAAAGAATCTTTTTGGGGTCCGCGGAGGGGACCAATTGGAGGTAGTAATAGGGGGGGAAATCCACGTCTAATAGGTGAATGATTCCTGTCTGGGGGGCCATAGGCCGTATGAACAGGTCCACGACCGACATTCCCTCGTATTCGTGCGTTTGGACGTCGAGCAAGACCCCTTTATTCGCCTGTTTTTGGCTAGTCATACGTGTTTTTTAAGGCCCCAAGGCTCTTTTAACTCATGCCTGGACCCACCCCTGAAAACCCTGGTATGAGCCCCTCCATGGCCCCTAAGGGCGGGGATTATTTGATGTCCATGAACCGGGACCTCAAGGCCCTCTCCGCGGCCGTGATGGTCATCACCCAGAAGATCAAGTATTTGGTGAGGAATGAGAAAATTCTGGGGAGAAACCTCATTGTGATCAACAAGCGCGTACGAGACCTCCAGCAGCAGGTCTCCCAGACTCAGAATCAGGGGGTCAATGATTCCGTGAAAGCCGCTCTGGATGATCTCACGCGACAAGTCTCGGCGATTTCTCAACGCTTGGTTGAGTTGGAAGCCAAAGTGGATGATGTGTCGCGCTCCTCCGCGAAAAGTGAGGATGTACGAGAAATCAAGTACGTGGTCGACACGCTCAACCCCTTGCATTTTATCACCGTGGAACAGGCCCAGCAGATGATGGACAAGAACAAGAAATAATACACGTGTATTTTTCCCAATTCTTCACAAGCTGAAAAAGTCCTTTACCACCGGTTGCGAGTACGTGTCACGAATAGACGCGCGGTAATTCTTTCTTCCTGCAAGTGTGACGGCGGCTTCTCGTCCCGACACCACTCCCACTTTGGCGTCGAGGATGCTCACCAAATCTTTGGGTAAATCAATTTCGTGCGCCGCGGAAAGTAAGAATCCTACATCCTGGTTCATGCTTAACGTGAGCAAGCGTTCAATTTCTTTCGAAAGCAAGGGTTCACGGGGCACGTCAAACAATTGCGTGGCCTCGGGGATAACCAAGAGTGATTTCACGCGACCCGAAACACCTTTTTGTGAGTATAGTTCGTAAATCCCGCGCATGACGGTGTACACCAACAATCGTCTCAGCTTAGGAGGGACATTCTTGAGTCGCAACACGCCCACTCTTCCAATGGATTGGAACCAGGACTTGGATATCTCTTCGATGGGATTCAATCCATTGAATAATCCCGGATACGTTTGGTTGAGCAAATTGAGGATGCGCATAATACTGGCGATTTGGAATGCGTTGAAGGTTTCGGAGGGAGGGAGTTGTCGCAGCACCCCGTTGGCTTCTCCCACCGTTCCCACGTGATGCTCATGTAAGAATCGGATGAGGTTTTGTCCCAACTCATGTTCATTTAGTCCCAGCACTTCCACCAATCCTTCCGGGTACGTGAGGGAGAGTTCGAGTTTGAGATTTTCAGGAGCGACAAATTCCTTCAGCGGAAAACCAATCGGGTCTCCTTCAATCTTTTGCTCGTGCAATCGGGTGGGATCCGGGTTGGGGTTTCGCATGACGGAAAACTCATTGTTCCAATCAATGATGACCACGGGGATATTGGAGAATAACGCTCCCTCCGCAATCACTTGCAGGATGTGCGTGCGATGCTCCGCTCGTGCGTTGAATATTCCTGTTTTCTTGAAGAACGAAATGGGTTCCTTCACCATGAGTCCGGTTCCCGTGGTTCCTAAAACAAATTCTCCCGGCATCGCCCCCATGTGTCCGGCGGCGGTTTGGGCGGCCAGCACGGAGGATTCCTTTTCTCCCACGAAGTGGGCATTCGTTGCGAGTGCAGGGTAGAGGAGGGGAATCGAAAAGAACGCCTCGGCTATATTGGGAGGGTTTTCATTCATGGGTTTGAGGGTAATATCATAGGCCTTGGCCACATCCCCCAGCAGGCTCGCTCCCACGTCTAATTTTTTCAGGAGAATATCCGTTTGTTCTAATACGATTCCTTCCTCCCACACCACACTAATAGGGGAGGAGCCGAGCAGGAGAAAAGTAAACGTCTCGTCCGGCTGGTGCTTGGTCAGCACCACCACTTCGCGCGGAAGGGTTTGTACGAATCCGCTCACGTCTCCGGTGGCGAGGTAGGGTTTGTAGAACTCGCACACGACGTTCGTGTATTGTCCGTTTTCCTGCTGGAGGATTTGAACAAAGAGTGTTTTTTGGGGGTTCGTGTAGACTTCCAATTCGCGGTCCTTTACGCTACCCTTCACGAGCAATGTCCAGGGTCCTTGGGCAATCTTGAGTAGGGGCATGGGGAATCACGGCGAGGATTTTTATAGCAAAGATTCTCCCGTATATAAAACCAAAGTCGAGAACCCCCTCATGGTGAACGAAGAAGTGGTGCGGAACACCATCCAGAAGATGCGCGACGCCGGATTGTCCGAGAATGTCATTGCCTCCACGCTGCAGGATTTGGGCCTTTCCCCCGCGCAGATGCAGTCCTATTTGACGCCCAACGCGGGAAGTTCACGCCCCCCTGCACCCAACGTTTCCAGGCCCGTCTCGCCTCCTCCTCAAAAGGAAGAGGAGGATGAAGAGAGCGCTTTTTCGGATTTGGATCACGAGGTCTTAGCCACGCGCACGAGTGAGAAAGTAGTCCAACAAATGGAAGAGAGAAATTTGCTGAATGAGCAGACGGACGCATTGAAGGATAACATCACACACCTCGCACTGGAACAGCACGGGCAGCAGTTGCAGGACACGCACAACGCAGTCGTAGAGTTGCACGATAAGTTGGACTCGGCCAATTTGGAAACCATGAGCAACCGATTGAGTGTGGTCAACTCGCGCATGGATCAATTGCAGAAGGATGTATCGGATGCGAAAGCACTGATGGGGGCATTACAAACGTTGATGCAGAAAATACTCGAAACCAACCAGCAGTTGTTGTTTGAGACGAAAAGCAAGAAAGGGTGACGAGCTTGCGCGGAATAGTCCTTTCGTTTACTCGTGAGCCCATATCAGCAGGAGCCGGGGGTGTTTTTGTCTCTCTCACGATTGGAGAAGGAGACTATACCGGAATCAAGGGTTCATTTGCGGACACTAGTAAGAAAAGGACAGCCACCACCAAGGTCCCGGTAGCACGCGCGGTGAGCCGACCGGTTGGATTCGTTACAAATGAAGCGATTCGCAAGGCCATTGATGCAGCTGCTCTAAAGAATGGAACACGATTAGGTACTTCCTCCATCATCTTACACCCGGGAGAGGGAATCATTCATGGTCGCTTTACTTCAGAAATGCTACGGGAAGTGGCCCGTGATAAGAGACTGGTTCAATCGCTGATGAATAGCGGGTTGGGCGAGATTGTGGAGCATCGTATAGTAGAGGTGGCCAAGGCGCGTCATCCGCGGCTGGGCACCATATCATTTCTTCCACTCTTCACTCCTGGATATTATCGCGCGCGTCTCGCGGAGCGAGGAATTGCGCGATTGAAGAGGGATGTTCCTCTTGGGGATTATTTGTCTGCAATGCGCACATTCATACGGAAAACTCGCCGTGGATCTGCGCGCCCTCCACGCACATCCCAATCACACGTTTCACGCCTGCAGAGTCCTCATTTCAAACCGCCCGTACGAAAACAAAGAACGCGCGGATAAGACTCATCGCGAGAAAAGTTTCCCTAAACTATCCAGTATCTTGTTCGCGGAGTCGTAGATTTTTCCCATGGGATCCTTGATGGTCCATTTCATGTTCTCGGCTTGCTTGTAGCTTTTCACACCGGGAGGGGCGATGTGCTCCCCAGCCTTTTCAGCCAGGGCCTTTCCGGCGGCATCAAAGAATTTGGCCGGGTATTTTCCGGTGACCGCGTCCATCTCCTTCATCTCTCCCATGTACACTTCACGTATTTTCTTACGTGTCTTCCCCACTCCTCGTGCGGTGGCCTTGGAGGCGATGGTGAGGAAGTAGGCCAAGAGCAATAATCCCGCCACTATCACCCAGAATGTTTGATGGGTGGAATAGAGAATCCACAGGAAGACGAGTACCACGAGCAGGGAGAACGCATTCATTCAGAATCCCCCGTGTCCGCCGCCCATTCCTCCCATGCCACCCATGCCTCCATAGGGGTCACCGCCCCCACCCATTCCTTGGAGCATGGCCATCATGTCGGGGGACATGCCTCCTTGGTTATCTTCCGAAGGTTTTACACCCACCAAATACGCGAGGATGGCGAGACCGATACACAAATAGAGCATGGTTCCGGAGAGTGAGGAGCCAAGGAGGAAGAATACTACTCCCGTAGTTAGCGTGAGCACAATCCCTGAGAGGGAGCGCAGTGAGATGAGGAGGAAAATGAGGATGGCCAGTCCCAGCCAGAGCATGGATGATTGCATCGCAAAGGCCAGGAGGAATACCGCCACGATGTAGGTGAATGTGTCCATGTTTTTTTCTCCCTCACTTCTCGAACAATCCTATTTTGGAAAAAATATCCTTTCCAAACGTGGCGAAGGCCCACAATAACACGAGCAACCACACAAGTTCGGGGAAGGAGTAAAAAGTCAGGAAGATAATGACGATGGCCGTGACCAACGCGAGTTTAGCACTTCCCACATTTCCTTTGGCCCAATTGTAAATCCAGATGAAAAGGAAGATGGTGAGGGCCAGGTGGATGTTGTCCACCAATGCGTCATAGAGGATCATACTAGAAAACGGGATTCGCGACTATTTAATGGGACGGGTCCCCCTCATCATGCGTCGTAAATCCGCCCTCCGGACGCAAGGGATTGGTATCTCGACCACGCTTCGCGTACGAGTCGCTTTCCGGTGGGAGTGGGATATTTCCCATTCAGGCAGGCCATGCAGAGCTTGTGGGATGGAACCATAATCGCCTTGACCAATCCTTCCAATGATTGATACCGCAAGGATTCCACTCCTAATTCTCGAGAGAGCTTGTTTCCAGTCTCTTCATTCCATTGTACGTGTTCACGTTCCGCATTCTGTTCAGCGCTGCGCGCGGCGGTAAGCTCGGTGAACGTGCTCATGTCAATTCCATAGAAGCACGGATTCAGGATGGGCGGGCAAGCGATGCGCGCATGAACTTCCAATGCTTTCCCTTCTTCTCGTATGCGCTGGGCCAATTGTTTGAGGGTGTTTCCTCGCACCACGGAGTCTTCCACCAAAATTACTTTTTTCCCTTCCAATACGGATGGGTTGATTGTGAATTTCTCTCTCACTTTATCCTGCCACTTCCCTCCCTCAATGAATGTGCGTCCCACGTAGCGGTTTCGCAACAATCCTTCCTTGGAAGGGAGTTGAAGCGTGAATGCATATCCATCCGCGGCCGGCGTGCTCGTGTCCGGAACGTTTACCACTACCCATTCCTCCTTGTTCGTGGAGAGTGCCTCGCTCTTCGCTAATTCTTCCCCTAACCGATATCGTGCCTCATACACGCTGCTTCCTTGTAGGGTGCTTCCTGCGGAAGCAAAGTAGACCCACTCAAACATGCAGTGGGAAATAGGATGATTAGACGCAGTGAAGCGGGAGCGAATCATCTTGTTTTGGTGCACCCGAATCATCTCTCCCGGGTTCACGTCCTGTATTCCATGCGCGGCAAAGGGTCGCAAGGCAACGCTTTCACTGGCCGCGAGGAAGAAATCCTCGGTATCCACAAACGAGAGGGGTTTGAATCCATTAGGGTCGCGCAGAACCACTAACTCTCCTTGGGCGTTCACAAATGCAAGGGTATAGGCCCCGTCCAATTGGCTCGCGAGCTCCGCAAAACCCGTTTCGAGGGATTGGGGAGAGTCGCTTCCCAATCCATGGGCAATCGCGTGCATCAATGCTTCCGTGTCGGTCTTGCTCTTGAAGTGATATCCTTTCTCCGTGAGCATTTCTCGCATTTCCGGTGCATTCGTGATGTTCCCGTTGAATGCGAATGAGAACCATTTCCATAATCGTGTGTGCGTGCGTTCAAAGGGTTGGGCGTCCGCGCACAAATCACTTCCGCTCGTGGCATAGCGCGTGTGTCCAATGCCCACTTTTCCGGCATATTCGGTGAATAATTTCCCTGCTTTTTCCGAATCGCTCAAGCAAAAAACTTCCCCCACCAATCCATTTCCTTTATGGGTCTTGAGCAGGTCGGGTTTTTCGGGATGGTAAAGGGTGACCCCGGCCGATAGTTGTCCGCGATGCTGGAGTTGAAGGAGCATCTTCTGGAGAAAATAGAGCGCGCCTCCAGGGGGGTAATGGGAAAGGTCTTTCTTGAGGTAGACCGCCGCGACCCCGCAAAAGTCGCTAGGTTCCTCGTTGCACGTGTTGGAGCTCACGCTAGTGTAGTGGGTTGAAGTCGTATTAAACGATTGAGGAAAGAATGAGCCGAAACCCTAGTTTCGGTCGCCGCCGGCGAGTCCGGCAGCTTCTTCCAATCGGTTGACTCGGGGACCTCGTCGGTCTCGTCGTCCGCGTCGCTGGTTCTGCTCTTCGGATTCTCCGTCTTTCAACGCGTACTCGAAGTCCTCGACTTTCTTAGGGAAAGCTTCGTCGTTGGCGATATCGCCGCGGGCTTTCAAGAATTCCTTGGCGAGCAACCAATAAATCAAGGCTAAAGATTTGCGTCCCTTGTTGTTCACCGGGATTACCACATCAATGTTGGCCAACAAGTTGTTCGTAGAGGCCAATGCGACAACCACCGCACGCACCTTGGAGGCTTCCGAGATGGCTTGGGCGTCGGACTCAGGTTCGGTAACAATGACCACTTGCGGCTGCAAGAATTCTTTTCCTTGAGGATTGGTAAATGTTCCGGGAACGAATCGTCCAGTGATGGCGTAGGCACCGATGGACTTGGCAAATTCTTCTGCCGGAGTCTTTCCGTACATCTTGCGTGAAACAATGGCGATTTTCTTAGGGTCATACTTGGCGAGGAATTGTCCGACTTGCTTAACTCGCTCGTCGATCAATTGGACATCCAACACTTTGAGTCCGTCTTTGCGCTGCTTGTAAATATAGCGGTTCATGTCTCCGCTCTTGAAGCGCGTGCCGATGTGGGCCCCAGTCGTGAGGTATTTCTCAATGGCGGGATTGGTCGTCGGGACCTGCTGGATGTCTTCCTTGTTTTCAGTCATATTTCATCATTCCCCTTGTTTTCACGTGTTGTACCGCATCACGTCGTCGATCAATTCAACGTGCGTCAGGAGCATTCGTCGGCAGCAATACCGGGCGATTCCCATCCCCTTGAATGCATCTTCCGCGGTTTCTCCCTTCTTGGTGCGGGCCTTGAAGTCTTCGTAGTGCCCGGCGAGGGATTTTCCGCATGAAAAGCATCGAATGGGGGTAATCATGGTTTTTTCATCTCCGTTATCGCTTCGAGTGCTGCTTCTTCTTTCGAGCCTTGGGTCCTAAGGGCTTCTTAGGTTCCGTTCGTCGAGAATCGTCGACCAGCAGCATGCGGTCGTACGCAATGAATTTCTTCTTCAATTTCTCATCCTTCAAATATCCCACGAGGGCTTTGGCGATAGAGGCTCGGGCCGCGACGGCCTGAGACATCTGTCCTCCTCCCTGGACGTGGATGGTAATATCGAGGTTGTTGCCCGCTCCCTCGGCTAGGACGAGGGGTTCGCGGATATACTCTTGCAAAATAGCCGGATCAACCAAATTGAGGTTGCGTGAGTTGATTCGGATGACTCCTTTTCCTTCTCGCACGTTCGCCTTGGCGATGGCCTCTTTCTTGGTGGCCTTGAATAGTGTTTCGCGTCGCTTTGCCATAATGTTATCCCTTCACCATTTTGTTATATCCTAATCCTTCCGCCAACTCTAAGACGGTGGTAATTCCCTTCGTCTTCGTGTGCTGGGCCTTCTCGAGTCCGTGGAACTTTTGTTCCTTGAACTTCGTGGGGACGCCGATGAATGTCTGCAATCGCTTCATGGCTAAAATACCGCGATCTCGCTTCGAGGGGACCATTCCTTCGATGATCTCTCGAACAATTCGATCGGGCATCTTGTGGAAGCGCGGCCCGAATACCGGGTTTCCACGCGGTCGCAAGTCCAATCGGGTCTGCCAGAGCTTGCGCAACAAAACAGGGTTTCCCGTGAACACGGCCTTTTCACAATTGACAATCACGACTTTGTGCCCCTTCAATAGTTTCTCCGCCACCACGCTGGCCATTCGTCCAACAATAAGGTTGGTGGCGTCCACGTACATCGTTGGTGCGGCCGGCATGATTTCCGTCTGGACTTTGTTTTTAGTGGGGGCTTTCTTTTCGTGCATCTTATTTCACCAACATGATCTTTTTCGCGGCGACTTTCTCAGAGACGAGTTCTTCGAGGAGCATGGCCTTTCCTTTGGCTTCCTTAATCTTGTGCGCAGCGCTACCGGAGTATCGCAACGCGGCCACGTGAATGGCGTGCGTGAGGGTTCCTTTCGCGAGAACGGATCCCGGGACGACAAAGACCTTGTCCTTGTACGTGGCTGCAAGTTCATTCAAGTGAGAAAGATTGACTTCGGCGCGCTGTCGGGCGGGAACGTTGACGAGTTCAGACAGGACGGCGTAGGCGCCTTCTTTCGTCTTCTTGGCGTGCTTGTCCATGTGCACGACCATGGCTCTGGTTCGAATGTTGGTGGGTCCGGTTCGTTTCATAGTGGATCAGTTTCAGTTGTTTTCTTTTATTTTCCGAGTGCAGGAGACAGGATTCGAACCTGCGAAGGCACTAAGCCACGGGATCTTAAGTCCCGCCCCTTTGACCGCTCGGGAACTCCTGCAATAGCAAGTTTTTCCGTGGTATCGTTTAAGAAGGGGCGTTCTTCCTCCCGTGTTTTCCGTGGTTTACAACCCCTCCTCGATTTGGCTGGCAAACCCTTTGGTCTTCTCGATGAGAATCTCGCAGGCTTGTCGCAGGATGTCCTTGTTGGATAATCCCCCGTGGGTTTCCATCATGAGGATAAAACTGGAATCATCGGCATCCACGCTGATGTTGGCGCTTCCACCCACTTCTTCGCAGTGACCGCACAGCGTACAGTCGCCGGGCTCGGTGATGTTGAGTTTCTTTCCTTTCATTTCTATGATTTTCACTGGGCATGAGTCCACGATTTTTTGCATCGTCTCGGAGGAGATGTTTTCGGAAATGGTGAAAACGGGCATGGCGCGATATCCCACTACTCCGGGTTGATACTTCACGTGGTCCTTTCCCTGTCCCATGACCGCTTCTCCTTCCATCCGGACGCGCTGTCCAGCTTTCAATTTTGTGAGGGGGATGCGTTCATCCACGACTTTCAAGGCCGTGTCGGCAAGCTTGATGTCCTTCGAATAGACGGTTCCCGGTCCGCTCACATCCAATGCGAACTTGACCTTGTCTCCGAGTTTGTAGTTCTTAGAGTCCGTAACAATCGGGACCATTCCCAATCGGTGTCCCAAGAATTCGTCGAACAATACGGAGTTGTTCTCGTATACGGCCAATTCTTCGATGGCTAAAACGGGCACTTCGCTCAAAATGGTCCGTCGGATCGCATTGATCGTGGGGGTATTCGTCCCTTTGATCAGGATGTGGGTCGTATTCCCCTTGTCCGTCAACACTTTGATTGCGTTTCTGGCCATGCGTGTTCAGCTCCTTAGACCTTCTTGCTCCGATGTTTCTTTTTCTTCCGCGTTCCATCGTGGGGCGTGGGAGTAACATTTTCAATGGAAAGAATGCGAATTCCGTTTCGCGTCAGGCTTCGAATCGAGGCCTCGGCTCCCTGTCCGGGATTGCGGGGTCGGATTCCACCCTTGGCTCGAACTCGAACGTGAACCAAGCTGATTCCTTTTTCGCGCGCCTTCTGGGCGATCGTTTCGGCAATCTTCATGGCGGCGTACGGGCTTCCTTCTTTGTGCTGGGTCTTCACGACGATTCCGCCCGAGCACTTGGCCAGGGTTTCAGCACCCGTCATGTCCGTGAGGAGCATGATGGTGTTGTTGTGCGTCGCGAAAATGTGCACCAATCCTACTTTTGCGTCAGTTGCAGCCATACGGTATCACTTCCCTTCCTGGGCATCCGTATTAGCTGCGGCGGCAGCGTCGGGATTGACCGGTTTTTCTTCAACTTCGCCGCGCAACAGGGATTCCGTTCCTTCGGGCTCCCCGCGTGCTTCGGCGAATTCTTTCTCTAATTGTTTCTTATCTTTCGTAACCGCTTGTGGGTTCGTCAAGACCATGGGGGTTCCATGATAGGCAATGCTGGCTTCCTCGTCCTTCGTGACCATGTACGAAGGCACGGTCACCTTGGTTCCACCCACGGCAATGTGTCCGTGCGTGATGAATTGTCGGGCCTGCTTGACCGTCTGGGCGAGGTGCTTTCTCCACACAATCGTTTGGAGTCGTCGTTCCAGGAAGGATTCGACGTTCAATGAGAGGACTTCACTCAATGAAGGCTTTCCGCGCATGATTCCCATTCGAACCAACGAGTCGAGCAATTCTTTTTCCTTCTCCACACGCTGTTCCACGGGCAATGCGAGGATTTTCTTGGCATTGCTACGCTTCATGCGCACGAAGGCATCGACGCGTCGCAATTCTCGCTTATTTCGAAGACCATACGTCTCGCGGAGTTCGCGTTCGCTGTCCAAGAGCTTCTTGTCCCAAGGCTTCTTGGGGGTTCCATACATTTTTCGTGCGAATTTCGGGTCACCCATAAACATTCACCTTTACTTCTTTTTCTCCGGAGCGGCGGCGGGCTTTGCAGCGGGCTTGGCTTCGACTTTCTTCTCGACTCCGACCGTGGATCCCTTGTGTCGTCCAGCCGTTCGGGTGCGCTGCCCTCTAACGGTGAGTCCGAGCGAGTGTCGGATTCCCTTGTAGGACTTGACCTTTCGCATCGTCTGCATGTCGTTTCGGATGGCGAAATCAAGTTCGTTGACAACCAAGTGAGTGGACTGTCCTTCTACTGCTCTGCGTCGGTTGAGCATCCACTCAGGCAATCCATGCTTGGCGGGGTGCAAGACAATGTCTTCCAACTTCAAATCCATGTCTTCCGTGAGGCTTCCCAACGGGGTGGTGAAGGGCACGTGGTGTTCCTTCTGGAATTGATAGGCGATCACGCGGGCGGTTCGGATACCGATTCCCTTAATCCCCGTGAGGGCGCGATAAATAGGTTTATTTCCATTCAAGTCGCGGCTTGCGATACGTACAAAATAACGGTGTTCAGCCATGGTCATTCATCCCCTTATTCCTTGAGTGCCTCGGTTAGGTCTTTCTTCGTGTACCCCGTTGAGAGTCCCACTTTCTGGGTGGTGGGCATCAGGTGCGCGATGTTGACGCGTCCCTTTTTCGTCTGGGGTCCTTCTACAATCGCAAATCCTTTCGTGGCTTTTTCGACCACGATGACTTTGCTTCCCGCGTCTCTACCATGCGTCTTGTAACACACTCGTCCAATCGTAAAAATTTCACTCATGCGCTCACCTTCTTGTCGAGCTGCAACACATACTGCTTCACGGTGAGGTCCAAATCGCCCAACGATTTGACTCCCGCTTTCACCTTGACGGCTTCCAAGGTAACCATGCTTCGGCAGGTTCCGCACAAAATTCCAGCGAATGCTCCGGTGGGTCGCTTGGCGGACTTGGAGGTGCGCTTGGTTTCCGAAGACGTTTTTCCGTGCGTGACACCGTGGAGTTGTTTGTCGCACAGTGCGCAGCGCAGCTTGGCGTGCTTCTTCGTAACATTAATCATGCGTGTGCCTTTGGCGCTTTTTCGGAAAGACCGTAGTTTTCTTCGTTCGGATTTATTGGGCATGTTTCATTCCTTCGTTTTGGTTTTGCGTGTGATGAGTGTGATTTGTTTCTTTTTCCTTTTTTTCGTGGTACCAATTCATGACGTGATTGACGAACAATGATATGATCAGGGAGCACAGGAGATAGTACCAGAACCAATCCACCTGCGGCCACACCCAACTGAATGGGGGGAAGAAGGGGAGTTGCTTTCCGTCGTACACCTGGTGGACCAGCGCGAACAGGGGGAGAAATACAATCATGTTGGCAATCATCATCTTGGGCATGTTTTTCATGCTCGCCGTGGTGATTTCCATCATTTCTTTTTGTATTTTTTCCGTTTCCTGTGGGTCTGCTTTTCCTCCTTGTGACATCAGCTCCTTGTATCGTTTGTTGACTTCCTGCATTTTCTTCTGGCTTCTTCGGACTTCCTTTCGATCCGTGAGTACGGTTTGGAGGACTTGGCTGATGACCGCAAATCCTGCGGAAATCAACACCAAATCCATTGCCGGGCTCAGGAACATAGGATAAAGGCCGAATAACCCGTTTTTTCCATTCGCAGGAAAGGGTTTCCTAACCCAATCCCCCTGGGGAATGTTTTAAAACGTTGGTTGGTTCTCGGCTCATTTTTCACCCCTTTATTTCTCTCCGAAGAAGGCTTTGAGGGCCGGGTGCATGTCCATGAGTTGCGCCTTGGCCAATTCTTCGTATAATCGGTACACAATACCACAGGCCAATAGGACCCCGGTTCCGGAGACCAGCGAGGCCACCGTGATGTCGGACAATCCTGCAAGTAAAGCCACGAAAATGGATCCCAGGATGGTGACCTGCGGAATATAGCGGTCGAGGACCTTCTGCATGATGCGCGGGTCGCGTCGGAAGCCCGGAATGGACATCCCGCTTCGGTCCAATTGCTCGGAGACCGCCTTGCTTCCTTGTCCGCCTAACTCAATCCAGAATCGACCGAAGACGATACAGACGAGGACGAGGAGGACAAGGTAGCTGATGGCCTGGAGAATCTCAACGCCGGTGGTGGAGGTGATTCCTAATGTGAGGAGTCCTTCGACCAATGAAAAGCTCCCTCCCACACGTGGAGCAGTGGTCGCCCACGACAGTCCAGCGAAGAATTCCTTGACGAACGGTACGCCTTGCACGAGGGAGGCCCACAGGTGGATATTGGCAAATAGCGCCGCGGCGAGAATGACGGGCATATTACTCACATAGAGGAATTTCACCGGAAATCGTCCACCCGCACCACTCTGTCCCATGGCAATGGGAATGTTCACGTGCATTCCTTCCGCAAATACCACCACTAAGAAAATCAAAATGACGAAGAGGATGGGGATGAATCCCACAAATGCAGCATAGGCGTTTCCTTCAATGAGGGATTGGAAAACCGTGAAGATTCGTCCGGCGCTTCCGAATTGGTCCGCGGGTCGGAAGACCTGCCAGAAGAATCCTTGGGCAACTCCTCCCGCAATGAACAATCCGATTCCGGATCCGATTCCCCACTTGGAAACCAATTCATCCAAGTACAACAAGATGATCGAACCGATGGCAATCTGCAATAACACAAACAGGAACATGCCCGGCGCGGCTTGAAGGAATCCAATTCCGGGAATACCAAATCCTAAGAACGCCGCTCCTTCAAAAAACGAAAGAATAATGGCGAGTAATTTTTGAGTAGCAGTAAAACGAGCTTTATTTTCAGGAATGGTTAGATCAATTTGAAGGAATCCTCCTCCGACCAATAATTGCAGGATAATGGAAGCTAAAACAATCGGCCCAATTCCCACCGTAATCAATGATCCGATGTCGGAGGCTAATATGGTTTGAAGGGCTTCGACCTGCTGAATCGAAGTTCCCGTGAGGCCGATCAGTTCGATCTGCCCCATGACAAAAAATAGAATGAGGGCGAGCGCGGTGTAGATGAGCTTGGTCATCAACGGCGGACTAACCTCCGGTCGGCGTACTTCAGGCAAAAGCTTCAGGATAGGATCCAGCTTCGCGAAGACGTCCACCATCAGTTACCGCCGTCCCCGGCCGATGGGTCTACGACTTTCGTCTCGCCACCGCCCGATTTGAATGAATCTTCGATTTCGCCGTCGGCGTCTTCAATTTTCTGCCGGGCTTTTTCGGTTACCTTCACGTTCTTGATGAGCAAATCCGAGGGAGCGTCTCCTCCGCCGAGGATCTTCCCAATTCCTACTTTGCTTCCGTCGAGGACCCACATTCCGTCGGCCTGTTCGACTTTTCCTTTCTTGGTCCATTCGGCCAAGTGCTCGGAAATCTGCGTCAGATTCAATGCCTTTCCTTGCTTGGCGGCGTGCTGGCGCACTTTGATTCCAAATGTACTATAGTATTTGGAAAACTTGTGCTTGTGAGATCCGGCGCGTCCCACTCCTCCGCGGTTTCCAGAACCTCGGCGGTTCTTCGTGTCCCCGTGACCGTGGGTTCGTTCTCCGAGTTGCTTCAAGCGCGTGGTTTTTCTTTTTCGTACGACCATATTTTCACCTTTTTACATCATTTGCCCAAGCAATTCGTCCATTCCTTGCGGATGGAAGCCGAGCGGTCCTTTTAATGTAACCGGTTTTTTGATTCCGATTTTTCCATATCCCTTTTTGGGTGAGTTCAAGCGGAAAACTTTCTTGATTCCCACTTGCTTGAGTGTAATTTTCCCTGTTGAGAGTGCGTGGGCGAGGTCGTTGAACGTGGAAAGTTTGTGGGCCTTTAAGGTTTCAACCTTGACGGGCTTGTCTCCTTCCAATCGTCCGCGCTTTTCGATCAGCTTGGCGATGGTTTCGGCTTTTACTTTACCGTAGGCGACATAGTCCTGCATTTTCTTCAGGGCCATATCATTCTCATTCAAGTCCACCATGACGCAGTGGTTCTTTCGGTCCAAGTTAAACGTTTCCAGCGTCTTTCGGATTTCCGGCTGGATATTCTTGAGTCCGCGGATTCGTACAATGGCAATCATGCGGTGTGTCCCCCTCGAGCCTTACTCATCTTGCGCGTCATGTCCGGAGACATGCGAACCTGATTTAGGCGTTCAAGTGCGTTGTAGGCGGCGCGAACATAGTTGAGCTTCGTGTCCGAGCTTCCCGTGGTGC
This sequence comes from uncultured archaeon, assembly GCA_964557045.1. GTDB lineage: Archaea > Iainarchaeota > Iainarchaeia > Iainarchaeales > VGJJ01 > VGJJ01. Next base: position 23,935 of record CAZKYB010000001.1, read on the forward strand.
GTCCCCACACATCCGTAATTCCGGCGAATCGGAACACATCTTGAATGTGCTTCCCCACCACCAATCCCGTTCCGTTGGGAGCGGGAGAGACCGTGACGCGGACAGATCCGCACTTTCCGGTAATCTTGAAAGGTACACTTCGCGTGGTGTCCGAGAAGTCCTGCCATGAGCCGCTTCCGGCACGCACGGGCATGAGTTTCAATCGGGCATCTCGGGAGGCCTTACGGATGGCTCCGAATCGTTCTTTGTCGGATCCCAATCCTAATCCAATGTAGTTCTTCCCGTCTCCAACCAAAACATACGCCGAGAAGTTGAAGCTTCGTCCAGCGGCGCGAACATAGGCGGTTTTGCGCGTGTCAATCATTTTTTCGTTCAAATCAGGGACCAAGTAGTCAATGATTTCGGATTCCAAAATGGGGAGGTTGCGATTCCACAGCTCATCCATGGAGGTGATCTCTCCCTTCTGCACGAGCTTTCCGGCTTCCGTGCGGGGGTTCCAATTGTTGAGGGTGTTTTGTCGGTCGCGCTGCTCGGCTGACATGGGGGCCGAGGCTTGCATTTCTTTCAATTGCTCGTCCGTCATGGTTTCCTTTCGTACGGCCGTCAAGTCTCGTCGGGGTCCGCCTCGTCCGGCAAATCCGCCGCGTCCACCGCGGGCATCTCCGCCTCGTCCGCCACCGCGTCCGCCGAATCCGCCGCGTCCGCCTCCGCGTCCGCCGGTTTGGGGCTTGCGAGAGGGCATCTTTCGTGCGCCGGGTCGTCCGCTACCGCGGGGTCCCTTGGGTTTTGCATCACTCATTTGTTACCGCCCTCCAATATGGCTTTCTTGGCGTTCTCCACGGCCTTGGAGAACTCGGCCGTGTTGACTTTTTTGGATGAATAGGTCGAGAATTGCAGCGTGTGCTTTTTCGCTGACTCATGTTTCGCGTATGCGTCCACGTGCTTTCCGTGCAATCGGTCTTCTTTGGGCAATGCCACTGCATCGACCATCACATTAACTCCGGCGTCCTGGATTCCTTTCACGGCGGCGTACAATCGCGTTCCGTGAATGGAGGGTTGGACGCCTAAATCAACAATCACCGACTCGGCTTTTCCCTTCATTCGGGTTCCGGCGAGCAATCCGGTCAAGTAGGCGGCGGGAATATTTCCTCCGTGTCCGGCGTAGTGGAATTGGGTCAATTCCTTCGTGTGCGCGGCGGCCACGACGGAATCTTTTCCATTAAGTGTGGTAACGAACTGCACGCCCAAGTTATTCGTGGACTTTCGAATCACGGCGCGGGGCTTTCCGCTCTTGACGAAGGCCATTCGCTTCACGTAGTTGGTTCGTCCCTCGGCGCGTCGGCGGAAGGCCGTGCGGAAGGTGCTGGTCTTACTCATTTAGTGGCCCCCTCGATCGTCTGTTGCAAATGCTTGGTTCCGCGGAAGTGGTTTCCTTTAACTTGCTTGTAGAGCGCGCGGTAGGTTCCCTTCAATTTCCCGGCTTTCTTGTAGTCTTGCAAGGTCTTGCGCAAGGCGCGAACGCGGGCAATCCATTGTTCGCGCGGTTTTGAGCGTGCTTTCTTGGTTCCGGTTCGCTTTCCTTTTCCGGACTTTCGACCTAAGCGTTTCTTGGCGTGCAGGATACGGGCGGCTCCGCGCGAGTGTTGAGCGTCTTGTCGTTTTCGCACGATGCGCTGGGCGATGAGTCCGCGGATGTCGTCTCGCGTCATGGCTTCCATGGCCTTGACTGTTTGCGTGGAGTCGATCCAAATCTTAGATTCTCCAACCCCGAGGATGTCGGCTGCCATTCGCTTGATTTTTCGTGGATTCATCGTGCATCATTTCCTTTTGTTTTAGTTCAGCACCGGGATTTTTTTCTCGTTGGCGAACTTGATGAGTTCAATTTTCTTTTTTCGTCCAATGGTTCCGGAGATTCTCGCGGCGTGCATGGGCTTGATCATTTCCAAATCCTTTCGCGTGAAGACCATGACTTCGCGGTATCCTGAAGGATGAATTCCTCGGATGGCTCGAGGTCCGCGGTATCCGACATCCACCACGGCACCATCGTCGCGTCGCTGCTGCATGTCTTCCCCTCGCGGCTTGCGCCACTTATCATACTTGGGGTTGTTGCGCGTGCGCATGTGCTTCTTACCAAATCGTCCCCAGAAGACGGGCTTCCATTTGGTCAGCAAGTCTTCTTGAACGTCTTTTGTTTTCGCGTCCTTCTTGACCTTTTCCTTCTTCACCCAAACCGCTTTCTTTCCTTTCTTCTTGGCGGGCTTGTTGGGGGTGGGGTCGTTCTTGACGGTTTCCTTGGCTTTTCCTTTGGCAGGAGCTGCCTTTGTTTCCGTCGCTTTGGCTTCGGCAACCGGCTTGGCGGCCTTGGCCTCAACCGGTGCTTTCGCTTCGTGCGCGTGAGCCGTTTCATTCGGTGCGTGCGTGTGTTCGGCTGTCATGCGGTGGCCCCCTTGTGTGTGATGTAAATTCCATCTTGGAAGACGCGCTGGTCCTTCTTAGGATCGCGCGTGGCTTTTTCCATGTTCGCGGCAGTTTGTGAAACGTGTTCAACGTTGTTTCCGGTGACCGTGATATCTTTTCCTTTAATCTCAACTTTGGTTTCCCCAACAATCTTCGAAAGTCGAGGATTCTTTTCTCCCAAATAGTTGGAGATTTCCAAAACGTCACCCTTGATTTTGATGTTCATCGGAAAGTGAGAGTGAACGACGGCTAACTTGTACGTGTAGCCCTTTTCCAGTCCTCCGATGAGGTTGTGTAAGTGCGCGGCGAATGATCGCATGACCGCAACCGTTAATCGTCGGTTGTTGGTGGCCGTAAAGGTGATGTCCTGTCCTTCAAGCTTAACTTTAACGGAAGGAGAGGCCAGGTGCTTCATGACGTGCTTTCCGCCTTTGGTGAGGGTAAGGTCGCCATGCTCGTATTTGGCGTGGATCCCGGCTGGGATGGTGATTTTGTCGCTTACGTTTTCGGCCATATGAGTTCAACCCTGGGAATGGTTTATATTAGTACATATACGCGAGCAATCGCCCTCCGATGGCTTTCTGCTTGCTTTCGGTGTGCGTCATGACTCCCTGCGAAGTCGAGACGATAATGGTTCCAATGTCTCGGGCGGGGAGGTATCGCTTCTCGTACTTTTCGAAGTCGTTCTTGGCGACGGCGTATCGAGGCTTGATGGCGGCGATCTTGTTGATTTTTCCCGCGAGTGTGACGGTGAACATGGTCTTGTGTCGTTCCTTGTTCTCTTCAAATCCTTCAATGTAGCCCTTCTCCTGCATGACTCGCAGGATCTGCTTCATGAGTTTGCTTCCCGGATGGACGACTACGTTCTTCTTGGAGGCGTTTTCGCAGTTCTGGATGTGGACCAGCGCGTCGGCGATTGGATCAATTTGGCTCATCGTTTTTTTCCTCCTTTTAGCTGTACTTCTTGAATCCCATCATGGGGGCGAATTCCTTGAAGCATCTCCTGCACAAGTTGAGGCCGTATTTGTGGACCATCCCCTTGTTGTTCTTGCAGTTAACACAATAGGCGTTTCTTCCCGTCTTGGGTCGCTTTTTCTCTTGCTTTTTCATTCGGGCTTTGGCTTCATTCATCATAGGCATCATCCCTTCACTTGGCGATTTCCTTCTCCAAGACGTTTACTTTGTAATGCTGGTGCATGAAGGCCATGGCGTCTTCCTTCGTGATGCGGTGCTTCACTCCAATGGCGGAGGGTCGCAATCGTCGCTTCTTGAGTCGATAACCGGGTCGTTCTAAGGTAACCAGTACATCGAATCCTCGGATTCCCAACTTCGGGTCGTACTTGGCGCCGGGCAAGTCAATGTATTCCTTGACACCGAATCCCAAGTTCCCGTTCTTGTCGAAGTTTCGCTTGATGAGGTTGTTTTCCTTGGCCTGTAATGCGGTCTTCAGGAACGCCTCGGCTTGCTTCTTTCGCAACGTGACTTTGACTCCAATCGGCAATCCTTCTCGGATTCCCCACGTGGGAATTTTGACCTTACACTTGGTCTGGACGGGGTTTCCTCCCGTGATTTTCTTGAGGATCTCTCCGGCCTTCTGCAAGGGCTCTCCGGTCGTACCGACACCCATGTTTACGGTAACCTTTTCGATGCGGATGTTGCGCATGGGATTGTTCTTCTTGTCTTTCTTTTCCGTAGTCATGCGCTCTTCCCTCCGCTCATCGTTTGCTTAATCCATTTAGACATGTGATCGTCGATGACCATGACGTTCTTCTTGGTCGTCTGGAAGGATTCTTTCCCTTCCACCAAATCAACCAAGGCATCGCGCTTCATGGTGCCGGGAACAATGCTCTGCACTTGGGCGACTTCTCCCACGTGCGTTCCTCCCGTGATGAAGACGTGGCTTCCCTTGGACAAGGGCAAGTGGCTCTCCACCTTGGCATGGGACACCAAAACAGAATCTCCGACCTTGACTTTCTCTGAAACCCCTGCGTAGGTGTTTCCGTCGTGCGTCTGGATCTGGATTTTCTTTCCAGCCGACAAGACTTTGCGCAAAACTTTGGCAGGCTTCGCGGTGACGGGCCCGTTAATCTCGTTGAGCGTCATTCGGCCCTTCGTGTCTAAGGCTAATCGATAATTTTTCTTCGTGGAGGGAATCGAGACCACGTCGAATACTCCGACGGGGAACTGGTATTCCTTTCGCACCACATTGTCGACGTGAACAATTCCTTTGGCGAGGACGTGCTTCGTTTCCTTCATGGTTTGAGCGATCTTCAGCATGTCGCGCACAACCAATCCCAAGGGGATGCTCGTGTCGGCGGTGTGGGCTCCGGGCATGGACTTCACGGTCCAGACGAATTCCTTTCGGGCAATATTGCGAATCGGGTGCGCGGAGATGCGCTTCTGCTTATTGAGGTGTCCTTTCTTGGCCATAAATTTCACTCCTTCTTCCCGACGCTTGCCGTCTTCGTTTTGTGTTCCGTCTTCGGGGTTTCTGTTTTCGTTCCCTTCGTGGCGCGCTTGAATCGCTTCTTATCTTTCGCGTCGATGGCGGTGATCAGCAAATTGCTGGGTCGGAATGCCAAGAAGGCTTCTTTCCCATCCGCTTTCTTTCGCATGAGTCCGGTGATGTACACGTTGTTTCGTGCGCGATCAACTTGGTTGATGGCCCCAGTCTTTCCTTTGTAGTCTCCTCGCATGACCTTCACGGTGTCTCCGACACGAATGGGAAGTCCTCGCGTTCCGTGCTTGGCGCGGAGCTCCTTGGAGAGGTGCCCGGCCATGAGCTTCTGCTGGAGGGTGAGGTCGGCCTCGTAGACCTTCAATCGCTGTTTACCCGGATTATGCGTCGTCATGTTTTGTTCACCCTACACGATTCCCGCGGAGATTCCCGCAATTTTGGGGTATCGTTCCCCGACTTCTTTGGCGATGACTCCTTTGACTTCGGATCCCTTCGGCAATCCCTTTTCATCGACCAAGACAACCGCGTTGTCTTCAAACTTGATTCGCGTTCCGTCGGGTCGCTTGTATTCTTTTCGCACGCGTACAATAACGGCGCGTTCGACCTTGCTTCGGATGGCGGGCTTTCCGGTTTTCACAACCACATTCACCATGTCGGCGATTCCGCCCATGGGCTGCATTCGCTTGCGCGTGGTGTGTCGGAACACCGAGATAATCATGACTTCTTTCGCACCGGAGTTATCGGCACAGAAGCATCGCGTCAGTCGTGTAAGTGTCTTCGTGGGGGATGCGCTGATGGCTTTCATGCGGTTTCCTCCTTGGTTTCCTTATCGGCTTTGGCTTTCATCTTCATTCCTTCGGTCATTTCTTCGTGGGTGGCGGCCGTTTTGGCGTGTCCAACAATTTGTGTGACGATGAAGTTCTTCGTCTTGCTAATCTTGCGCGTTTCGCCAATCTTCACAATGTCTCCTTCCTTGGCGTTAATCCATTCCGGGTTGTGGGCGTGGACCTTCGACTTGAGTTTCTTGTATCGCTCAAACTTGGAGACATATACCACGATTTCTCGTTCGATGGTAACCATCTTCGGGGTCTTGGCGCTGACGACTTTTCCAACAAGTTCGTTTCCGCGGACCGGATAGGCGTTCTTGTTGTTGGTGGTCGTGGCTTTGGTTGTTTTAGGCATACAGGACTTTCCCCCCGTTCTTCAATCGCTCAATGGGATTGGATTGCAATTCCGCCCCTTCAATCGTGATGGTTTCGCTTCCCAATGTAAAGGCAAACATACTTTCGTGCTTGGGGACTGTTTTCTCTCCCTTGTTTGTTTGAATGGTAAACGTTCGCTGGGTCTCGTCGACAATTTTCCCCATGATTCCTTTCTTGTTGGAGTCGACACTTTTCACTACATTCACGTCGAGTCCGATGAGTTCGTGGATGGGAAGGTTTTCCCGCGTGATGGTGTAGTTTTTGGTCTTAATCATGGATTGCGCTCTCCTTGAATCCTTCTTGGATCAGGATTTTTTTCACTTCGGCTTTGTGGTTTCCCTGCAGTTCGATTCGTCCTTTCTGCATCGTTCCACCGCATGCCAGTTTGGATTTCAACGTCTTGGCCACTTCCTTTGCGATACTTTCCTCGAGACCTTCGACGATGGTCAAGTATTTTTTGAATCGTCGTTGTTCTGTTCGAATCGTAATCTTTTGGCTTTCTTTGGCGATCTGTCCGCAAACACAAATGTTCTTGGGCAGTCCGCACGTGGCGCACATCGTTTCCATCCTTATTGTTTCACCTCTCCTTTGCTATGAATTTTCAATTCAGCTTCTCGATTTAATGTATGAATTCGCGCGATTTGTCGGCGCAAGTTTCGGGGTTTTCCCGGACTTTCCGGTCGAGTGTTCGTGGCTTTCACGGCGTTCTCGGCAGCGAGTTCGTTCATGAGTTCGGTAAGCTTCTTCATTCGCTCAGCCTTTCCCATGTTGCGAATTTCGTTCAATTTCTTGTTCATGCCGCATCACCCTTTTTGGCGTCTGCTTTTTCGTGAACAATGGCCGCCGCTTTGTCCTGAACAGGGACCTTGTCCTCAGGGGCGGTAACCGTGGTTCCGGTGGCGGCGGGGCCTTCCTTTACGACGGGATGTTTGCGGTCGTACAATGTTTGTTTGACGTCAATCTTGTCCGGGAAGAATGTTCCGGGTCGGATGATTCGAACGGTGAGTCCAATGGCTCCCACTTTAGGGTAGGTGGTGACCTTGGCTTCGTCGACCAATTTGACCTGGTCTCCAACTTTCTTCATGTATCCCTTGATGAATCGGACTTGCTTCTTTCGTCCGCCTTTTCCAGCCAACTTTCCGGTGAGGATGACTTCCATTCCCACGGCGCCGGCTCGTTCAATATCTTGCAACGTGCGGAATGCGACGCTTCGCCAGGCGAATCCGCGTTCGATCATTCCCTTCATTTTATCAGCGACGGATTTGGCGTCCAAGTCCGGCTGAGTAATTTCCTTGATCTCCAGCTGAGGGTTGTCGACCCCGTAGACTTTCTGGATAGTCTCCGTGAGTGTTCGGATGTTCTGTCCGCCCTTTCCGATGGCGAGTCCGGGTCGTGAGACGTTCACCACAATTCGGGTGACCATGGGGGTTTTCACCATTTCGAATCCGGTGAATCCGGCGCGTCCCAATTCCTGCTTCAAGTACTGGTGGAGCTGGACTTTCTTGATGGATTGTTTGACGAAGTGTTTCTCAATCATGCGCCCACCTCTCGTACGATGATTTCAATATGGGTAGATTTGGCCTTGCGAGACTTTCCGGAGATTCGTCCCTGGGCCTGATTGTGGATTCGCTGGAATCCAACCGTGGCGTTGGCGTGGACGACTTGCAACTTTTTCGTGTCCAATCCTTTCACATCGGCGTTGACGCGGACGGTGTTCAACAAGTTCAGCCACACCTTACATGTTCGTTCCGGGTATCGTCCGGCTTTGGTTCCGTTGATGGCGTTTCCTTTACGGTGAGGAACTTTCTTCGTGTAGGTGCGCAAGGGCAAGTGGGTCTTCTGGTTCATGACGTCGGTAAGGAACTTTTCGCTCGCGTCGAGCATTTTTCCTTTCAGCGTGCGGGAGATTTCCAGGCTATACTTCAAGCTTGCCGGCTGGTTCGTCGAGAAGGCACGGGCCATGCGTTCGGCATCGAACGTCCCTTGATAGTTGTAGTTTGTTTTCGTCATATCAATATCCCTACTTCGCCGTGACCGCCGAGCTGGACTTGGTGGATCCGATTCCGGCCTTTCCGTGCTTGACTTGCTTGCGTGTCAACACGTATTCTCCGAGTCGGTGTCCCATCATTTCCGGTTGAATGTCTAAATTTTCGAATGAATTTCCCTTGTAAATCTGGAACTTCAATCCCACCATCTGGGGGACAATGACGAAGTGTCGCAAGTGGGTTCGAATCGGCTTGGGCTGCTTTCCCGCCTTTACTTGCGTGTGGGCATCCGTGATCTTTCCGAGCATCTGCTTGTCCAGTCCTCGCTTGATGGATCGTCGGGCGCTGGCCGTGGTGACCTTGGCGAAGTCTTCCAGGCTTAATGTCTGGAGCTCGTTGAGCGTCTTTCCCATGTACGTGTATTCTTTCGCCATGTGTGTTCACTCCGTCAGTTCTTTCTCCGTCCAGTTCGGCTGGAAGCAATGGCTCCAACCTTTCGTCCAGCCGGGGCCGATCGGGCCGTCGACTTGGACTTTCCGGGGTGGTGCTGCGAACCCCCAAACGGGTGAGAGTTCGGGTTCATGGCGACACCGCGGACAATTGAATGGAATTTCTTCTTGGCCTTCTTGGCGTGGGCTTTCTTTCCGGCCTTGATGAAGGGCTTATCGACGCGGGTTCCGCCGGAGACACTACCAATGGTAGCTCGTGAGTCCGGGTGGACGCGAATCGTTTTGGTTGAGGGTAATTTGATCAATACATTGTTGGCTTCCTTGGTAACCACTAATCCGAATACTCCGCTTCCGCGCACGAGTTTTCCGCCGTCACCGGGTCGGATTTCCACGTTGAATACGGGGGCTCCTTCAGGGATATACTTGACCGGGAGAACGTTTCCGATTTCAATCGCGGCGTCTTTTCCCATTTCGACGCGCTGTCCGAGTTGGACTCCTTCCGCGGCGTAGTTGTACATGGTGACGTTGTTTTCGAGTTTGATGTGGGCCATGACCCCTGTCTTCGTGGGGTCGTCGATCAAGTCAATGACTTGTCCGATGATTTTTCCTTCGTGCTGAATCGGAGAGTACGGGGCGTACACAACGTCCGCGACTCCGTGGAAGGAGGCTTCGAAGCGGTTGCTTCCTTTTCCTCGTCGTTGCAGGATGAGTCGCTTACCCATATTAGATCACTCCGAGTTTGGCGGCGAGTTCTTCGGCCTTGTATTTCTTGTCGAGTTTAACGGAGACTTTCTTTCGTCCCTTCATGTCGTTGACCACGTTAATCTTTTCGACTTTGACCTTGTAGAGTTTCTCAACCAACTTTTTGATGTCGGACTTCGTGGCCTTTTCGGTGGCGATGAATGAGATTTTGTTTTCCTTCTCGATGAGGTTGATGGCTTTTTCCGTCATCAGGGGAAACTTAATCAATCCGAAGTCTTCCAATTCCATTCCGAAGGCTTTCGTTTTCTTGGTTTCAGCCTTTTCTTCCTTGGCTACCGTCTTGGTTTCCTCGACCTTGGACTTGGCTTTCTCTTCGAGTTTCATTTCCTGGGCGTTGGCCGCCATGGTCTTTTCGGACATGTTAGTTGGCCCCCTTCTTGGCGAGTGCCTCGACAGCGGCTTCCGTCCAAATCGTGAGTCGTCCGGCCAATGCACCGGGTGCTAAATGCTCGGCGTTGAGGGACTGAACCTGAACCACGTCGACACCGGGGAGGTTTCGCGCGGCCTTGTACAGGGGCTGCGTTCCGTTGGTGACGATCAACAGGGATTTCTTCTGTCGGAATCGGTTTCCTCGGTTCTTGTTCTTTCCTGCTCGAACTTGTTTCTTGTCCTTGGCTTTCTGAACGTCTTTCTCGACGTGTAATGCCGTGAGTGTCTTGATGATGTCTTTGGTCTTGGCCAAACTTTCAACGGAATGATCCACAATCAAAGGGAACATCTTGTCGTCGAACGTGTGTCCGCGTCCCTTCACCAGGGAAACATTCACGGAGGCGGCGATCGCGGAGGCGATGGCTTTCTTTCGTTCTTTCACATTGATGTGTTCGATGTTCTTCTGTTCCACTTTGGGTCCGTGGGCAATCGGTCCGCCTCGGGCTTGAGGGACGGCAGCGACTTTACCATACAGGATTCCGCGTCGGTTTCGCAATCGAGGCAATCGGGCGTGTCCCACATTGATGGTCTTGAACGGGTTGGGCTTTCCGCGGACACCGATGTATTCCGCGGTGTTGTTTCGTCCGGCTCCTTTCTTGACTCCGAAAGGTTGAACGCGAGTGGTTTGTACCGCAAGTACGGCGCGCTTAATCAATGAGGGATCGTAGGCCGTGTGGAAAACCGGGGGCAAGGTCATGTCCTTGACTTTCTTTCCTTCCATGGAATAAACCGAGGCCATTACAACGCACCTCCCGTGGTGGAAACAGACTTGATGGGTCCGATCTTGTATTTGTCAGAGGCATCGGGTCGAATACATTCGCGCAATCCCACCAATCGCTTGACGGGTCCGGGGATGCTTCCGGCGATGAGCAAATATTCATTCTGCACAGGGCCATAATGCTCGAATCCCGCCTTGGGGTTGAGCTTGGCCGTGTCGTGGTCGATCTTCAAAATGCGTTTGTTGAATTCGGTTCGGTTGTGGTATCCCAATTGTCCGGGTCGTGCAACCGAGAATTGCACCGTTCGAGGGTGTAAAGGTGAGATGGATCCCACCGCACGGATGTACTTGGCCTTAGGTCGGAATGTCTTGACACCAAATCGGGCAACGACTCCTCCGAATCCGAATCCGCGAGTAACGGCTTTCACATCGACGTCTTGGGCGTCTTTGAAAACTTCCTTCACGGAAATCGTTTGTCCGAATTTGGACTTAGCGAATGCAATTTGTTCATCAATGGTTCCGGAGAGGGCCACTTCTCCCATCTCGGCCTTCTTCTTTCCCATGTTGGTTTTCTCAGGGTGGGTGTGGACGAGCAATCGGAGGGCGTGGATTTCTCCCTTCTTGGCTTCGATGGTTTCAATGGTAAAAGGGGTTTTCGTCGTTTTGTTCTGTGTGTGTTTCTTGTGCGTGGATTTTCGCTTGAAGGAGGGCATCTTCTGCATTCCGGCCTTCTCGAGCTTGTCAACCGTGACATCTCCCAACGCGTGCATTCCATATGCATCCATCGTGTAGGCGCGAATTCCCATGACCCGAACAGGGGGGCATTCTACAACTGTAGTGGGGACTTGGATTTCCATCTTGTCGTTCTTTCCGCCCTGGTGCATGGATTGGGCGTGGACGTGGATCATTCCCACTTTGTATCCGAAAAAGTTGAGAGGTTTAGAGGGTCCTTTCATTTCAGGGAATGAGGCGAAACTCGGCGTCTGCTTCGTGGCTCGCTTTCGAGGGCGATAGGCCAGACTTCCCTTTCTGGGATTGTTACGGGCGCGGGTCATTCGTTATACCATCCAATTCCATGATTGTGAGGCAGACGTAAATAGCGCCAAAAATAGGATTATTTTGGGCGGCATTTACCACACACTTTCGTCGTGGCAGTCTACCTCGTTATATCCAATTTTCCCCCGGGAAACGTATATAAAGCAACCGTTGAGGCCGGGTATTATTTCCCTTCTTTTTCGGGATGCATCCAGGGTTCTTCCTCATCCTCGGGATCGAGGCCCTTTACCGGGGTCTTTTGGGAGGGATGAGAGACAAAAATGGCCGTTTGGACGGTCGTTTTAGGCTTGGTGACGTACCAGGCGCCCAATAGAATCAACAGGATGAGAATTCCGACCCACAAGCCGGAGGATGCGATGGCCAGGGCCGTGGCGGAGAGGGGGTTCGAGGCGGCATTGAACAAGACGGTCTTTCCCGCGCTGGAATGGGGGCTTCCGTTGAAGTAGATGTGTCCCTGGAAGTCATGGGAGAGCACCTTGTTCGGGGTAATGAAGAAGGTGACGTCTTCGCTGGAGAACGGGGCCAAGTTCACGTTGGGATTTCCGGAAATTGTCCACGTGGTGGGAACATCCACCACGATTTCTCCTTCAACAGGTTGAGAGGTGGGATTGGTGACGGTAACATTTACTTCATAGGTGTTCTGCACGCTGGGAGAAGTGCTCACGTCGGATTCCACCACAATCGCAGTGGCGTTGTTCAGTTGCATCGTGTGCGTGACAATGTATCCGGCGCTCTTCAATTGGATGGTGACGGAACTTTTTCCTTGCAAAATAGCAGTAGGCAGGAAGATCAGTGGATCGTCTAATCCTGGAATACTTGTCGTGTGGGAGTAGGATTGAGTCCCCGGCTTCGTGATCAGCGTGACCAGCACTTCTTGCGTGTACGCGCTTTTGTTTTTCACGTGTAATGCAAATTCTTTCGCGCCTCCGAGTGTGATGATGGCGGGCGCGTCAACGAATTGCACGGGTGCGTCTTGCAATCCGGAAAACAACACGGCGCTCTGCTGCGTGTACGCGGGGCATCCGGGGATTTCGGCCGAGAGTGTGAGGGTTTGATTCTCTTGCACGTCCGAGAGGAACAACGTTTGTGTTTTGGCGGTGTTCGCGGGCAAATGAACCACGTACGGGGAGACGCTTCCCTGGGTCATGGAGAATGTAATCGTCGCAGGATAGTTGGAGGGGTTGTTCAAGAACACCTCTTGCGTCGGAACACCCTTCAAAATAGTCACGTTGGGTAAATTCGAAAAGAATTCGCTGCATGTCGCGCCGTCCCCCCCTTCATAGTAGAAGGGAATCTTCTTCGTGGAGACGAAACACGTGCTTCCGCTCGAGAAGTGTCCTTTCATCGAGAGGAAGGCATTTCCATCGAAGGAGGTGGGGTATCCGTATCCCGTGGCGTTGAACGTAATCAAGTCCGATTCTCCGAATTTGACCTTGTCGGGAATGGACATGGTTTCAAATGAGACTTGGTAATTCTTGTCGGTAATCGTGAATTCATCCACGAAGAAATTCTGCGCGGAGTTGTTGGCGATGGTCAAGGATTCAGTGGTGGTCTGGTTTCCCGTGATGTAAACCGGTGACGTGTCTAGTGCGATGTCCGCACACACGGATGAATCCGTTCCTTGGTCTTCGACCGTGACTTCGAATTCAGCGCTGATGTCGCTGAAGGAGCAATCATCTCCCTCTTCGAATTCTCCGCGGATTTCAACGAACACCGTGTCGGTTTCGTCGTCATCTACGCTGTCGGATTCGATTTCAATATCATACGTGCGGGAGCTGTTCGCGGGAATAATTTTTTCGAAATCCGAATCATCGAATTCCGGATCGAGTTGCGTGGAAAAATTAGGAGAGTCGTCAAACACATCGAAGTCTTGGATGGTGAAGTCTTCATCCGAGTCGTTCTCGACGGTGATGCTGTGTGTGATGGTGTCGTTCTCGGCGATGTCCACGTCGCTGGTGTTGGTGGTGATGAGGGCGCAGATGGTTTCTCCATCTTCAATGGTGACATCGATGTCGAATGTCAAAGCGCTGAATGAGCACTGCTTGTCATCGTCGTCGTTGAATTCTCCTTTGATTTTGATTTGGAAGTCATCCTCTTGGTCGGAGTTGACATCGTCCGTTTCGTATTCAATTTTGATTTTTCCATCGTCGTCCGAGTCAATCTCATCAGGGAAATCTTCTAATGAGAGGGAAAAATGCGGGGAGTTCTCTTCGAGGATCACATCGTCAATCTCGAAGGTGTCATCTCCATCGTTTTCGATCGTAAATGTGATGGACTTGCCCGATTGGTCTTCTTTGAATGTGACCTCGCTCGGGGTGACGTCAATATCGTTACACGAGTTGGCCGCGGCCACGGTGAGGGGGAAAATTCCCAAAATGAGCAGTCCGATGGACAGGAGGGCCAAAATGGAGGGGCGCATGAAGGATATAGGCCCCTTAGACCTTTAAAAGGCATTACTTTAGCACGTTAATGAGTTAATTTTGGGAAGGGTGGGGGCCTTCTTCCATCATTTTCTTCAATCGTCGTAAAATCTCCTTTTTGGGGTCTTCTCCCGAGACTACAGGGGGATCCACCCTTAATTTTTGGGTCTGGGTTTCCAAGTGGGCTCTCAGTGCCGCTGGGTCCCCCTGGTCGAGCTCCTCATCGTGGGTCTGGGCATGTTCCTTTTCTTTGCGTTCCAAATAGGCCAGGTCCGACTCAGATAGGCCTTCGACTTCCTCGAAGGGGAGTCGATCAATAGCTTCTTCCTCGCTAATCTCCTCGCTCAGGGCTGCATCGTGGGAAGGAGGAGCAGTATCAGGGGATGGAGTATTCGGTTTGGTCGCGCGAGTCAGTTCATCTACACGCACCTCTCCGGATCCGTGACGGGCAAACGCAACGGGCTCTTCGGAGGTGGGTGAGTCCTTACGCGCGACTGGAGGCAATGGTTTTTCCTCCGTGGACGTAGAAATGGGCATGAGGCGTGCGGGGGCAAAGTCTTCTCCGGCTTCTTTGGGCAGTACACCCGTAACCCATGGTTTTCCTCGCATACTAGATGCCGAAGGCGCGACGAACTCCGGGTTGCGCGGCGCAGAAGGGTTTGTTTCAGTGGGGGGATTATTTTTTTTAGGAGAGGCGGGCGGGGCAATCTCAAGTTGTGCAGGAGTTGAGATTGGCATCATTTGTTTTTGTTTCGATGGAAGAGCGGGAGTGATTCCGGGCTTAGGTACCGTTCGCGTCACCCATGGAGGGGCATACCCAGCGCGCGCGGGAGAGGCCGGTGGTACCGACTCCGCGCGGACGGGCGAGGAAGGATTCATCGAAGGGGCAGTGGGTGGGGTGGGAGGAGCACGCACGGAGGAAATGGGATCAAATACTTTAGTGGAGGGAGATGTGGGCCCTTTTGACGTGAGGGGTGGGATTTCCTGATAGGGTTTGGGTGGTGTTGCGGCAATGGATGAATAGGATGGAAATGCCGATGTTCGTGCGACCGGCGCGGGTGCAGAAGTCGTTGCATTCGATGCCGAAGTGCGAATGATGGGCGGAGAGACAGGAGTGGGGATGCGGGTAGGCGCACTCAGGGGGGGAGCGGAAGTCGCAGGGGCGGGTGCAGAATCGGATGTCTTTGGCTTGTTCCAGAATCCCCACGCGCTACTCGTGGATGATTTAGTAGGAATGGGAACGGGAGTGGGGGTGCGCACAATTGGTGCCGTTCGTGGTGGAAGAGACACCGAAGGTTTCGCGGCGCTCGCCCACACATTCGATTCAGGGTAGCGCGGAATGGGCGGTAAGGGTCGCGGTGGAGAAGGGGCCGCAGTGCGAACACTCGTGGGGAGTGGAGAGGGATTGGGTTTCGTTGTGCGCTCCTGCATAATCTCATCCAATTGTTTGCGCACGGCAGATTGTGCAACGGGGGATGCGTACGTGGGTTGCATACTCTGCAAGGGGACTTTGGGTTTGGCTTTTTCTCCAAAGAGAGCGTTGCTCATTCGTTTGACGAACGAAGGGGTCAAGTCCTGTCGGGGGAGTTCTCCCAACTCTTGCTTCTTGCGTCGCGCCTTCAGATACTCGTTAATCTCGTCGACTTCTTCCGGGAGGGGCATAGGGGCAGGAAATCGTTTTTGAGAATAAAAACCCGCTCACGGATGGGTGATGATAACAGAAATGGGTGTAGAAAAAAAGAGGAAGGGGGACGTGAGACGTCCCTCCTTTCATTTATCGGCTCGAGGCCATGTTCCACACGGCTTTGATTCCGACGATGATGGCGGCAGGCGCCATCAAGCTGGCGATGTTCCCAAAGATGGCTCCCAAGGGGGCTCCGACCGTAGGGATCAAGGCCCAGTTGACGCCCGAGGCGGCCAACAAGGCAACAACGGCGACCAAGAAGTTCGTGATTTCTTTGTCGCTGATGTTCAAGAGTCCGATTAAGACTCCCAAAATGACCATGATCAAGGGAATCCAAGTGGCAACCGGTCCGAAGACGCCGCTGCCCAAGAGTCCGACGATGATGGCGATAACCACACCTAAAATAAATGCCCAACTACCAATTTTTTGTTCCATTTGGGTACACCTCCTCGTATACACCAATGATTGACGAACATGCGCCCGTCAATCAATTCTATTCTACTCACTCCTGAAATGAATCGTTTATATTCAATGCCGGAGACAAACGGACGAATTACGTGTATGGACGTAAAAAATAGGGATAACTGAAATAAAGGAAAACTAGCTCAATTGGTCATGCCCCTGCACAATACGAGTCGGTTCATGAAACGATTCACCCTTTCTCAGCGTAACGGATCATTGGATGGATTAAGAAAAGCCGCGAGAAGTAAATCGCTTACCCTCAAGCAGGCTGGAAACCTGTTCGATCGGGAAATTCTGCGTATACGGGACCCGCTGCGATCTCAAAAAATGGACCAAATCTTGTATCAGGAACGACTCCATAGTGCAGTCATTTCAGCCGCTATGGCAAATACCGGATTCGGAACATACTTCCGTGGACGGGAATTCCTCCGACTCAAAAAATTGGGAGTGGCGGTATTGAACGGAGATAAGGGAGCCTATCACCAATTTGTTGAAACTCTCGCAGGAAAAATTAGGAGCACTAAGAAAGAGAATGCGCTGATTACTGCCCTCTCAGCAGAAATTATAGCAATCCAAAAACAAATAGAAACGTATAATCAAAATGAAAAGAAAAAATAGAAATACACAATGAAGAGATTTCACTATTTCGCGTTTTCCAATCGACCTTTTAGAAACCAAGCAAACAATTGTTTGCGGGCATCGTAATCTCGTTTACGATGTAGATTGACCAAAAACTACTTGGCGTCTTTGAGTTCGATTTCGATGTGAACATCCTCAGGGACGTCCACGCGCATGACCCTGCGAAGCGTGCGTTCATCGGCTTGGATGTCGATCATTCGCTTGTGGATGCGCATCTGCCATCGCTCATACGTTTCGGTTCCGCCTCCACAAGGAGACTTTCGCGTCGGGATGAGTAATTTCTTCGTGGGAAGGGGGATGATTCCGGTGTGCTTGACTCCGGTTCGATCCGCCACGTCCACGATTTTGGAGCAAATGTCCGTAATGGTCTCATAGGAAGGAGACGTTAGTTTGATTCTGGCTTTCTGCATGTTTCATTCCCCCGTTTTCCTTCCTCGTACCTTTACTCGCGCGGAGTGACCTTCAAGACCACTCCCGCAGCGACTGTCTGTCCCATGTCTCGGATCGCGAATCGTCCGAGAGAGGGGAAGGCTTTGAATTCCTCAACAACCAAAGGCTTCTGCGGCGTGATCTTCACGATCGCAACGTCTCCGGTCTTCAAGAACTTCGGATTTTCTTCCGCGACTTGTCCCGTCTTCGGGTCCATCTTCTTCTGCAGCTCAGACAAGGTACAGCTCATCTGGGCCGTGTGCAAGTGGAACACCGGCGTGTATCCCACAGGGATGGCCGTGGGGTGGTTCAGGATCACAATTTGAGCCTGGAAGTCCTTAGCGACGGTAGGGGCATTCTGAGGGTGTCCGATGACATCTCCTCGGTTGATGTCCTTTCGTTCCAATCCGCGAACGTTGAATCCGATGTTGTCTCCCGGCAGGGCCTGGGGCAACTGTTCGTGGTGGGCTTCCAAAGACTTGATTTCTCCCGTGGCCTTGGAGGGCATCACGATGATCTTGTCGTTGGGCTTGATGATTCCCGTTTCCACTCGTCCAACAGGGACGGTTCCCACTCCCTTGATGGAGTAGACGTCCTGAATCGGCAAGCGCAGGGCTTTGTCGGTGGGCAAGTTGGGGGCTTTCAATCCGTCCAATCGCTCGAGCAACGTGGGTCCCTTATACCAGGGCATGTGCTCGGACTTCTTGGCGACGTTGTCTCCCATCCAGGCAGACACAGGGACAACCACAAATTGATCGTCCTTGAATCCGGCCATCTTGACGAGCTTGGTGGCTTCTTCCTTCACTTTGTTGAAGGCCTCTTCCTTGTATTCCATTTCGTCCATCTTGTTGATCGCAACGGTCAACTGTCGGATTCCCATCACGTTCGCGAGGAAGGCGTGTTCCTTCGTCTGCATCTGGGGTCCGTCCTTACAGGAGATGACCAAAACGGCGGCGTCGGCTTGCGACGTTCCCGTAATCATGTTCTTGACAAAGTCCCGGTGTCCGGGGGCGTCAATAATGGTGAAGTTGTTGGTCTTTCCGGAGAACTTCTTGTAGGAGACATCAATCGTGACTCCGCGTTCTCGTTCTTCCTTCAGGTTGTCCATGACGTACGCAAAGGCAAAGGATCCTTTACCTCGGGATTCCGCTTCGTCCTTAATCTTTCGGTACTCGTTTTCGGCCAATGCGCCTGAGTCGTACAAGAATCGTCCGACAAGAGTACTCTTACCGTGGTCGACGTGACCAATGAAAATCAAATTGATATGGGGCTTTTCGGCCATATGTTTTTTCCTCCAAATCCTTTTTTGTTGGTTGTTAACCAGCACTAAAGGGGAATAGCCACCCTTTCCGGCGCGGTATAAAGCAAAAACCCCTGGGGAACGTTTAAATAGAAATGCCTTCGATACGACGATTTTACAGTGTAAACCGACCATTCGGTAACATTATATTGAACTTCCCGCATACAACGTCATGTCTTCCCCCACCTCTCCCGAAGAGGTTCGTAAGCTATTATTGAAAAATGCCCAAAAACGAGTGGAAGAGGCAGCGAAGCGACACTTCTCTTCGATGACCACTCCAGAGGCCGCCGCGTTTGGAAAGAGGCAACTGGTTGAATTGGAAAAAAGGGATCCCGATTATTTTGAAAAAATAAAAAAAAGCTACTTTTATTATTTTGGAGAGGCACAAACCAGAGATCGAAACTATAGTATAGTAGGGAAAATGGCATACGCACGGCTGCTTTTATTGGCCCGCCAAAGGCATGCCATCGATATGCGCTCAGCGTATTCCTTCCGAAAGCGTAAACCTCGAACCGATAAACTCTTACTATCGGGAGTGGGACGAACTGAAGATTGGGTGAAGGAAAAATCCAGGAATGCCAAACTATTGAATGAACGAGTACAATCGGACCCCCTATTTGCTAGGAAAATGAGAAAATTGAAAGAACATTCTGACATCACTTTAGAACGGTTCACCAGACAGAGACGATTCCATCGATCAAGGACAGGGATATAATCAAACCAGAAATGCGAGCCCAACACTCGCGCCTAGTGCGAGCAAAGCTCCCAATAGTTGATGCCCCTTCATGTGCTCGTGATTGAAGTGTATCCCTAGCAGTAGGGCCACGGCAGGATAACTCTCCGTGATGGCAATACTCAAGGAGAGGGATTGGTGAAAGGTGGCCACCGCAAAGGAGGCCCATGCCAGCGTGTCCACGAATCCCGTCACGGCGATCAATTGGGGATACTTCCGGACGTTTCTCCAAAATACTTTGAACTTTCCCTCTTTCCACACGATGAGAATGGAGATAAGTGTGAATACCATCCAGGGACCCCATATTGCAAGTAAGGGAGTGATGCTCTTGGCAGCCGAGGCCGTGAGAAAGTTCACCATTCCCATCAACAAGGCCGCCATGAGTGCGACGAGAACCCCTTTCTCCATCCAATGTTCTTTCTTGAAGGATAA
This sequence comes from uncultured archaeon, assembly GCA_964557045.1. Taxonomy (GTDB): domain Archaea; phylum Iainarchaeota; class Iainarchaeia; order Iainarchaeales; family VGJJ01; genus VGJJ01. Next base: position 43,550 of record CAZKYB010000001.1, read on the forward strand.
GGTGCCCGTGGCCACCAACAAGATGCCAAGGAATATCACGCTCATGAGGATGATTTGTTCGATGCCCAGTATTTCCTGGAAAAATAACAATCCCAACACAACGGTCACGGGCAGTTCAAACTCCAAGATGAATTCTACCACGGAGAGTTTGCCAACTTTGTAGGCGTAAAAATTTAGTATGGCCGCGATAAAGGTGACGATTCCCAATCCAAGCAAGAGGGAAATATTTTCAGGGAGAAATAGTTGCTGCAAATCATTCCACACAAACGGAAGGAGTCCGATTCCTCCCACGATACCAATGATCATGAGTGTTTCCACCACTCCAATTTTTCGTACGCAGCGTTGAATCAGAAAGTCTCCAATTCCCCAGCTCACCATCGCGAGGAACGCGGCCAACACCCCAATACTTATGTCCATGGCGTTGCCTGGGAAAGGATGAATAAAAGACGGCAGGAAAAATCCAGCCGTTATTCAAGGAAGAAGCTGTAGTGCTTGACTTCGGGGTCCATTCCCTTTCGCTTGCGCACTTCTTCAACGGTCTTCTTCTGCAACTCAGGAGGCAGAATCTCGTATCCGTGGTATTCGGCGGTCCAAATAACACGTCCTTGAGCAGCCCCACGAACGGCTTGGGCAAATCCAATCAATTCCTTCACGGGAGCCAGTCCAATAATGATGGTGGCATCTCCTTCGTTCTTGATCTCCGTGATCTGCGTTCGTCGCTGTTGCAATTCGCGCGACACGGCACCCATGTATTCTTCCGGGGTCGTGATGGTGAGCAACTGCTTAGGTTCCTCCAACACGGCTTTCGCGGCGAGCATACACGCGTAGATCGTTCGAGACACGACTGGAATGATCTGCGAGGGACCGCGGTGGATTGCGTCTTCGTGCAGCTTGGCGTCCACGAGCGTGACCTTGATTCCGTGGACTTCTTCTTTGGCAAGAGGTCCTTGTTTCATTCCTTCTTGGAATCCCTGAATCACCAGTTCGCGGATTTCGTGCAGGGCTTGAATTCCCTTGGTTCCATCCACCAACAAATTGTAGTTTTCGATGGCCCAAACTTTCTTGGCCTCTTCGGTTTCCATTCCCACGTTGACGAATTTCTCAATCCATTCTTTGTCTTTGGGCTTGACTTTACCCTTGACCTTGTTGTCCATCAACTTCTGCTGCATCTCCGCAGGGATGGGCTCAACCTTCAGCAACAATTTGTTGTGCTTGTTGGGGGACTTTCCTTCCAACTCGGGCGATTCTTGCTGAATCGTCTCGTGGTACACCACAATCGGAGGTGAGACCGTAATTCCCACTCCGTGTGTTTTCTCAATACGATATTGGTTAATTTCCAAGTGCAATTCTCCCATTCCCGAGAGCAAGTGTTCTCCCGTGGTCTGGTTGATGGACGCACGCAAGTTGGGGTCTTCCTTCGTGAGCTGTCGGATGACTTCAATCAGCTTAGGCAAGTCTTTGGTTTGCTTGGCTTCAATTGAGACCGTGATGACCGGTTCCACGTTGGTCTTGAAGGATTCGAACTCTCGCATCTCCGTTTCCGCGACGGTCTGTCCAGCATAGGCTTCGCGCAATCCCACGATGGCTCCGATAGATCCGGCCGGAATGCTTTCAACTTCCACGAATTCGGGTCCCATGTAGACTCCCACACGGTTGATGGTGGCTTCCTTCTGGGATCCCACCAATTTCACTTTGACTCCCTTCTTGAGCGTACCGGAGTAAACACGTCCGGTGGCAATGTCTCCGGCGTGGGGATCCACTGAGACGTCCGTGACCATCATCGCAACGGGTCCGTTCACGTCACACGCGAGCATGGACTTTCCTTCCGTGCTTTCTTGGTCTCCCGACCAGATGACGGGGGTTCGATACTTTTGTGCTTGCGTGGGGTTCGGCAAATGCTGCACGACCATTTCGAAGATGGTGTCTTCCAAGGGAGACTTGGATGAAATTTCTTTCTGCTGGTCCGCCTTCATCCATTCGTACACTTGTTTGAAGTTGATTCCCGTTCTCTTCATGGAAGTAGTAGAAACGGCCCAGTGATTGTAGGCCGATCCAAATGAGACGCTTCCATTGGCCGGGTTGACCTGCCAGAGTTCGTCTTTTCCGGCCGGGGCGTTCTTCTTGATCAAATTATTAACGTGAGTAATCGTCTTGACGAATCGCTTCTGCATTTCTGCTTCGTCAACCTGTAATTCGTTGATCAATCGATCAACCTTGTTGATGAATAAGACCGGGCGAACATTTTCGCGCAAGGCTTGTCGAATAACGGTTTCTGTTTGAGGCATGACTCCTTCAACGGCATCCACGACCAACACGACTCCATCCACCGCACGCATGGCGCGGATAACTTCTCCACCGAAGTCGACGTGTCCAGGGGTGTCAATCATGTTGATGAGGTACTGCTTTCCGTGAACCGTAGGAACGAGTGAAATGTTAGCGGCGTTGATCGTGATACCGCGTTCTTGTTCCTGGTCTTCGAAGTCCATGAACTGTTGCTTTCCAGCCAACTCTTTGTTGATGAGTCCGGCGGCCGCAATGAGGTTATCGGAGAGCGTGGTCTTACCGTGATCGATGTGGGCGACGATTCCTAAGTTGCGAACGTCTTGTTGGCTTCCCATCAGCTTCTGCGCGGCGGCTGCCATTTCTTCCTTACGACCCATATTATCATCGACCTCAGTTTTTGGAGAGGGAAAATAGCTCCCTAATACCTCAAGACGCCGGGTGAACGTTTTTAAACGGGAGCGGGAGTTACCATCGGATAAAGTACCCTCGTTCGATGGAGCGAATGGTCCCTTTCAATACGGTTGAATAATTCTGCATCCTCTCCGCGTGCCGCTGGAGAAGACGATACCGTTCGGTTGGGAGGTCGTATTTCATCACCTCTCTGCCCAAAAATGACAATGCCTGGTCGACTCGCTCTTGTTCGGAAGTAAGTTCGTCCACCACCAATCTTCGCATTTCTCTTTTTTTTCCTCGAAGGGTGGCCCTCATTCCGTCTTCACGGATTCTTTCCATGGCCAGGTTAGCGAGGAGGTTGGACCACTTCCTCTGTTGCGTAATTGATTGGAGTTCCCACGGCAAGGTGGATCCTCTGGATCGAAGTATTTCCAATCGTCCGCGTGCCGTCAAAACCATTTTGCCGGATTTCTTGGTCACAAGTCGCTGTTCGCGCAATAGCCCAAGCTTTTCCCGATTGGTTAAATTTGATGGCTGGGTACGCAGGGGCCCCTGCACGCGCGTGAACCATGATGCAACTCGCCGAGAAAGGGGAGGCGAGCGGGGTTTGGAGGCCATTCCCGAGGATAGGTTTGGAAAAATAAAAAGGGAGAGCATCTTCCAAAGGGAAAATGCCCAATATTGATTTTATCGCGAAGCATTTTGGTTAAACTTTGTTTACAAAGTTTATCGCGAGGCCAATGCGACGCGTTCGACTTCGTTGCGGCGCTTGATGGATTGCGCGTTCGAGTCGTCCTTGGAGGCTTGGATCAATTCCTTGGCCAAGGCTTCCGCGGCGCTGGTGTTGTTGTTGAATGATCCGTAGAATCCGGCCAAGGCCAAATTCTTCAAGGATTCATCCACGCGCTTCAAGGGGGCGACATCCACGGCTTGCGAATAGGCAACTCCACCCTTCTTCAATCGCGTCACATCTTCTCGCGGGGCGGCGTTTTCCACGGCTCGCACGAGAATCTGAACGGGATTCTCTTTGGTTTGTTCAAAGACAATATCAAAGGCACCCTCCACAATTCGGATGGCTTGCAATTTCTTTCCGCAACTTCCTCGTCCGCGGATATACTTACCGGACATCTTTCTCTTTCCTTGTCCGGAGCGCATGACTTTGTTGACCAATCGCTCAACGACGTTCAACTTTTCCTTCTGATACGCTCGTTTAGTTCCTTTACCAAACGAGTGGGGCACCATGCGCGGAGACAATGAGATTTGTCGCACGAGTGTTTGGTCTTTCAACACAACACCCGACGTATCCCATTTTCCAAAAAGTTTCGTTTCCATGCGTGTTTCACCGAGTAAATGTTATCGCTTGACCTTTTCCTTCTTTCCAGTTCGAAGCATTTCTAAGGATTGACCGTTCACGTGCGTGACGCGGTACTTGACTCCCCATTGGGATCCATACGGTCCGTTCTGGGATCCCCCAATTCCTTCGATGACGACTTCGTCGTGTTCATCCACAAACTTAATCGCTCCATCGCGGGGACAGAAGGCCGTGACTTGCGTTCCGTTTTTGATCAACTGGACGCGGACACACTTCATGATTCCCGAGTGGGGTTGTTTTTGCGTGACTCCTCGCTTTTCTAAAACAATGGCCTTGGCCTGCGGAGCGCCCTCTAAGGGGTCGTACTTTTCGCGCAAATTGAGGACTCGTCGCTTGTGGTACGGATCTTTCATCCGCCACTTGCTGCGTTTGTCCTCCAATTGTCGGGCTGAAAATTCTCCTCGCGCCATTCATTCACCTAGTTACAAGTTTTGCTCTTCGGAAGGCTTATAAAAGCCCCCTTAGGCCACCTTCTTTTTTGCTCGCTTTGTTTTATGGGCCTGGTCTTCAAGGACGGCCTTCACGAGGGTCTGCTTCCCCAGCTCTTCAACCTTGGACTTTCCGGCGTCCAAAATCAACAAAGTTGAGATCACGTAGGGCTTTCCACACACGTTTCCTAACTCCAATCCATTCCCTGCAAAAGAGTAAATGGGGACCTCGGCCAACTTGGCGAGGTGAGACAAGCTTTCCTTAGTCAAATCCGGGGTGTTTTGGGCGACGACCAACAAGAGTCCTTCCCCATTTCGAACGGAATACTGGGATTCCTTCACTCCAAAGAGTGCTTTTCCCGTGTCAACGGCACGGCGGATTTCCTTACTGGCTTCTGCGTGATCCATACTCCACACCTCCAAAGTGCTTCTCAGGATGGCTAATCTAACCTATTCCCTTGGAAAAAGGCATATAAATCAGACTCTCAACCTGCGGGAAAAAGAATCCTTATAGGGGAAATCACGCCCAACAAGGTCTATGACCCGTGTGATTGTGGTGCATCGCTGGGGAGGGACCCCGGAGACGGATTGGTACCCCTGGCTCAAAAGAGAGGTGGAATCCCTCGGCGGGGAATGCCTCGTTCTCACTATGCCCACTCCTAACAACCCTAAACTCAAGGAATGGGTCTCCACCCTCAAGGAGTCGGTGAAGGAAGTGAATGAGCAAACCTATTTCGTGGGCCACTCCATCGGATGTCAGACCATTTTACGTTTCATTGAGGGATTACCCAAGAATGCCGAGGTGGGCGGGGTTGTTTTAGTGGCTCCTTGGACCAAACTCAAACCGGCATCGTACGAAAACGATGAAGACAAAGCCATTGCGCAGCCGTGGATTGACACTCCGATTGATTGGAAGAGAATATTCGCGCATGATCACAACACTACGTGCGTGTTTTCGGATGACGATCCCTATGTAAGTTTGGATGAGGTGGAGTTTTTCCGCAACAAGCTCAATGCGGATATTATTTTAGAGAAAAAAATGGGCCATTTTACGATTTACGATAAAATCACCCGGCTTCCCATGGTGTTGCATGTGTTGAAGAAGTGGGGAATCTTCCCCCATCGTGAGAAGAAGCGCGAAACGAAAGGAATTTCGAAGGGATGAAATTCTAAGTAGATGAAAAAAATGGAAAAAAAGGATAGAGTGGAGGGAATTCCCTCGCACTCGAAAATACTATTGGAAGTCTTTCATCACTAAGTCAACGACACCGGTTCCAACCTTGATGGGTTGTCCCACGATGATGTTTTCCACGACACCCTGGAGGTTTTCCTTTTCCCCATTGAAGGCCGCATCGAGCAAGTGCTTAGCGGTTTCTTCGAAGGAGGCTCGGGCAAAGGGCGATGACTTCTTGCGCGTGATTCCCGTTCGCACAATTCCTCGAATCTCTCCGTCAAAGGTCATCATGTCCGCAAGTAAAAGGATGTGTCGCAAGTCCACGGCAATTCCGTTTTCTCGCAAAACCTTATCCAGCTCGTGCACAATCGACATGCGTCCGGCTTCGACTCCTAACACTTTGGAGATTTCCTTCACGTCGTTGGTGGTGGAGCGCACGCCGTCGATTTCTTTCATCTTCAAGATTGACTTGAGGTTGCTTCCGGAGGTTTTGACAACGAATTCTCCATTTTCTTCCGAAACAATGGCCTTGTTGATTCCGCGCACACCTTGCAATCGGGTCTGCATGAGCTTCAATAGTGCTTTTCGCGTCTTGAGCAGGTCCTTGTTTCCGGCTTCGAAGCGATAGGCCCCGTTCTTGATGGCCGAGTGCTTCATCTTGAGCTTGTCGGCAATCTTCTTGAGCAATGCTTCGGCTTCCAATCCCTTATCCTTGATTTCTTCCTCGATGGGGGAGATTTCGAAGGACTCGTTCGCGTAATCTTCCTTCATGCTTAACACGTCGCTCATTCGCAAGTCTACAAGAGAGGCGGCGAAGGCGCGGGCTTTTTCTTTGTCGGAGCGCAATTCCGAATCGGAGAAGTACAATGTCATCGTGGGGTACTTGGCCTTGCTTCGTCCATCCACAATTTCTTCCACGCGCTGAATTCCGCTTCCAACCGACACTTCCGCGGCTCCCGCGTAGTGCTTGGTTCGCAACGTGAGTTGGGTTCCCGGTTCTCCCAATGATTGGGCGGCGATGATTCCAACGGCCTCGCCGGGTTCGGCCTTGGCGAAGGCATAGCGTTTGCGGAGTTCCTCGACCAAATGATCGAATTGTTCATCCGTGAGGTTCATCTCGAGGGAGAGTCGCTGGGCTTCTTCGAAGATCTTTCGAGGAATCCCATTCTCGGCGACGTAATCGACGAATTCAACTTTCTCCGCATGCTGGGTGGCATCGAAGTTTTCCGTGTTTTGCGTGTCGTTATCCATAGCCATGCGTGTTTCCTCCGTTGATTACTTCTTTTTCTCCTTTCTTCGCATTTCGCGAATAATCTCATCCATATCAGCGAAGTGTCCTCCGCTGGTTCGGGCGGGGAAGACACCGTCTTCACCGTATCTGAATTGCACAATGTCCTTTCCGGCGGTTCGCACGGTCTCGTCGTTGGAGACGTGCAGGTCCTTCAAGGAGTTTGCCAATCGTCGGTACAGGTATCCACTGACTTTCGTGGCAACACCCGTGTCCACTTCACCTTGACGACCTCCCATGGAGTGCATGAAGTACTCCTTGGGGTTCATTCCCGTGATGAAGTTCGAGGCCACGAATCCTCCCGATTCGGGTCGGGGGTCGTTCTTCTCGTTGACGGTGATTAATCGGTTCGTGAATCCCTTCTTGGGTCGTCCGGTTCGCACGTTGATTTGTCCGTAGACACCGGACAAATTGGTGATGTTCAACATGGATCCGCGTCCACCAGACACAATAATGGGCATCGTGTCGAGCGTCGGTCGGGGAGCTTCGAAGAGTTTTCGAATCTTGTATTCCGCCAGCTTTCCTTGAACCTTGGCCTTCGTCTTGATTCCCAATCGAACCATGAGGAGTTCGAACGACTCTTCTACGGTGCGTCCAGGGATGGCTTCCAGTTTTCGATCGGCGAATTTCTGGGCCAATTCCAATCCTTCCTTCTGTTCTTCTTCGATGGCCGCGGTTCGGACCTTTTCCAAGTCCTCCGTGTTTTCAAATTCGGCAATCGAGATGGTGAGTCCCTTCAACGTCAATAATTCGTGCGTCAATCGGGCCATCTTGTAGTAGTATTGTTCCAATTCGTGCGCGGGATAATTGCGTACGAGCGTCTCGATGACCGAAGAGGAGGAATCCATGATTCCCTGCTTCAGCATCCCGTTCTCAATCTTGACCGTGGCTTCCTTGTAGAGGGATTCATTTCCTTCGGTGGGAATTTTGGCGGCCTTCAGGAGTCGAGCCGTGTTGTTGTTGTATTCCAGGTTCAGGTCCTTGGGCAGGGCCATGGAATAAATCAATCGTCCGGAATACTTCTTTCCTCGATCGGGCTCGGGCAGTTCAGTAATTCCGAGTTTGTAGAGGTAGTGCATGGCCTCTTCGCGGGTGAATTCCGTCTGGTCCATGGTGAGGATGAACAATCCTGTCATGTCGTCTTCCTGTCCACCAATCACTGGTTGTCCATTTCGAGGGGAGACAATCTGGTTCTCCACGTACATGAGTTCGCGAGCCTCCGAGATTCCTTCCTGGGTCTGCGGGACGTGGAGGTTCATTTCGTCTCCATCGAAGTCCGCGTTGTAGGGCTTACAGACCATCGGGTTCAATCGGATGGCCTTGTTGGGCATCACCTTGACTTCATGGGCGAGCATGGACAATCGGTGCAAGGAGGGTTGTCGGTTGAACAGCACGATGTCTCCATCCTGCAACACTCGCTCGACCTTGCTTCCGGCTTCTAATTCGTCGGTAATTTCCTTCTTGTTGAGCTCAGTGACCTTCTTACGCAGTCCGTTGGGTTTCGTGACGTAAACAGCGGCTTCTCCTTTCTTGATGAGCTTCTTCATCTCGTCCATGTTCCATTCCGTGACAATCTCAGGCACAGTGAGGTTGTTGGCAATGGGTTCGGGCACTCCAACCTGGTTGATGGACAGGTAGGGGTCCGGGATGATGGTGGATCGGGCCGCATAATTGACTCGCTTTCCAGTCAAGTTGTAACGAAAACGACCTTTCTTTCCTTTCAATCGCTGCACGAGCGTTCGAAGTGAACGACCGGATCGGTGTTTCGCGGGGGGGACACCGGCGGTGTCGTTGTCGAAGTAGGTGGTGACGTGGTATTGCAACAAGTCCCACAAGTCTTCAATGATTAATTGCGGTGCTCCTGCGTCAATGTTGTCTTTCAATCGCAGGTTGATTCGGATGACATCCACCAATTTGTGGGTTAAATCGTCTTCCGACTTGATTCCGCTCTCCAAGGTGATGGAGGGTCGGATGGTGATGGGCGGGACCTGTAACGTGGTGAGGATGAACCACTCCGGTCGCAATCGCTGGAGGTCGTACCCAAACAATTTTAGGTCGTCCTCGGAGATTTTCTCGACCCATTCTCGGATTTGTGAGGGGTACAATCGGTCCTTGTCCAAGTAGAAGTTGGTCGGCTTGTCCAACAATACTTCCACGCGCGAGGCTCCGCAGTGGGGGCACTTGCGCTTCGTCTTGGTTTTCTTAATCAATAATTTAGTGGCGTCTTCGCGGCTGAGCTTGGAAGAGGCTTCTTTGAATTCTGCGAGCGTTTCATCCTTCAGTGCGATTTTTCCGCATTCTTGACAGGTGGCGTGCAACAACTCTTCGAGTTTGTTGGAGAACTTCGGGTGGATGACCGGTCGGACCATTTCTAAGGATCCAAAGTGTCCCGGGCACTGCTTCATCTTCTGTCCGCAGGTCTTACAGCGTAAAGAAGGATTGATGACTCCCAAGTGGGGATCCATGAGTCCGCCTTCCATGGGGTATCCGTCTTTGTCGTACGTTTCCGGGGACTTAATTTCAATCGATGACATCTTTCGAATCTGTTCAGGCGCAAGGACACCGAATTCAATGGAATGGATCTTTTTCATCAGCATAGTTTTCCCTCCGTTACGCCTTATCCGTCAGGCGCATCTTGGGATAGATCCCGAGCGCCTTCAATTCATCTAACAATAACTTGAATCCGTACGACATCTGCACCGGATACACTTGTGAGGATTCACACATGGGGCAGAATCGCTTCTTGCGAATTTGGTCGTTCACCGCGATGATTCCGCAGTTCTCACAGACCAATTCCGTGACCTTGTCGGAGTCATCGATGAACTTCTCTTGAAGAAGCATGGCGGCACCGTGTCCGACCAATGTTTCTCCTTCCATTTCACCGAATCGCAATCCACCTTCTTTCTCCTTTCCTTCCGTAGGCTGTCGCGTGAGAATCTGGACAGGTCCGCGGGAGCGAGCTTGGAGCTTGTGGGAGACCATATGGAACAATCGACGATAGGCAATACACCCGACGAAGATTTCTCCTTCAATTTTCTTTCCGGTTCGTCCGTCATAGAATGCTTCTTTTCCATCAGATCGGAATCCATGGGCTTCCAAGACTTTCTTGGCATCTTCGACCGAGTCTTCGTTGAATGCGGTTCCGTCCATGAACTTTCCGCTCATGGCGGCGCTCTTTCCGGTGAGCATTTCGAGCATGTGTCCGATGGTCATTCGCGTCGGAATGGCGTGCGGGTTCAGCATCAAGTCGGGTTTGATTCCCGATTCCGTGAATGGCATGTCTTCTTCGGGGATAATGGCTCCGATGACTCCTTTTTGTCCGTGCTTAGAGGCATATTTGTCTCCGGGCTCGGGGATCATGGTCGAGCGCACCTTGACTTTAGCAATACGTGCACCGGAGGTTCCTTCCGTGAGCACGACGCGGTCAATCATTCCGGGCTTTCCTTTACGGGGGAACACGGACGCTTCGCGTCGCTTTTCTTGAATGACACCGAATTCGGTGATTTCTTCCAAGAATCGAGGAGGAGAGGTCTTTCCAATCAGGACATCCTTATCGGAGACATACGTTTCCAATTCTCCGAGTCCGTCGGCGCCTAACTTCTTGTACGGCTCTTCTCCCAAGTGTCCCACGGCTTCTTCGTTGGGGATTTCAAACTTATCAACTTGTCCACCCGGGTATCGGGTCTCTTCGGACTCATAATTGCGGAAATAGGCTGCGCGTCCGAGTCCTCGCTCAACGGCTCCTCGGTTCAATACCACGGCATCCAACACATTGAATCCCATGTAGGGCATAATCGCCACGACAAAGTTCTGGATCATCGGTCGCTGGTCCGTGTTCAAGTAATCAAGGGTTTTAGTTCGAACTAATTCGCGCTGGGGATAATACAATAAGTATGATTCCGTGTCCGTGCGCAAATTGTAGTTAATCGCAGGCAATCCAAGTGCTTGTTTGAACACCTTCGCACCGTGCAGGGTCTTTCCAGCCAAGTTGTGTTCCAAGAATGGAATCATGGAGGAAATAACCGAGAAGATTCCCATGGCGTTGATTTCCATGTGGGTGGTTTTCGGCGTGACGTCTTCTTCGCGCAAGGCAATGGAGGCGTTTTCTTCTTCTTCGGCGTCTAAGTATTCGATGTATCCCTGGTTGACCAAGTCATTCCAGGTAAGCTTTCCGTCCTTGACGTGCTTCAACACTTCCTTCGTGATGCGGGGCTTTCCACCCTCAACAACGACAACGGGTCGCTGGACGCGTCCAGAATCCGTGTTCACATACAATTCGAAGTTGTCTTCGTGCAGAGCGATGTTAACTTGAGGGTCAATTTTTCCGGAGCGGCGCTTGGCGATGAGATCTTTGGTCAACTTCTGGATGTCTTTGTGGAACCCCATCAGTTTTCCGTTTACGAAAACTTTTCCTTCTTGGCCAACCATGTTTTTCACCTCTCCTTTCTCCGTTTTTTGTCCCTATTTCAAGTATACGTCCATTCCCTTGAGCAATTTCTCAACGGGTTCCGGATTCACATCCTGGGTGACTTCCGAAAACAATCCTAAATTCTTCACTAACCCACATTGAGGTCCGTCCGGCGTCTCAATACAGCACAAGCGTCCCCAGTGGGTTCCGTGAACATCACGTGCTTCGTAGAGTTCGCGGTTCTTGTTCAAGGGAGACTTGACCTTTCGGAACTCTGTCAGGGGTCCGAGATAGTTCACGCGGTCCATGAATCGCGAGACACCCGTGGAGCGTCCGATCCAGTTACCCGTGCTCATTCCGAACAAGATTCGCTCGGTGACCGCGCCGGGTCGAACGACCGTGGAGATGTTCAACTTTCGTCGGCGAGTAACCGTTCGGTCAATCTGGAACGTCAAGTCCTTGATGAAGTACTTGAACGAGTGTCGGAACAAATGCTCCATGAGCTTTCCCGAAAGTTCAAGTCGCTTGTTTCCGTAATGATCCTTATCATCCTGTCCGCGCAATCCATTCGCGCGTTCGATGGCGCGTGTGGCCATGGTGGCGAGGTAGAAGGCCTTGGCTCGACGATCTTCTTTCTGGTTTCCAATATGAGGAAGCAAGAAGGCGTCGATGACTTCTTGGGCGCGTCGCAGTCGGTAATCGATGACTTGTCCGGGCGCCACATATTTACCGATTCGGTCCAAGGCTTCTTCTTCGTCCTTGACGTCGTTGGCTTCTAAGTTAATCAGCACATCGTTCATGATTCCGGGAGTCGAGGGGAATGCTTGGAGCATTTCCTTGTCGTCCTTCAATCCCAAGGCTTTCAACAGCGCGAACAATCGCAGCTTTCGAGGAGACGCGGGGAAGGTGACGGACAGCATTCCGTCTTTGCTTCGCGTGACGCGAACGCGTCCCTTGAACGCACCCTTCGTGGAGATAACTTCCGCGGAGAATTTGTCTCCGGCGTTCTCCGTGATGAGAATTCGGTCCGAGGACAGAACTTCCTGGGCGGTGAGTGCTTTTTCGCTTCCGTTAATCACAAAGTATCCGCCGAAGTCCATGGGGTCTTCTCCCATGGCGATTAATTCTTCGCTGGTTTTCCCCTGCAAGTGGCAGAGTTTAGATTTGAGCATCACCGGCAATTCTCCGATGTAGGTCTTCTTCACGTCCTGTTCGACATCTCGTCGCAGCAAGCGCATGGTCAAGAATAAGGGAGCGGAGTACGTTCGATTACGTATGCGTGCTTCCATGGGATAGAAATCGTTTCGCGGAGATCCATCGGCTTCCACGATGCGGGGCTTCTGGACTTCAATCTCTTCGAGTTCAATTCGAACTTCTTCAATTTTGGGTGTAATCGTTTTGTTTTCTTTGATGATTTCATTCAATCGGTCGTCCACAAACTGGTTGTAGGAGCTGATGTTCATTTGTGCAAAATTTTTGTTCTTGAACCAGCTCTCAACGAGTGCGTATTGTTCCCAGCTCTGCGTCATTGGACCACTCTCCGATAGTAGATGGTTGTCCCGGCCACGGGAGAATTGCGCGTGATGCGAATAACGTCGCCGACATTGGCTTTCAATTCCGCAACCATGGGGTCGTCGGATGCGATGCGGGGGAGTTTGTCAAAATCAAGACCGAACTGCGTGAGCAGTGATTGTGTCTCTTCCTTGTTCAGGAGTTCGTGTTTCGGTACCAGGTGGTGTTCGGCGATTGTTTTGAGCATGCTCTCTCACGTCTCCTCACGTCATGAGGAACGGGGCTAGTCTCGGGGCTGCTTGCGCAGAGATGTTTCAAAACGAAAAAAATGATCGTCTCCCCAAAACCCAAACGTTAACCGAAAGCCCCGCAACCCTCACGTAATACTCAAAACACCAGGAAAACGCTTATAAAGTTGTTTGCATCCCCGGAAAAATAGGTAATAGAAGAGGCATTATGTACGGTTTCCGAGGGCGAAAGGAGAAAAAGTCCCTATTTACGTCTTTTTTTCTTCATTTTTCGCTTGGGTTTCTCTTGTTGAGCGTCCCCAAACGTGTGCCGGTGCATTTGGTGCATCGGATTGGAGAAAAGACCATAGAAGATGATTCCCAAGAGTAGGAGGATGGCAATCCAGTGATGTTGGGTCGGAATCATCACGAGGATGAGGAGTACGGCCACCACGGCTCCAATCGGGGCAATCCATCGTTCCATGTTCGGGATAGGGTTGACGGAGAATAAAAAAGGCACGTTCGCCCCCCATTCGGGTTTTGGAGCCAAAATAACGTCTCCGCGGGGGGATAAGGTATTTATAGGCCAAAACGTTCCCTTGCCCTCAGTATGACTCCCAACGCGAACGAGTTTGTTGTGCTGATGCCGGCGCGCAATGAGGCTCGAACCCTACCTTCGGCCGTTTCGTCCCTGAACGCATCCACGGACATCCCCACGAAGGACATGCACGTATTAGTGTGCGCCAACGCATGCACCGATGATACGGTAGAAGTCCTCGAGGGATTGAAGACCAAAAATAGGAACATGGACTACATCACCGAGTCCGTTCCGGGTAAGCCGCGCGCGTTGAATGCATTAATCGACAAGGCTGAACAATCGTATCGCATGGGAAATGATGATTTTGTTATATTTTTGGACGCCAATGCACGCGTGCAACCTGAAACTATCTCTGAATTGACGCAAACCTTGAAGAAAGACAAGAAGTTGAACGCCATTTCAGCCAATGACATTGCCGCTGCACCCGAAAGCGATTCCATTTTGGAACACATGTTGTTTGGTATTAGTGAATTATCCCTCTCAACGTTAGCATTGCGCGACCGAAAGGCCTCGTGTACGGCCGTTCGAGGAAAAATGGTTCGAGGAATGCGATTCCCCGAGCATGTCATGGCGGATGATTTGTGGATGGCTATGTATTTGGGCATCGACGCCGTGGATACCCATCCCACTGCGACTGTGCAGGTGCAGGGATCCAAGAATTTTTTGGACTTTGCCACGAAACGCGTGAGTCACTTGATGGGATTGTATCAATTGGAAGAATTCTATCCCGCACACGAAGTGCGCGCGCATCTTCCTATGGGAACGCACGAGCATGTGCAAGCGTTGATGGGCGACGAAGAGTTGCAGGATCAATTCATGCAGCTCCCGGATGTCTACAAGGCAGCCACCATTCTGGCGATTCCTATTCATGCCGCATTGAAGGTGGCCGCGTGGGTGGGGTATCGATTGTCTCCGCAGAAGCGGAATCATTCGTTACCTATTCCCTCCGCAACTATGACCGCGTCCCGCTCCTCGAAGCGGAGACACGCATCGTTGGCATAAGGCTGGTTTTTTAGTTCCAGCCTCTTTTTCTTTTTCATGTCCTTCACGTACATTCTCTACCTTCTCTTCGTGCTTGTAGGTTGTGCGTGCGTGATTTATTTTGGAAAAGTGAAATTCAATTCGCATCAAATTCGCGCCACCGCCCTCTCGCTCATCATCACCGCGTTCATTTTCATCACGTGGGATATTCTGGCTGTGTCACGCGGGCATTGGTCGTTCGGACTCGAACACACGCTCAACTGGATCATCATCAATCAACCCATTGAGGAGATCAAGTTCTTCTTGGTAGTTCCACTCTTTGGAATAGCCGTATATCGCTTCGTGAGTGAGAGGAAATCCCGATGATGGAATACACGCTTGTTGTTGGAGTCTTCCTTATTTTCCTGGTCCTTCTTGACACCATTCTCAACACGCGCGTACTTCGCCTTTCCAACCGTCCGTTTTGGATAACGGCGCTCATCTTCGCTGCGTTCCAGTTGGTATTGGATAATTATTTCACCCAGATTGGGATTTGGACGTTCAATCGTGAAGAAGTCATTGGATTATTTGTCCCATTCATTCCAGTTGAGAACCTGGTGTATGGTTTTGAGCTGCTCGCCCTAACGATTATTCTGTATTCGTTCTTCGCACGTCCGCGCCGAGATTAGAACAAGCGGCATTCCACTCCCTGGGTGGGTGGACGCCCCCACAAAGAATAGGTTTTGGAACTCCTCACTCTTCTGGTTAGGGCGAAACACGCTGGATTGGAAGAAAATAGGAGAAAGACCAAACGTACTCCCAAAATGCATCCCTGCCAGGGATTCCCAATCGTCCGGAGTGAATATTTCCATCATCTCCACGTTCTTTTTCAAATCCACTAATCCTCTCGACTCGAGAGTGTCCAAGATTTTGTGTGAATATTCTTTCTTGTATTCATTCCAGTTCACTTTCTTCCCGTCTTTCTCGGCGGAATAGGGCACGGGAATGAGGATGTAGAGCAAATGTTTCCCCTTCGGGGCAAGTTTGGGGTTAGTGCGACTGGAGACGTTGATGTAGAGGCTGGGATCCGAGGGGATTTCTTTCGTTCTAAAAATTTCTTCAAAGTTTCTCTTGTGGTCGCCAGAGAAGAATACGTTGTGGTGTTGGAGCTTCGCATATTCTTTCTTCACTCCCACGTACATCATGAATGCCGAGCACCCGTATTGAAGGGCGTTGAGCTTTTTTTCGGTGTATTTCTTCCGTTTTATTTCAGGAACGAGTGAATGGTAGGCGGCAGGAAGGTCCAGGTTGCTCACGATCATGTCTGCGTGCACTTCTTCTCCGTTTTCGAGTCGAATTCCAATGGCTTTCCCATTTTCGATGAGTATTTCCTTGACTTTCTTCTTGAGGTGTATTTTCGCCCCTTTTTTCTTGGCGAGTTTCTCAATGGAGTCCACTAATCCTCGGATTCCTTGCTTGGGATACCATACTCCCTGCGTGAATTCCACGTAGGGAATAATCGAGTATGTTCCGGGTGCAACAAAGGGGCTTTCCCCGATGTACATGCTTTGGAAGCTTATTGCGAGTTTGAGTTTAGTATCCGTGAAGAACGTCTCCGCATTCTCCCACATGGAATGGAACCCGTCGAGTCGAAACAAATAGGGGAAATCCCATGACAAGACCAACTCCGCGAGTGATTTAGCGGGTCGGGTGATGAATCGATCGTATACGATGGAGAATTTCTCCTGTTCGTAGGACAAAAAATCAAGGAAGGATTGGAAATTCTTCTCTGCCGTGGATGAGTGGTAACGGAAGAAGGATTCTCTCATGCGAGGAAGAGACGAATGCATGTCTAGGAATGTCTGGTCCGCGTAATGAAGTCGATAAATGGGGTCCAGGGGTTCAATTTGTATGTGATTGGAGAATTTTTCTCCACAATACGTGAACAGTTCTTCGAATTCCCTCGGCATGAGGAGGAATGTGGGCCCTAAATCAATGGTGTATCCCTTGATTTTCTTCTCAGCGACTCGTCCTCCGGTGAAGGCGTTCTTCTCATACACGTCAACCGTGTATCCCTTTGTTGAGAGTCGAGCCGCAAGGGCTAGTCCCCCAATTCCCGCTCCGATGATGAGGACTTTTTTTCCGGGTTCCATAGGAATAGTCTATTCCTGGGCCGGGTCTTTTAGTCGTTCCGCTTGGCGGAGGATTTTGGATATTACTTCCCCGAATATTCCCTTTTTCCGTTCATCAGAGACAATTGCACGTGTAGAGAATACGTCGTACTGGTTCTTTTCTATTTCTCGCAGAATTTCACGATAATAGGACAGGCACAGTTCAAGTGCGAGTTGCATCGACGCATCCGTGTGTGAGAGGGCTTTCTCGGCTTCTGCGTAATACATTCGGGCGCGGGCAATTTGATAGTCCATGAGTGCGCGAAACGCGTGGTTGAGTGTGTGGTTTCGCAGGTCATTAATCGAATATCCGTATTCATTCATCTCATCTAAGGGAATATACACGCGTCCTCGGTCCAAGTCTTCTCGAATATCGCGTAAAATGTTCGTTAGTTGCATCCCCGCCCCCAATGACACGGCGGCCGGATAGGAGGATGCAGGTGCGCCGGAGATGTAGGCCATGAGCAGTCCAGGGATTCCTCCGGCGGCGTAGCAATAGCTGTACAGTTCATCGAAATTCTCGTATTCGTTCTTCGTCAGGTCCATTTCCAGTCCCTCAATCAGCCCATATCCTAATTCGGTGGGGATTTGATACTCTTTGCACGTGTGCACGTAGGCGTGGAGAATCGAATGTTGGGGGGTGGGCTCATCCCACTGCAATTGAAGGGCGTGTTTCCAGAGTCGGAGGAGTTTTCGCTTGTATTCAGGGGATCCTTCTCCGTCTACGATGTTGTCAGTGTAGCGGCAAAATCCGTATAACGCGTACGCAGCATTCTTTTTGTCTTCCGGGAGGAATTGCGCAGCGGAATAGAAGGAGGAGGCGTATTGTTCGCAGAGTTTGCGCGAGGGTTCATACTCGATGGTAGCCATTGGATGAATTCCTATTTTCCGAGTTAATAATGAGGAAGGAAAATGAAAAGAGGTTCCTACCATCCATAATGGGAGGCTCTCGAGTATCCGAATGCGAGGAAGGCGTCGATGACTCCTTTCCTGTAGAGGTCTCGATTCTTCGAGAGGACGTGGATTCCAACCTTCGCCTTGTCGATGGCCGTGAGGTTGGAGAGTTCGTCCGGCATCAGGTGACCGATGCGGTTGAGTTCGTCTTCGGTGAAATTATACAAGGCCTCTTTTCCTTTGATGATTTTGTTATACGAGGGGAATTCCATTTTCCATTTTTTCTCGTACACGCTCAACGTGGCTTTGTCGGTTTTATTTTGCGTGAGTGCATCCCTAGCCACTTCCGCGGCCATGCGTCCGGAAACGAGTCCGAGTTGGGTTCCTCCTTCGAACAAGGGAGAGGTAAATCCAGCCGCGTCTCCAATCAAGAGGATTCCATCCCCCACGGTGTTTTTCACCGGCCCGGAGCTCGGAATAGGTCCGCCGAATGTCTTGACTTTGGTTTTGGTTTCCCATCCCATTTCTTTGACGAATTGGTCCAAGTAGACTTTGGCTTTGGGAATGTCATGCGTGACCAGTCCCACGTTCGCCCTTCCATCATTTTTGGGGATCATCCAAAGGTATCCTTCGGGTGCGAGCCTCGGCCATAAGTAAAAGTCCAGGTATCCTTCTTGGGGAATATCCAACAGTTCGTATTGAATTCCCGTGGTGACTTTGAATCGCTCATTCATGTTGAGCATGCGATTAGCCACTCCGGCGGCGCCGCTTCCATCCAATACGATGCGGGCCTTGACAACCCCTTGCGTGGTTTGAATAACCCAAATGTCATTTTCTCTTGCTAAGGATGTGACGCGGGTGCTCATGGAGACTTCCGCTCCGGCGTTCTGGGCTTCTCCGGTTAACCATTTTTCAAAGGCGTGTTTTTCCAACACGTATCCGGCTTCCGTGAGGGTGACTTTGTGGTTATCGGGAAAGACGACCTTGACTCCTTTCACAGGCATGGCGATGACTTCGCTTGGGAACTTCATGTTGACGCGAATCTCGGCCATTTCACTCAAACATTCTCCGCAGTGCACGGGGTCCCCGACCGTGGCGTGTTCTTCTAAAACAATGGTCTTGAGTCCCTTTTTGGCACAATGCAATGCCGCGCTTCCCCCGGCGGGTCCGGCTCCGATGACGGCGACGTCGTAGACGAGGGGGGAATCAATGGTCATAGAAGGAGAGGGCAGGAAAAGGCCTTTAAAATCCGCCGGGAGGCCGTTCCAAAACCTATATAGGAGGAGGGGAATGACCCCCCTTCGCTCCATTAATGGTGCATCTTGGCTCGACTTTCGTACATCATGGTATTCTGGACCTTTTGTTCAATGTGGTTCCAATGAAGGTTCTTCATGAAGGTCTCGATGTAGGCCTTTCGATTCGTTCCATAGTCCAAAAAGTATGCGTGCTCGTACACGTCCAGAATTAACACGGTGGAACAGCCCCAGATGGCCCCGTGGTTGTGGACATCACAAATGTAGTTGTGCAGCTTCATGTCTTCCCAGTCAAAGGCAAGCACGACCCATCCTCGGGCACACAATCCGAGTGCTTTGAATTCGGCTTCCCATTTTTCATAGGAACCAAAGTCTTCCTCAATCATCTTCAGGAGGCTTCCGGAGGGCTTTCCTCCTTGTCCACCCATGGCGGCAAAGTATCCTTCATGGAGTCGCACGCCGTTCACGGCAAATCCTTCTTCAAGCTTAAGCTCTCTCAAGTCGGAGTGGGTTCCGTTGGCCTTGGTCAAGTCAACCGTTTTGAGTTTTTCTCGAATCTCATCGGTCTTTTTCACGTAGCCCACGTACAGTACGTCGTGGTGCTCGGCGATTTGTTTTTCCGAGAGCCCTTGGAGGCTCTTGTAGGTTAGTGGTTTTGCGTCCGTCATTTGTAAATCAACTCCAACTCTCGTATTAGGAGGGAAAATGGCTAAAAACCAACCTCAGAGGGGGCGGTGAATGAGAAGGACGTATCCCCCAATCATCACTCGGCGTTCATCCGCGTCATGAGTCACGGGAATGGGCACTTCGACGGCTTGTAATAGGAGCGTACACCCCTCGACTTCGTTTTGGGCGGTCAGGGCATGCAGATCGTGTTCTTCTCTCTCGCTCATTTCCCCCACGAATTCAGGCTTTCCTTCCGGGGCCTCTCGCATGCGGATCCAACAATAGGCTCTTCCTCCTTTCTCAAGTGCACGCGCAACTACTGGAACAAGGGTTCGAATTCCCCCCATTTGGTGGATGGAACGGAAGGATACGATGAGGTCGCACCGTTCAGGAAAGGTTTGGGTGTGCACGTCTCCTTCAATGAATTGGTCAAGTCCCTTTTGCACGACCGGGGGAAGCAGGTCTATTCCCATGGTATGAATGCGCTTCCCGAATAATTCTTTGAGTTTTTGAAGGGCATTGGCATTGCCACATCCCACATCCAATATTCGGCACACTTCCTTTCGCCTCAACACTCTTTGAACCAATTGTTCCAGTGTTTGATTTTCTCCTAAGTTTTGAAGAAACTGATCGTACAATTCGAGGGAATGATCTCGGATGATGACTCCTTGGGAATATTGGTCCACGTATTTTTGGGCCCTTTGAGAGTAGGACATGAAGGGAATAGGGGGTGAAATGGTTAAAGAAGGGCGCGCTGTTCCGCGGCGAGTTTTTCCTTCAGTTGGGCGATGGGTTCGCGCCCTTCATACCCGGTGTGGGTCTCATGATAGTACAAAAGGTCGGGTTCGTCGCACTGCCAGCAGAACATGATGTCTTTCTCTCCTAATTTAGAGTAAAAATCCACTAATCCTTGTTGAACATCTTTCACGTAACATCCCACTCGAGTCAGGGCTTCCATTTCGGCAAAATATTTGAAGGATAATTCATGATAGCGTTTGTTGATGTTAATGGCAAGCAAGTGAGCCGTCCAATCCTCGGATTCGGCATGAACTTTGACTCCGGAAAGGGCAGTGAGTTCGTCGTGGATGGTGAGGAGCCGTGTCATGTGGTGCTGAACCTTGGGCAGGACCTTGCGCGCCTCCTCTAATGTAAAATACTTGTGAGCCATTCCCTCGTTGAGCGCAGTGTGCTTTTTATTCCTGCGCGTGGCTCATCGCGCCAATCGCTGGACGAGGGATTTCATTTTGGAGTAGGATGGTCGGGTACGAATCTTTTCCTTCAACTTGGTGTCAATTTTCCCCGGTTGTGTAAGGTGAATAGGATTCATCAAGTGGGTCGCTTCTTCTTTCGTGAGTATTTTCTCTTTCACTAAGAGTTCAGACACCGGAATTCCTTCTTTCATGCTTCGTTTCACGACGTGGGCTACGACGTCATATCCCAAATATGGATTGAGGGAGGTGGCAGTGGATACCGACGCACTCATCAACGTCTGCATACGCGAAGTAGGCTTCACGCGCACTAAACATTTGGTGCGAAACATCCGCAATGCGTTTGTTAAGAGTGAAATAGATTCAAACAAATTCGATCCCATCACGGGAGTCATCACATTGAGTTCAAGTTGGGTGGCCTCGGATGCTAATCGTATGGTTTCATTGTTTCCTTGGACTTGTAAGCAGACCATTTTCATGGCTTCCAAAATGCTCGGGTTGACTTTCCCCGGCATGATGCTGCTTCCCGGTTCGGCTTCAGGGAGTTTGATTTCTCCAATTCCCGCATAGGGGTCGGATCCTAGAATCACCCAATCGTTTGCCCACACCATCAATTCATCGGCCAATTCCGAGAGGGCGTGCGAGTAGTGGGTAAAATGGGTCATGTGGCTCGTGAGGAGCATCTTTCGGTGGCTTGGAAAATACGGCTGATGCGTGTGTTTCTTGATTCGGGCCACGACTTTCACATCATATCCCGCTTCGGTCGTAATGCCAGTCCCCACGGCGGTCCCCCCAATGGACAGCTCGTAGAGCTTCTCCTTGGCCTCTCGCAGGGTGCGGAGAGCATCCCGGAGGGATTGGGCATACGCATACAATTCCTGTCCAAACGTCACCGGCACCGCGGTTTGGAGGTGAGTCCTTCCTGTTTTGAGGGCCTTGGAGTATGTTTTAGAGAGGTGTTCCGCGACGTGTATGGTTTCGATGAGTTCCTCTTCTAGTTTCTCCGAGAGGTCAATCGTGGTGAGTCGCATGGCAGTAGGAATCACGTCATTCGTGCTCTGCATCATGTTCACATGGATGTTAGGATGAATTCGTGAATACTTTCCCTTTCGCTCACCTACCAGTTCCAATGCGCGATTCGCCACGACTTCATTGAGGGCCATGTTGATGGGTGTTCCCGCTCCGGCTTGATACACGTCCAATTCGAACTCAGGATAGGTTTTTCCTTTCATGATTTCACTGCACGCGCGCAAAATAGCTTTTCCTACTTTCCCATCCAATCGTTTAGCACGCAGATGTTCTTCCGCAGCTGCGTGTTTGAGCAGTGCGACGTTTCGAAATAGTTGAGCGGGCATTCTCCTCGTTGAGAGGGAGAAGTTTTCCTTCGCACGTGTGGAAAATATTCCCCCATACGCGTCGCGGGGGACTTTTTTGATTCCAATGGAGTCGCTTTCGTTTCTGAATTTAGTTTGGGACATGTGTCATTCATCCTTTTTGGCGTTTTTATCCGTATGGATGGCTCTTTTCTGGGTTTCCTGTCGCAATTGCTGAATAAGATCCCCCGGTCGGATGTCCCTTGGACACTCGTTGGCCTTGGATAATGAGTAATGCACGGGAAGAACCTCTCCAAGCGCCGATGTACGTGTGGTGTCGGCGTCTCGCAGATCGTGGGTGTAGCGGTAGGCCTTGACAAATGCGGTGGGTCCTAGTTCTCCAATCCGCGCGCTTCCTGCATTGGCATCGCAGATCCCGCAGAGGATACATTGGGGGGATTTGCCCATCTTTTGGACCTCATTCACTCCCATTTTGTGGGCGCGCTTCTCATCATGTGCACGAGGTATCACCCAGGGTTTGACTTTCAACAATTGTTGGAAGAATTGAGTCTCATCCACGACCAAGTCTTTCAATACATTTTCATGTAGGGGGTCGATTCGCATTCCATGATGGGCATCTAACACATCCTCGACTTGTGTGACGCAGGAAAGGATGGTTTTTCCATTCACTTTCACCCCGCACGTGCCGCATCCTCCGTATCCGCAGCTCCCGCGGAAGGTTAAACTTCCATCCTGCGTGTGTTTGATACGCAGAAGCAGATCCAACACACTCTCTCCTGCATGAGGAGACATCACATACTCATGCGTGCGCGCATGGTAGTCCATTTCGGGGTTGAATCGGGCGATGCGAACCGTCCAATGGGTCGGAGCGGGGACGTATAGTGATTTATTACGCACAGGGGGTGTTTTTTTTGCCGCGCGGGGGCTCTTTCGTTTGGACACCCGTACAGGTGCGGGTTTCTTTTTGTTTTTTTTAGTAGTGTCGCGCTTCCGGGGCATAGCTTTTCACCACCACGGGTTTGTAGGATAGTTTGACACCGTTTCCATGTCGTACGGCAAGGGTATGTTTCATCCATCGCGCATCATCTCGTGCGGGATAGTCCGTTCGCGCATGACTTCCTCTGGATTCGGTCCGAGCCAGCGCACTTGCGAGGATGGAATGGGAGAATGAGAGTAGGTTTTGGGTTTCAAGGGCCTGAATCAAGTCCGTATTGAAGTATGGGGACTTATCATCCACGTGTAAATGCGCCGCTTGTCGTTCGAGGGAGTCGCGTATTCGGATGGCACGTGATAATCCGGTTTTGTTTCGAAACACTCCGCAGTCTTCCATCATGGTGCGTTGTAATTCCTCCTGTAACACATGGGATTTGGGCCCTTTCACGTTTTGGAGAAGTGATTGAATGCGTGCATCGGCATGTTCGATGAATTTTTTCTCATCAAACGAATGGTGGGTCTTTTGTCCACGAACATAGTGGCTCATTTCGATTCCCGCGGCGCGACCAAACACCAGGGTTTCCATGAGTGAATTCCCCCCAAGTCTATTCGCCCCGTGCACGCTTACGCAGGCGACTTCTCCGGCAGCGAATAATCCGGGCAACGGTGTATTGGTGG
>CAZKYB010000001.1:67339-77529 GCA_964557045.1 uncultured archaeon
CGGCAAAGGGGTGTTTTTGTCATCCACCACCACGCGTGTTTGAATGTCCGTGGGAATTCCTCCCATACTATAGTGGGCGGTGGGCACGATGGGGATTAATTCTTTCGTGCAGTCGATCCCGAGTTGTTCATGCACGGTTTTTCGTATCTCGGGGATGCGTTCCTGGATAATTTTCTCTCCCAGGTGTCGCACGTCCAACCAGACGTGGTCCTTTTTGGTTCCGGCTCCTCTCCCTTCGTTGATTTCGGTGGTAATCGCACGTGCAATCACATCACGAGAGGCTAATTCCATGGATTGGGGGGCGTATTTTTTCATGAATCGGTCGTTTTTTCCATTCAACAAATAGGCACCTTCTCCGCGGGACGCTTCTGAAACAAGAAATCCTTTTCCGTACATTCCGGACGGGTGGAATTGGACCATTTCCATATCTTCAAGGGGCAATCCTGCGTTGTAGGCGAGGGCCAACCCATCTCCCGTGCAGATGCGCGCATTGCTCGTGGTGGAAAAGGCTCTCCCATATCCTCCTGTCGCAAGGAGGGTGGCCTTGGCCTTGGCCACAATCAACCCTCCCTTCTCGATGTCCCATACCACGGCCCCGTGACATCGACCATTGTCCACCATGAGGGACAGTGCATAGTATTCCGGATATACTACGGGGTTGGCTTTCATCAACTGATCATAGGTTGTATGCAGCAGCATGTGTCCCGTGCGATCCGACGCGTAACACGTCCGAGGAGTTTTCTGTCCCCCAAATGGTCGTTGGGCAATGTCTCCTTTGTTGGTGCGGGAAAATACCACGCCCCAGGATTCCATTTCCATAATTCTGCGCGGGGCGTCTTTACACAAGAATTCAATCGCATCCTGGTCGCCTAAGAAGTCGCTTCCGTATACCGTGTCTTTGAAATGGGCCTTCCAATCATCCCCTTTCCCTATCGCAGCGTTGATTCCTCCCGCGGCGGCCACGCTGTGGCTTCGTACCGGGTGGACTTTGGAGACAATTCCCACATCCATCCCCACATGTCGAGCCTCAATCGCGGCGCGCTGTCCGGCGAGTCCAGCGCCAATGATAAGGATGTCATGGGAGAGGGTGCGCATCTCAGATTCAAAAAATCGGGGAATTTAAGGGTGTGGAGTCAGAGGGAGCGATAGAGGGCCATCCACTCCTTCGCGATGGCTTTTTTCCCATACCCTTTGACCCATTTTTGGGCAAGCGTGGTCAGTTTCTTTCTCAATGGGGGGCTTTTCATGAGTTTTTCGATCTTTTCCGCGCAGTCCTCGGCATTTCCGCTCTTGAACAACAACCCCCGCTCATTCTTTCCAATGGCAATGGGAATAGCGCGCATGTCGCATCCCACCACAACCAGTCCAGCGGCCATGGATTCCAACACATATAGTCCCTGCGTCTCCATGGGAGAGGGAGCTACCAGAATGTCGTGGGATTTCACTCTCTCGGCGAGTTCTTTTCCGCGGAAGGGTCCTGGGAAATGAACAAATTTCTCAATGCCATATTCTTTCGCCTGTTCCTTCAGGGAGGGTTCGGCGGGTCCGCTTCCGATGATGGATAGTTCCACGTTCGAATGGTTTTTTCTCAGCAAAAATAATGCCTGCACGGCCACATCGATTCTTTTTTCGAAGGATATTCTCCCGTAATACAACAGTTTCACTTTCTTTGCATCCTTTTTCCCTTTCGCTTTGGAGAATGTTTCATAATCAATAGCGTTGGTGAGGGTTTTCACATTTTTGAAACCGTGTTCTTCCAGCTCATCGGCCAATACTTTCGTAGGGGTGGTTATGACGTCGCATTTCCCATAGAAGTACTGCGTATATTTCCACGTCAATTCTTTCATGACGGGGTGATGTTTGATTGTAGGAATGGGGATGTAGTCCAAGAATTCGGAGAGCATGGTGTGATAGGTTCCAATCACGGGAATTTTTTTCTTCTTGGCTAATTCAATCCCCTTTTTGGCCACGTAGAAGGGAGTGTGGACATGTACAATGTCGGCGTGAAAATCATCGAAGGCTTTTTGGGCGTCTTTATTGAATGAATAGGCAATCAAGTAGTCCGTGTACGTGGGTAATGGATGCGACGGGAGCCAGACGAACTGGATATTTTTGTGCTGGGGAGGATTGGCGGGAAAAGGAGATGGTTTGGGGGCGTAGATGAGAAAGTGATGCCCCTGGTCCGCGAGGGTGGTGCATGTGTTCAAAATCGAAGTTGTGACTCCATTGATTTGGGGCCAGAATGAATCTGTGAATATGGCAATGCGCATAGCTCGGAACACCTTGTCCGTGTATTTAATGTCCCTCTACTCCCGCACGTCTTCATATCGTTTAGAGGCATTTCCCGTGAGGTGGTATCGAACCCCATTGAACAAATGGAATCCCACGTACTTCAAATAACCCCACTTCCGCACCCTGCGTGCGGAGACGAATTGATGTAAATGTTTGACGTATTTCAGGGGGCCGTGTTTCTTGGCTCGTTTCCCTAAATCCAAGTCTTCGCACGTAATGTAGTTCGTGTTGAATCCCCCTATTTTCTCGAACACGTCCCTTCGTATGGCGATGTTGCTTCCGATGGGGTTGTGCATGCGCAAAATGCTCATGATCCTGAGGAATTTAGGCATGAATAAAGTAGAAAGGTATTGTTCCTGCTCCGAGACATCTGAATAGAATACTGGACCATAAATCATGCTCAATTCCGAATCGTTGGTAAAAGTGTCATGGATGCGTTGAACCCAATCGACAGGTGTTTTGGAATCGCAGTCCGTGAAGGCAATGATTTTCCCCTTTGCCACTTTAGCTCCGGCTTGTCGTTCGAAGGCAATTCCTTTTCGTTCTTCTGTGACCACGTTGTCCGCGAGGGGTTTGGCTAATTCTCTCGTACGATCGGTGGAAGGTCCATCCGCCACGATAATTTCGTAGGTTCCTGCGAATTTTTGGGCGCGCAGGGCATTCAAACAATTGACAATGTTTTTTTCCTCATTGAGCGTGCAGACCACGACCGATACATCAATCGTTTTCTCTTTCTTCTTGGCAGGCATACTGACGAGTGAACAGGACTGGAATTAAAAGCCCGTTTGGTTCGGGCTTCGAATCGTGTTTTTACGCGAGCAGGACTTTCAAGTAGAACATGGGGGAGATGAAGCTCTTTCTCGCTTCCTCGTTGACCAACATTCCTGAAATCGTGTCTCGGACTTCCTTGCTGCGCGAGGCTTTTCCAATCACGAGGTTCAACAGCCACTTGTGTCGTCCCATCTTCTGGAGCATGTAGCTCGTTTTGAGTTCGGGCTCGATTTCCTTCCACAAGTTTTCATCGTACCACTTCATGAATTCAGGAGAAAAGTCCTTGGCCTTGAATGCGCGGTCCATGGCCTCGGCGGCGTACTTTCCGCTGGTCATGGCGTTTCCGACTCCTTCCCCGGAAAAGGGATCAATCAAGGAGGCGGCATCTCCAACCAACATCCATCCTTTTCCGTGGAGGGTGCGTTTGAAGCTTCCGAAGGGAAGGGTCCATCCCTTGACGTCCGTAAGCTTGGTGGCGTCCTTGAATCGTTCCTTGAACAAGGGATGTTCCTTAATGACGCGTTCGGTTTCCGCGACCAAATTAACTCCTTTCTTTTGTCGATCGGACGAGACCATTCCCAATCCCACGTTGGCTTTTCCGTCTTCCAAGGGGAAGATCCAGAAGTATCCGGGCATCACGGAGTCAATGAAATGAATCTCAATGTTGGGGGACATTCCGCTAATTCCCTGGTAATAAACGCGCGTCGCCATGCAGAGGTGATCGTCCGGAATTTTTTCGGCATTGACCTTGTTCGCAACCACGGAAGTGGCGCCATCGGCACCCACGACAAACTGGGCGTGAAATTCCATGGTTTCCTTCGTGGTTAGGTCCATTCCCTTGACGCCAATCACCGTTTGGTTTTCATCCCAGAGTAAATCCGTGACCGCGAATTCTTCTTTCACGTCCACGTGTTTTCGGGCGTGGCCGAATAGGAAGTTATCAAACACAATTCTTCGGCACACGTACCCTCTCGCTTTCGTGTGTCCTTCTCCGTCTTTCACCGGGAAAGGGATTTCGAGCATCTTTCCTTCAGGGGAAGAAAATACGAGTCCGAATACTTTGGCGTTATCAATTTTTTCCATCTCGTGTTCAATGCCCAATTCTTTGAGCATTCCCACGCTCTTTCCGGAAATGGCGTCTCCGCAGATTTTGTCGCGGGGGTATTTGGCCTTATCTAAAAGCAGGACCTTGTAGCCTTTCTTGGCCAGGAACATGGACGTGGAGCTTCCACCGGGTCCGCCTCCCACAACGATTACATCATAGGTCTTGGTATCAGAGGCATTGGAGGCAGTCATACTAGGATGGAGGCCTGGAAAAAGGATATAAATCCTCTTGGTCGTTGAGCGTCTATTTGGCCTTTAGTTCGTGTATTTTGGCATTCATGAGCATTTCCAGCTCTCGAATCCGCTGGTTATCGGAAACGTTGGTAATGAAGGTAATCGCAACCCCCTTCTTTCCTTGCCGGGCCGTTCGTCCAATTCGATGGATATAGGTCTCGTATTCGTCCGGGAAGTCGAAATTAATGACGTGGGAAATGTCTTCAATGTGAATTCCTCGTGCCGCCACATTCGTGGCAATCAAAAGGGGATATTGTCCCTGTTCGAAGGCCTGTAAGTAGTGCTGGCGCTTGGCTTGAGGTAAATCCCCATGTATTTTGGCCGATTGAATCCCAAATCGCTGGAGTTGGTGTTCCAGCCAATCCACGGTGCGTTTGGTTTGGCAAAAAACCATTCCTTTCTGAACGTTGAAATGCTTGACTAATCCTGCGAGCATGCGCACGCGTTCTTTGGGATCCACGTTCAAGTAGTATTGGGTGATTCCTTCCACGGTGAGGGTGTCCTCACTCAGGTTGACTTCGGTGGGATCCTTCAAGTATTTTTTGGCAAGGGAACGAATCGTTCCCGGCATCGTGGCCGAGAACAAGAGTGTTTGTTTCTGTGCGGGAAGTTGAGAGAGAATGGTTTCAATGTCATCCTTGAATCCCATGTCCAGCATCTTGTCCGCTTCATCCAGCACGACCATCTTCAATCGGTCCATGCGCAACACGCCTTGTCGCATGAAGTCCATCATTCGTCCGGGGGTTCCCACCACAATCGTGGCGCTCTTAAGTTGGTTGGCCTGCACGTTCATGCTGGATCCGCCAAACACCGCGACGATGCGTGCGTGGGTGTGTTTTCCAATGTTTTCCAATTCATCGCGCACCTGCAAAGCAAGTTCGCGTGTGGGAACGATGACTAGGGCGTGCACGTGGCGCGTGTCCTCATGCAGGGTGTGAAGAATTGGAATTCCGAACGCGGCGGTTTTTCCCGTTCCTGTTTTGGCTTGGCCTAAAACATCTTTTCCCTTGAGAATGAGGGGGATGGTGGCGCCCTGGATGGGGGTCGCATACAAATATTCATTCTCGGCCAATCCTTTTTGGAGGGCGGGAGATAAGTTGAATGATGCGAACAAAACTCCTTTTTCTTCCGCGGGAACTTCCACTTTCTTGGGCGTGGGGGTAGTTTTCTCCGGAGTGGCTTTTTCAGGAGTCGTTTTCGTTGACTTGACGGGTTTGGCCTTCGTCTCTTTTAGGTTTTTCATCGGGATTCTACTTCTAGGTGTTCGCGTGGGATTAAAACCCCATCTCAGCGTTTGCGGGACTTCTTCCATTTTTTAGGTCGTGGTTGAGGGGCCTTTTTGGGAGGGGATTTCTTCTTTGCGGCTTTTGGAGTCTTCTTTTTCTCCTTTTCCACGGCGCGCATCATGGGAACAGGATGGTGGGTATGCATGCGGAAGAGAGACTCCCACTCACTCACGGGAAGGGCTCCCTGGATCAGGGTGCCGTTGATGAGGTAGGTCGGGAGTCCTTTGATTCCATTGTGCTTGGCGGCTAGCGTAAGGGTGTGTATCTGCGACTGGTTGGACGGGCTCTCAACAAAGGCCATGAACGCGTTCACATCGAATCCCAACTTTACGGCGATACGACTCAACACGGTGAGGGAGGAGATATCATTCACGTGTTCGAATACTTGTTCGAACATCACATCCAAGTATTTCTCTCCCATTCCCTTGCGTCGGGCAAATAGATACCCCGTGAGGGCACGACGGGAGCTCCCTTCATAGCGGGGGTGGTGAATGATGAGGTGTTCGCGCAGTCCCAGGTTTCGAAGGTCGGCATACACGGCGTTTAACGACTCGTGTCCGTAGATGCTTTTCCGTTCCACGCGATGATCAAAGTTTCCCTCGTACAATTCGAAGGGAATCCACTCCATCGAGGCATTCGTGTGAGTGTGGGCGAGTGCTTTCTTTACGCGAGCGCGGGTGAGGTAGGACCAAGGGCACATGAAATCGAAATAGGCCACGATTTTCAGGGTCTTTTCATTCCCTTTTGGAGTGGAATTATTTTTCCCTTTCTTTGTTTTCATTCTCATTCCATTCTTTCGTCCTTTTTATAGGAATTCTCGAAAATTTTCGCTGGGTTTTTCAATCACACCTCTCGTTGAGCGTGGATGCGAATCAAAGAACTCCCCCTGAGTATTCGTCCACGTGAGAGAGGGTTACGTTTGGGGGTCTCCGTCTTGTCAGACGCCGAGCTCTTGGCGATTCTCCTGCGTTCAGGACGGAAGGGAATGAGTGCGCTGGATATGGCCCAGCAGATTCTTTCTCTAGCGGAGGGATCCCTGGAAAAACTGGCTGAATTCCCGTATGCGATTCTCCACGAGAAAGGAATGGGGAGAGTTCAGTATGTCACTCTCCAATCCGCCCTAGAATTGGCCAAGCGCAAAGGGGTGCGAGTAGCACCCATCCTCTCACTAGAAGACGCCCTGGAGGAAGTAACGCGCCTGCTGGTCTCGTCTCCTCGCGAGACGTTCGTGTTGATTCCTCTTGACTTGCGTGATCGGTGTGTGGGCAATCCCATTACACTTTCCAAGGGAACGCGATACCAAGTGGTGGTAGATCCGAAAGAGGTGTTGCACGCAGCGGTTTCATGCCGAGCGGCGAGAATTGTGGTGGTGCACAACCACCCCTCCCACGAGTGTGAGCCGAGTGCGCAGGATGTATTGTTGACGAAGCAATTGATGGAGGCGTGTTCGTGGGCCGATATTCAATTCCAAGATCACATCATCGTGACGCGGAAGGAGCGTTTTAGTTTTCGTGAGAAAGGATTCCTGGATTGAAAAAAAATCCAGGAACATTCCAACTAGTTGGATTCTGTTTCTTCTGTCACGACGGGATACACTTGGTCATTTTGCGCATCAAATGAATACGGAGGGATGGTGAATCCGCTGGCCATCAAGTGGGGCTTGGCCCACTTGGGAACGGTTATCTTCATCGCCAATCCCGACTCGGTGTCGCATGTTCCAGAGTAGGAGGGAATGGTGGAATGTACCGTGGGCCCGCTGTAGAGCTCAATTCCCTGCTCCGCCAACCATTCTGCGGCCTCGGCGCTAGCTTCGGCTTCGCTTCCGTTGGATAGTTCGGGGGCATTCCACGGAGGGGTGGTGCAGAACTTGCTCTTGTAAATGAGGGGGATGGGCTCCACGTCTGCGGTGCTCGTGAATAGTGCCACCTGCGTCTTTCCAGCCACGGCGAATCCGAGGGACTGGAGGAGGACGGCGCTATCATCGTCCAATACGCCCACTCCATAAATGTCGGTGGATTTCTTCAGGCATTCTTTGGTAAGGTTGAATCCGGGGAGGTAGGTCAAGAAGGCCACGTTCACGCCTTTGCTTTCCAACCATTCCTTCATGATGGCGATGTCCGTTCCGGCGGAGTGGATGGGTTTCTTTTCCACATTCCATTTGTTGGCGTAGCACTGATACGGGGTCGCCACGTACCATTGGGCATCCTCAAACGCCGGGATGTCTCCGGCGGGAAGATAGGCGCCCAGGTAGTCAAATCCGATATCTTCGGCCTCGTTTTGTTGATCGGCCGAAATGACAATTCGATAATAGTCTCCTTGTCCGCAGCTACATGCTAAGCAGACCATCTGTCCTTCCACAGGAGGCACATACTGGATAGATTGAGGATGCACATCGTGGTCGTTCAGCCATTCCGTGAAGTTAGCTAAATCTTCCTCGGCGGTCGTGGTCGTCTCAAAATCTTGCCAGGGGTTCGTGTTGCACTGCGTAATTTCGTATTGCATCTTCACAAACTCCGAGGCGCTGAACACGCTCACCTCAAAGGGAAGGGACTCGATTATTTTTCCGCCGGTGCACTGGGCGTCGCTGATGGGCTTTCCGGGGGTGCATCCAGTTGAGTAGCTGAATTGAATGGAGTACATTCCATCATCCTGCGGATGGAATGGAAGATCTTGTGATTTTCCGGCTTCGAGTCCGGTGGGAATTCCTTCCCAGAAGCAATCCTTCAGCGGGCCAGGAATCGCTCCATTGTCCGTGAGGAGGAAGGGAACGTAATCGTTGCATCCGCCGTAATAGATAGTCTCGTCGCTCGCATTGACAATCGTAATGATTTGCGAGGCCTCGTCTCCTTGGGATAGTGCCGCGAACACTCCGACTTCATTAAAGGAGAAGAATCCCGTCGTGTGGAGGAACGTGCTCGCCTTCGTGTCGGTGGGATGGATAATCAAATAGTCTCCGCGCGCACAATTGAGGGATTGGCACACCACTTCGTCGTGGGGGATGAATCCGTAGGAGGTGGCGTCGATTCCATTTCCTTCCAGCCATGCCTTGACTTGTTCGAGTTCCGTCTTTCCGCTGTTGAGTCCGGGTTGATAGGCCTGCCACGGGTTCGTGTCGGCCTGCACGGGCGCATAGGCCATCCATCCACTTGATGGAAGAGGAATAACCTCCGGTGTTTGGTCATCCGGATTGGGAATAGGTTGCGTGGGTTGCACGCACCCGGCGAAAATCAACAGTACAACAACGGCTAAAACGGGCAGGATGCTAAAGTGGTGTTTCATGCGTGGAATGAGCCCCTTCTTGTTTTTAATCCGAGCGATTCCCTTCGGGATTCTTCTTATTCGGGAGGGTAAAACTGGGGTCGAGGGTCTTGGCGGCCGCGAACATAATGGCTTTGAGTGCGGGGAACTTCACGCGCTGCACGGCATCCTCAAACGATAGCCATTCGAACGCGGAGTGTTCGTCAGATAATACCACGTCTCCATTTTTACTTTCCCCAAGGAAGAATATCACGTGACGCTCAACTAAGCCTTGTTCTCGCATCATGGTGTAGATGTTGACCCTACGAAAACGGGGGTAGAATATCACATTCTTGAGTCCGGTTTCCTCAAACACTTCTCGTCGGGCGGTCTGCTCTTCGCTTTCTCCTTTTTCCATGCGTCCTTTCGGCGCGCTCCAGTATCGAGATTTAGTCGGTCGTAGGAGGAGAAATTTTTTTCCGCGATAAATGATAACTCCGCACGCTTTTTCCACGACGGGTTTGTGGGGCGCGGGATAGTTTTTCTTGACCGGTGGGGCGGTGGACGGCATGATAGTACCTGGGGAGGGTTTTCCTTTAATGGGGAAGGTTTCCCACGCGAACAGAAGGACGTGATTTATAAACGGCAACCCGTTTGGGGGAATTGTAGTGCTCTTGTTGGAGTGGAGGAGATAAAGTATGGTTGATTTTGTCGAGGCGGTCAAACGACCCCTGCGCACCGATCCGGTGACTATTGTCTTGGGGGTCCTTTTCACGATCCTCTTGCCCACGCGACCCTTGATGCATGGGCTGGGATTGGAGCTTTCTCGTCGCACCCTGAATGGGAACGATCAGATGCCCCAGTTTGATGACTTTGTGGACTTGTTCCTTTCAGGATTAATGGTCTTCGTGATTGTCATCCTGTATTTTTTGCCTGCATTGCTCGTATTATTGCTGGGCGCCGCAGTCTCATTGCCGTTGGTTGGTCATATCCTCCAGAGCTTGACGGTCAATCCCATCATGGCCATTCAATCCTTGATGCTTTTGATTGTGGGTGGGGCTATTTTCGGGGGAATTTCCCTCTTGTTGTCGCTCGTAGCTGCAATTATGCTCCCGGTCGGCGTTCAGTTGTTCGCGCACGACAAGAAGATTGCCTCGGCGTTTGCCTTTTGGCGAATCTGGAGCGTGGTGGGGACCCTTCAGTATTGGATCTCCTGGATTCTCCTCATGGGATTGGCTGCGGCGGAACCGGTGGCGGAAGTTTACC
>CAZKYB010000002.1:0-70603 GCA_964557045.1 uncultured archaeon
TGACGTAATCTGCCATCCGCAAGTTAGTTTCCCCTGGATGGTATCGCATCTCATCTCCCGCGCGCAAGGGATCCACTACCACGAAAAGCAAATCGGGATGAATGAATGAAAAGTCGTTGTTTCCTCCATCCCACAAAATAACATCGTTTTCTTTCTCGGCGAGGCGGAGAATCTTCTCGTAATTGACTCCCGCATACACGGTGATACCGTTTCGAATGGGTTCTTCGTACTCTTCTCGCTCCTCAATAGTTGTCTTATATTTCTTCAAATCCGACAAGTGCTTGAAGCGCTCCACTTCCTGCTTGACCAAATTCCCATACGGCATGGGATGACGAATAAGACCTGCGCGAATACCGTGCTTCTTCAACAACAAGGCAATCTTACGTGTCGTTTGAGACTTTCCCGAACCGGTGCGCACCGCACACACGGCGATGACAGGTTTGGTGCTCTTCAGCATTGTCGCATTAGGGCCCAGCAAACGGAAGTTGGTTCCGGCCGCCAGACACTGGGAGGCCTTGTGCATGACCGTTTCATGGGAAACATCGGAATACGCGAACACGACCTCATTGACCTTGTATTTCTGAATCAATTCGGTGAGCTTTTCCTCTGGATAAATGGGAATCCCTTTGGGATACAACTTCCCGGCGAGCTTGGCTGGAAACTTCCGCCCTTCGATTCCCGGGATTTGGGTCGCGGTGAAACACACCACGTCATAGTAGGCGTTGTTACGGTAGAACTGATAAAAGTCGAAGAAATCGCGCCCAGCGGCCCCCATGATGATGACTTTTTTTCGTACTAAAGGGGAAACCATCTCAGACATAGGGAAAACCAGCTCCTTTTTGCCAAGGAAAACAAGGGCCTATTTAATGGTTGGTCAGAGGAACCATTCTCGGCCCTGCAGGAAGGTTCCGAAGGCCTTGGCGAAGGAAGGGTCCTTCTTACACAGCGCGAGAATCCCTTTTTCAGTAAGGGTTTGTCGCTTCTGCAGCGCGGCCTGGAGAACACCGGATTCAGTCTTGGCGAGCTGAGCGGATTCAATCTCTAATGCGTGGGAAATATGATGCACTTTACGGGGTTCAATGACAACCAATCGCCCCTTCTCGATGCGTGGACCTGAAAGAGGTTTCTTGTGGGCGGCGAGGAAATATTCACAGGCTTTTCCATCAATCACGGGAGGACCCATTCGCACTATGGATTTTTGCAACTGGGGATTTTCCACATCAATCAACAATACACACGCGTCTTTTCCATTCGTCCACTCAAAATGCCGGCGAATCGAGAAGTCGTGCTCCTCCAAGGTATTCACAAACTTGGAATTGACACGATACAACTGTCCCCAGACCACGTCTTCCAATTCTTCCTTTGGATAGGCGAACTGTAGCCCTACGATTTCTTCTTTCTGCAGGAGAGATTTGATTTTTTGGAGAGGAAGCCCCTTTTCCTGATGCGCGAAAAAGAATGACTCCTTGGGCTTCTTCAAAAAGGAACGCGCCGCGGCAATCATCCGCGCGAACTGGTTGTGGGAGAGTGCCCCGGCCACGTTGCGCGTGGAGTCCGTGGGATCCACCACCACTAAGAATGATTTAGGAAAGCGATGCCACACGGCCGGGGAATTGGCATAATACTTTTCTAGGTCGATTACGGTGGGATCTCTCCACGTGGACATTCCTTCGAGGGCTTTCTCGAAGGTCCCATACTGAAGGATGAGAATCTCAACCAAGTATCCCGGAACTCCTTGCATCTTGACATCGGCTCCATACGCAGATATCCCCTTGAGGAATTGCTTGAGCAGGCGGACTTCCCCTTTTTGTTTCTCAGAAAGTTTCTTCTGCATGTACGCCGCGTGAAAGGGCGTGCGATCCACCGCGGAGAGTTTCTC
This sequence comes from uncultured archaeon, assembly GCA_964557045.1. Taxonomy (GTDB): domain Archaea; phylum Iainarchaeota; class Iainarchaeia; order Iainarchaeales; family VGJJ01; genus VGJJ01. Next base: position 1,880 of record CAZKYB010000002.1, read on the forward strand.
GTGGGCCTTTTCCACTTTGTATGTGGGAACAATCTCCACCTTGTATCCGTCAATGACCCCGCGCACGTAGGGGTGTTCACTGTAGGCTTCCTCGTGGAAGTTTTTACCAAAGATTAAATGACCTAACTTCAACCCGGCAGACTGAAACTTATCTCGCGAGAGAGTAGGGGAGTAGAATACGAAAATATCCAAGTCGCGATCCCCCTTCAAGTGGGTTTCACGTGCGATGGAACCGGCCAACACCGCCCCCACGTGGGGACCCTTGGAGGATTTGATCTTCTTCAAGAGCGAACGCACCATTTTTTCTTCCCCTTTCCGATCCGAAGGAGAGGGAGTAATCTTGCGCAATACTCCATTCAGCAACGCACGGGGAACCATACCGCGAAACCACCACTCGGCTTAATATAATCCGACGCTTTACTCGCGAAATGAATCCCACGAACAACCCCGTTGAAGGCGTCGTACTGGGACGCGGGCCCCATGCCATTATTCGAGAGGGATTCCCGTACAACCTCTATGATATCCACCGCGACGAATTGAGCGAGGATGAGAAAAAACTCGCCCTCGCCCTCTCCTCCGCCCTCAACCGAAGCGCGCACACGGATGAATGGACCCAACTCATCCCCCCTAGTTTCCCCCGCACATTCCCGGGAGCATTCAAGACCCGTATTCTTTCCCTTTCAGATTCCATGGAGTTGGTTGAGAAACTTCCCGCAGACGAAGACTATGCGATGCTCGCACGCAAGCTGAAGGAAATACTAGAAGAATACAAGGCCCCCGTGAAAAACATGGATGCCTTCATCACCCGCGTCTTGGATGACGGAATCGGATACGGATACTTAGGCGAGCCCATGCGCGACCCCGACTTGGAAGAAGTCATGGTGAATGGCGCCACGCGCAACGTGTTCGTGTATCATCGGAAACACGGAATGTGTAAGACCGATATTCCCGTGGTCCCCCACGACGCCAGCATCCTTCGCATTGTATCCAAAGCGGCGAAGTTTGCAGGGAGAGGATTCGGGGATCGAGAACCCCTGTTGGATGCACGCTTGCCCGATGGATCTCGACTGAATGCGACCTTTGAAACCGTCACTCCCTTTGGTCACTCCCTCACGATACGAAAATACACCTCGGAAAATCTCTCGATGGTGGAACTGATTGCTAAAGGAACCCTCTCAACGGAGCTCGCCGCGTTCCTCTGGATCATGGTGGAGGGAATGAATGTTCAACCCATGAATTTGATTGTTACCGGTGGAAGCGGGTGCGGAAAAACGACCCTCTTGAATGCCCTCTCCACCGTTATCCGCTACCGGGAACGAATCATCTCCATCGAAGACACGACGGAGTTACAATTCAAGGGACGAGAAAATTGGGTGGCGATGGAGTCTCGCCCATCCATTGGAACGACGCAGGGAGTGAGCATGAATGATTTGCTCAAGAACTCCATGCGCATGCGACCCGACCGAATCATTGTGGGAGAAGTGCGCGGAGAGGAAGCCCAAACACTTTTCGTGGCCATGGACACCGGACACCAAGGATGCTTGGGAACATTACACTCCAACACCGCCCGAGAGATGCTCGTCCGACTCACGACGGAACCCATGAATGTCCCTCAAACACTGGTGCACTTGCTCAACCTCATCGTGGTCCTGCAGAAAGTCTACGACCCCAAGGAAGGGATGAAACGCCGAGTCATGCAGGTCGCGGAAGTCACGCATTTGGATCAGAACGTGCTATTGTCCAATCTCTTCGAAAGAAACCCCGACACGGACGTTATCCTCCGCACGGACACCCCGTCGCACACCATGCAGGAGTTGGCCGACATTTCCGGGAAGAGCAAGACGAGAGTCATCCAGGAATTGGAAGTCCGAGAGAAGATTCTAGAATGGATGCTCAAACATAACATTCGCTCGGCGGTGGACGTGGAGAAGGTCATCCAGCAATACTATTTCGACCCCCAATCCGTACTTGAGCTTGTCAATCAGGACCTCTGAAAACGGTGGATTTTTAACGAGTAAAAGCCTACTTGAGGAAATGAAATCCCCTATTCTCTTGGCGTGTTTTTTGGTCCTAGTATCATTCGGAATGCTTGTCCATGCAGACGCGTCATTGGTTGATCCGGTCGTGGAGAAGGCCAAGCCCAATGGAATATTGGACGCCGGAAGCATCTCCCCCGGAGAAAAAGTCGAACTCATCTTTTCACGCAACTCAGGATATGGGAAAGACGTCCTGTGGAACCAAGCCATCCTCTCCCTCAATGGAAACGCCAATGGGATTCAAACCTTTGATTCCGAAGAGGGAAGCGAATCCCTCATCACGCGAATTCAAACCAGCCCCCTCACGCGAGAAGGGGATTACACCTTCAACGTGCAGCTCGTCGGAGAAGAAGGCGTGCTCGAAAATGAAATGTACACGGTCAAGTTGAGCGTGAAAAAAGGATTATTGAAAGGAAGCCTCTCCGCGGAAAACGTGCAGGGGCGAGTCAACCAACCGTTGAGTTTTACCGTATTATTAGTGAACGATTCCTCCGCCCCCGTGAACGTATTGGTGCAACCGGCCCTCCCCACGGTTTGGAGCGAGGCACAAACCATTGCCATGAAGCCCCATTCTTTTGTTACCGTGCCCATTGTGGTGGTTCCTCGATTTGCGGGACCCAAGACGTTTGACATTACCCTTGTGCGCACGGATAATCGCGCGACGGTGGACACACTCCACGCCACATTAGTAGCCAACCCCACATTGAAAGACCGGTATTCGGCGGGACTGTATGGGTTTCCCTTCTTCGCCGTGTCGTTGGTTTCCCACTACCTGGCGAATGCATTCTTCAGCTTCTTGCTCTGAAAACAGGGGCTGTTTTTTAGCCCTTCCGGGAGCCATTCATTGAATGACCAACCCGACGGATACCCCTGCCAAGACTGCCCAGCTGGCTCGGCGCATCCACGAAGAGATGACGAAGGGGAAAATTAACACCGTCGCCCAGCTCAACCAGAAGAAAAGAGAACTCGCGGATGGGTTAAACCTCAAACACCTCCCAACGAATCCGGACCTACTCCCTATAATCCAAACCATTGCACCCCTTAAGCAAGAACAAATGGAAATGTTCGCCATCAAACCCGTCCGAAACATCTCCGGGGTTGCTGTGCTCGCAGCGATGGTCAAACCTCACATTTGTCCACATGGGACGTGTACGTATTGCCCGAAAGGACTCCATCACCCGGCCCCTCCCGCCTACACCGGAGACGAACCGGCTGCGCAGCGAGGGTACCGGAATGACTTCGACCCATTCAAGCAAGTTTACTCGCGCATCGACCAGCTCCAACGCACGGGACAGAGCACCGACAAGTGTGAGCTCATCATCATGGGGGGAACCTTCCTCTCCATGCCGGAAGAATACCAGTATTATTTCATGCGCGGCTGTTTAGATGGAATATCCGGAACGCCGCATGACTCTCTTGTCGAGAGTGTAAAGGCCTGCGAGACATCCCCCAATCGAGTGATAGGAATCACCATGGAAACCCGACCGGATGTGGCCAAGATGAGTGATATCACCCGCATGCTCGAATGGGGCACCACACGCGTGGAGATGGGAGTGCAGTCCGTGTATGATGACGTGCTGCAAACCCTCAACCGGCAGCACACCATCCAAACCACCATTGATTCGACGCAACGACTGAAGGATTCCTGCTTGAAGGTGGGATATCACATGATGAGCAAGCTCCCGGGATCCACCCTCGAACGCGACCTGCAAGCCCATTTGGAAGTGTTTCAAAACCCCAACTTCAAACCGGACATGATTAAATTGTACCCCCTGGCCGTCGTGGAGAACACCGCGCTGTATCCGAAGATGATGCGAGGAGAATACACCCCGATTACGGAAGAGGAAGCCATCACATTCTACTCGAAAGTCAAGGCCGCCGCTCCGGAATGGATTCGTATTATGCGTGTGCAGCGAGACATTCCCTCGCAGAATATTTCGGCCGGGGTCAAGAAAACCAATTTGAGACAATTGGTGAATGAGCGCATGAAAGAAGAAGGAACCCAGTGTCGCTGTATCCGCTGCCGAGAGGTCGGATTCAAGCGCACCCGAGAAGGATTGACTCCCAAAAAGATTGAATTGGTGCGAAGAGACTATGAAGCATCCAAGGGAAAGGAAATCTTTCTTTCCTATGAGGATGTGGAGCAGGATATTTTGATTGGATTCACCCGCCTGCGCATCCCCCATCAACCCACCCTCACTGAGTTAGAAAACTCGGCGTACATTCGCGAATTGCACGTGTATGGGCAGTCCATCCCCTTAGGAGAGCAAATCCAAAAGAGTGGACAGCACAAGGGGTTAGGAAAGAAACTCCTCGCGGAAGCCGAAAGAGTGGCCCAGGAAGAATTTGGACTCAAAACAATGAACATTATTGCTGGAATTGGCGTGCGAGAATACTACCGCAAACTCGGCTACACACAAAACGGCTCCTTCGTGGCGAAGAACCTCTAAAATCATTAATAAGGGACGGATTTCTCCCACTTTCATGCTTGAATTTTTCATGGGACTCATCATCCTCCTCCTCGCAGGGGCGTGCTTCTTCCTCTATCGGCGCATTCAGGAGCTTTCCTCGTATGCCAACCAATTATCCTTCTCCAAGCAATCCCAATCGGTAAAGTATGGGAAGATGAGTGAGAACTGGATCCCCCTCTCGGAGAAATTCCCCTACGATAAGGAGAAGTTTCGCTTCCTGGGAAACCCCATCGATGGAATTGCCTTCCTGGATGACAAGATCGTATTCTGCGAATTCAAGGCTAATACGTCCCGACTCTCAACGAACCAGGAAAACATCAAGGAATTGGTGAAAAGCAAGAAAGTAGAGTGGATGGAATACCGAATTCCATCTGAAAAAGAATAGAGAAAAAACGATTATTCAAATCGATACCGCAGTAGCGCAGCAATTCCACTTAGGCCTTCGAGCTGTTTTCCCGGCTCGTGCTTGACATCCAACACGTACGCTATAATTCCCGATTGGTGACAATACTCCTGCAGGGCCGAGGACTTCTCACGACTGGAATGGTCAAACGTAGAGGAGATTAACACCGTGTGAGCCGCCCCTACTTTCACCGCACGCTCAACATGAGAAAAACCATACGCAGAAAGACCGTCGTCCTTTCCCAGATGCAATAAAACTTCCTGCATCAACGAGGCCTCTTTGGCCAGGCGTGATTCCCCGAGGGCTTTGGCGATGGATTGGCTTGAAAGGGCCTCTCGCATCCCTTTCTCCCCCGTGTTGGTGGTGGCCACGGAGAGGAATTGCTTAGGATTCGTCTTGGGATTTCGCTCCTGCAAATACTTCACCAAGGATTCCCGCGTGAAACCCGGACCCGCAAGGATGATGGTGGGCAAAGGAGACGCAAAAATGATTTCTGCAAGCTTGGCAAAATACTTTTCCTCGTTGGATTCATTCTGGTATTGCTTCCCTGATTTTTGCGCATCAATCACCCCCACCTCCTTCAACCCTGAACTCGACACTTGAATGAGGCGCGCCTCTTCATCATCCAACACCACACTAAAGTATAGCGGCTTTTGAGAATCTTTTTCGTATTGTTTGATCTTCTCAATCTCGTGCGAGAGCCACTCTTTCTTGGTGATGGAAATAGGGGTGTAGAGACCGAACACTAAGGAGTGGTGCGCATGCAACTCCACAAACTCCGCCGGGGAACCCTCCTCGATAGAACCGGAAACGCGTAAGGAGGGAGTGGACTCATCCACTTCGGTGCTGTTCACCTTGATCAACAACTTCATCGGTAAACGGAAGGCCTTTTGCCCGGCTTCCTTGGGTTTGATGGCCCGGTCGGTTTCCCCAAACACCAAATCCCCCTCCCGGATGAGGGAGGCCACAAAGGGGAAATCGTCCGAGGAATGACACTCGACTACGATTCGCTTCTCCAATGCACTCAGACGTAAAATCCTCATTTCTAAGGCATGGGTCGAGCGTTGTTTAAAATAGCCATCCGGCCCCAAATACGTGTATGCGCACCCTCTCCAAGATTGGATGGTTCACCCTAGCCGTGGCCGCTCTCCTAGTAATGGGGGGACTGGCCCACTACGGATTGTTCACGGATGCCGGCATCGCCCTCGGAAGAGTCATCGGGACCCTATTTTGGGGGGCCATCCTGTGGGGAGGAATCCTCCTCGCCCTCATGGCCGTACTCTTCCTCCAGGCGTGAGGGAGCTAACTATCTATGTCTCTCAAGCGAATCGCCGTCATTGACCATAACAAGTGCTACCCCGACAAGTGCGGGTGGGTCTGTCAGAAGAAGTGTCCCGTGAACCGAGCCGGACAGGACTGTATCACGCAAGACACCGTTAAGGTAAAAGCCGTCATTTCGGAAGAACTCTGCACGGGGTGTGGGATTTGCCCCCGCGTCTGTCCGTTTGGAGCGATTACTATCATCAACCTGGACGTGGACTTTGGGGACCCCATCCATTCGTATGGGAAAAACGCCTTCCGATTGCACCGACTTCCCCTCCCCCAGAATGGGAAGGTGGTTGGGATTGTTGGACGGAATGGAACCGGAAAAACAACCGCCATTTCCATTCTCTCTGGACAACTCACGCCCAACCTGGGAGACTACGAAGGAACCGCCTCCTATGAGAAAGCACTAGAAAAGTTCCGAGGAAAAGAACTCCACACCCTCTTCTCCAAAATCTCCCAAAAGAAACAAGTCCTCTCGGTCAAGCCCCAGATGGTGGAAAAAATTCCCCTCGTACACAAGGGAACCGTACGCGAATTACTCCACCCCATCAACCCTGCTAAGTATGACCGCGTGATTGAAGAATTGGGATTGACCAACGTCACGCAGCGAGAAATCAAACAACTCTCGGGAGGAGAATTACAGAAGGTGGCAATTGCGGCTGCGGCATTGAAGGATGCATCTACGTATTTTATCGACGAACCCTCCTCGTATCTGGACATACGTGAACGATTGCGCGCCGCGGGATTCATTCGCAATTTATTGACGGATGAAAAGAGTGTCATCGCAGTGGAACACGACCTGGTTTTGTTGGACTACCTCTCGGATAGTGTTCACCTCATGTTTGGCACCCCCGCCGTATTCGGAGTCGTATCCTCCGTCCACCCCACGCGTGAAGGAATCAACCTCTACCTGGAAGGATATGCCAAGGACGAAAACTACCGCTTTCGTGACCACCCCATCACGTTCATGGAAAAGGGAGCGCGAGACATCAAGAAGCAGCAATCCCTCCTGCACTGGCCCGCATTCAACGTGAAACAGGGAGAGTTCTCCCTGAACGTGGAGGCGGGAAGCCTCTCCACGCATCAAAGCGTCGGAATCCTGGGACCGAATGGGATCGGAAAAACCACCTTCGTGAAAGTACTCGCAGGAATCCTCCAACCCGCCGAAGGACCCTTGCCCCAACGATTGCCGGTGGCGTACAAACCCCAGTATTTGGAAACCACCCCCCACACGACGGTGGAGGAATTCCTCCATGGGAAGCTCGCTCCGGACATGCGAGAAGCTAAACATCTCCTCATTGAGCCGTTGCATTTGCCCTCATTGTATGAGAAACAACTCGACACGCTCTCCGGAGGAGAATTGCAGCGCGTGGCAATCGCGGCGGCGCTGGGATCCGACGCTCCACTGGTGCTGTTGGACGAACCCTCCGCCATGCTGGACGTGGAACAACGATTGCAGGTGGCAAAGGTCATTCGAAACGTGGTGGATAACACCGAGCGAAGCGTCCTGACCGTGGACCACGACCTCATGTTCATGGATTACGTCTCGGACCGACTATTATTGTTCGACGGAGACCCCGGAAAGAAAGGACACGTGAGGGGGCCCCTGAGCATGGAAGAAGGAATGAATGGATTATTGTCCCAACTAGGAATCACCGTGCGACGAGACCAGAACACGAAAAGACCGCGCATCAACAAGCTCGGAAGCGTCAAGGACACGGAACAGAAGCGCGCGAACGAATACTATTACACGAAGGCATAATTATTAATCAATTCCACCCAATCACACCATGAATCAGATCGCCCATTTCGATCGCGCCAAACTACTCCGAGAACTCAAAAACAGCCCATTCAATCAGGAGACCGATAAAGTTATGCGGGCCCTTGACGGGCTCGCGAAGAAGTTAGAGGGGGGATACAAACTCGATGTGAACCCCGACGAAATCATCCAGAAGTTCGCCCAAAATCCCGCGGACGAAATTGAAATTCGTAAGCTGTTCGCGGTGCGACCCTTTAGGATTTTCTTCACCACATCCCTATCTCAAAATGGAGAACTCATAATTACTGCGTTCCTAGGAGCGCGCCCTGAAGAACTGGCTCAACGAAGAAAAACATTACGAAATGCCAACAAACACCTATTCCACGGATTCTTGGCATCGAACGCCAAACTCAAACGACGAAAGGGATTTGCAGAAGATATGCTTAAACTTGCCCGAGAAACCGAACACACCGCGTATGCAAAATTCTATGTAACTCCATATAATCGCGGCAAGGGAAAAAGGGAAATTGCCATTATTATGCACCCATTCCAGCGAGCACGACTGGTATATGACCCGTCCAGTGAAATCCAATACACCAAATTCAATCATCGCGTCAAAAGAGTAAAAGGAATGCTTACTCACCTACTGCACTCCAATAACCCCACCCTCAACAAGGCCCGACCAACAATTCAACAACTTTTACTCGCGATACAACAAGTTGGCGACTCTGCCACTCATGAGGGAGAAGGATTCAAGAATAGCCTATCCGTACTTGACGCCCTCATTCGAGGCGTTCGTAAATCCCCTGATCTAAAAGTCGTAACAGCCACTCGAGAAAAAATGAGCCGCCAAGACCCCGCCAAGAGTCAAGGGAAACCAACTCTCCGAGGGACCGAACACCTTCGAACAATTCTATTACGTTTCAGAGGAGATGCCATACATGTAAGGAACATGTACAAACGCAAGGGAAACGAACACCCCTATGCCAGTGCAGGAAACATATCGGGACGAAGGAGAGAACTCGTGCTATACCTCGTATCCGGTCTCGCTCGACGGGCATTTGAGGAGGTATTCCGAATCCCAGCCTATCGATATATGCTATCGCCCAATCAGATTGGCTCCATTCGCCTAATGAAAGAAAGAGGGCAGATACGAGAAAAGATTAAGGCATTCCCAGAACAGCTCATGAAAAGGCAAAAACGAATAACCGAGCCCCTTACAATCCCATTGAACCCCGTAACACCTAGCGGCGAATCATTGGACCCTGTTCCATTTACCCTCGACATGGTTTCACTCGATCGACGCAAAATAATCATTGCCCAACGCCAGCTCGAAAAAAGAAAGAAAAAAAGAGAAATGCGAAAAAACTCACGAAAAAGAAATCGGTAGAAATCGAACTCAGGCTAAAACAGACTACAAAAAGAAGAGAACGAAATAACACCCTATTTGTGTCCGCGAAGACCTGCGTGCTTTCGCTTCGCGTATTCGTGACCTCTCACGAGTTCAAATCGGTTCATGTACAAGATTGTTTTCAGGATCTCCAAGAATGGAATAACAAAGCCGAACATCAACAAAACCGAGATGTATCTTCCGGCATACACAAAGGAATCAATGAACGCCTCCACTAAGGGAAGCAACCCCACGAGAACGGTACCCAAGACCACGACTAAGAGGAACTCAAAGAAGTTTTGGCGAATCACATACCAGTTGGTTAATACGGCCTCACGAATGGGCTTCTCATCAATCACCAAGGATTGAGGGACGAAGACGAGGGAAATAGAAACCAACAGCAAGAGGGCGTTGAGCCCAAGAATGGGAATGTGAAACATACTCCCAAGGATTACGAGTGCAATGAACACCACGGACAGCAAGACAAAGTACATGAACATGGTCACGAAGAACTTCTGCACCATCTCACGCAAGTAGTAGCGCACCTTGATGTGGGACATGTCATTGCGCACCGCAAGAATGAGCAAGGTCAAGAGAATCGAATACATGGCGATGAAAACCAATCCCGCCAACACCTCCGCCAGCACCACTTCCCAGGCTAAAGGAAAGAAGGAGTAGTCAAAGAAGATGGTCCCGTTGAACAAGGACATATTTCCAAAGCGCAAAAAGAAGAAAACGAAAACAAGCAGGATGGCAAAGGAGAGGGAGAGCTTGAGATTCTCACGATACTGATGGTGGACCTGCTCCACCAATGAAAATTCCCCTCGAACCATAAACTATGCAAAAGGCGAAACAGGATTATAAGCCTGCGGGAAGGAAACCCAACGCGACCCTCAACATAATGGGAGATTTAGAGAAGGTGGGGGAGTTTCTCTTTCCAATAGGAATGAATCAACACATAGGAGACCCACCCCAGAAGCGCGGACAAGACGAACAGGAAAAAGGGAGAGGGAAGCAGCTGCTCCACGAAATGACTCGAGACAAACGTCCACGTGGGACCAAACGAATAGAACCCCGGACTCGGCTTGCCCTGCACCATCGCCGTGAGAAAGGCGTTGTTCCAGAAATACCCAATCAGGGCGATGAAAAACGTCACGTAGGAAATGATCACAAAACCCAACGCAAAAGGGACCGACAAAATCTGTTCATCCTTGAAGTGGCGCAAATACCAAGAGATGGAAACCCAGGCAAACAGGAAACCAATCAGGGGAATCAACCACAGCAAGGGATCCACAAAAACATACCCGTCAAAGGGCTTTCCCGAGAAGAATGATTGACCATACCCGTCCCACTTGGGCAGAAAGGACAAGGAGGCGTAAAGAAGATAGAGAAAGACATACGACACCACTACGAGAATACCACCCTTCACGTGACGGGAATGCATACTACCCTACACGACTGAAGGGGATTAAAAACGGGCGGGTTCGGCTACGGAGAATAATAAAACGCACTCATCCCAATCGACGCGAACGTGGAAGAAAATGGCGAAACCGAGTTTAAGGTGAAGGCACTCGAAGGAGGATTGGGATACCGAATCCCCACAAACATCACATCCGGAGACGCCGGAGCGTTGAGGATGTTGTCCTTGAACTTCTGCGTGTAGAAATCGTACGGTTGACTGCAGGTGTAAAACCAATCCTCTACATCATCATCGGGATTGGGATCCAAATCCAGAAAACCCATCTTGGGGCCCCCGGGAAACGGATTCACATCCAGATTAAGCACATTAGGAGAAGCAATCGAGGCGTCCGTCATCAAGGCGCACGCCATCAGGGGATCCGCAATGGGTGCGGAGGGATTCAAGACATAAAATTCGAGATTCGCCAGCTCGGAGGTGTACCCGTTACACAAGGCCTGTCCGCAGGTCACATCGGGAGTGGTGCCGCAGGAAGACTTGTACTGAACATCGAACCCATTCACTCCCACCGAAAAAACAGGCGCGAAGTTCTGGAGAAACACCGCCCCTTTGATGGGGGCAATATCCATGCTGATGAAGGGACCCTTTTTGTTCGGCCCTGTCGAATGCGTGAAAAAGGAATCGACTCCGCTCACGTTGACACAAAACGCACTCTCGTAGGAGTCCCCCACGCTACAAACAAACTCTCCTTCAGGCACACCCAAGGATTGACATGCCTCATCGATACTCCCTGAAATGGGACTCGTCGAAGGGGCTGGACAACTGAGCGGGGAACAATTGGGAGGAAAAATACACCCAAACTGAACATAGGGTGTGCTCGGCGCAGGATTGCCCAGATTCTCGCACTGGAATGAAGACCCGAGCAGGAATGGACTCGTGGAGTACCAGGAAAGTTTATCGGCATCCGTGTCCCACCCTTCCTTTACCGTGGTTCCATCAGGTGCGACTTGGGAAACTTTCATAAAAATCTGAACGGAGACCAAATCCTTGTGGTTGAGATTACCCACGGAAACGATAACCACCTCTTTCTTTGGCTCGGCAGGTGACAACTGAAAGGTTGCGTCGTCAATGAAAGAAGATGGAAGTGCATCCAAGTCAGAAAAATCGAACTCCGTGGAGCAGGGACCCGTGAGCTTGACGACGGGACCCGAACCATCATCGCTGGTCTCGGACTCGCACATGTTTAAGGGAAGCGTTACGCAATTCTCGGTAGCCGGATCACAAACCCCCCCAGCCGGTGTTACGGGAAACTCCAGCGTGATGATGGGGCCCTGCCCACCATAGAAACTACCTCCGTCACAAATCCCATTCTTGCAGAAAATTTTGAACCCAATCCCATCTAGCTGGAGGGTTCTCCAGGTCGTGTCCTCGAGAATAAACCCATTCGGCGCCGTGAGCAGACCATCATTCCAATTCAAGTGGAGACTGCACGCCGCGTTGTCGGATCCCGAACAGAGGTCGATCTTCTCATACTCCTGAAGATTTTGATCAAACAAACCCCCGCCGTATGGACCTAGAAAAATAAGCAAGAGGAAAACAATCAACGCCACTAAGGAGCCGGCCCCGAGCAACAAGAGATACTCGAGAGAGCCCTGCCCAGAGGAAACACGACGCATGGACGCAAGCAACTCGACCGGGAATAAAAACAAGCGGGTTGGGGCTCACCCACTCCCCTAAAAAACCCGGGTGCGCATCCCTACTTCATGATGGAAAACACCACCCTCAAGCTACCATGGGTTGAAAAGTACCGACCCAAGACCCTCTCCGAGGTTATTGGACAGGAACCCATCACGAAACGATTGGAAAGCTACGTCAAGACGCGTGACTTGCCCCACCTCATGTTCGCTGGACACGCTGGAATTGGAAAAACCTCGGCGGCCGTGGCCCTCGCGAAGGAATTGTTTGGGGAGGAATACCAACGCAACTTTTTGGAATTGAACGCCTCCGATGAACGAGGAATCGACGTGGTACGCTCTACGATTAAAGAATTTGCGCGCACCCTTGCATTCAACGCGGACTTCAAGGTTATTTTCTTGGACGAATGTGATGCACTCACCACCGATGCACAGCAAGCCCTACGCCGCACCATGGAACGATATTCCAAAACGTGCCGATTCATCCTCTCGTGCAATTATTCCTCTCGCATCATCGAACCCATCCAATCCCGCTGCGTGGTGTTTCGATTTCGACCCTTACACATCAAAGATTTGGAGAAGCAAATTCAACGCATTGCTCACGAGGAAAAACTCACCGTGGATGCGAAAGCGATTACTGCGTTAGAATACATCGCAGAAGGAGACATGCGCAAGGCCACCAATGTCTTGCAAGCCGCTTCTGCGTTGGAAAAGAAAATCACGGAAGACATTGTGTACACCGTAGCCAATCGGGCGAAGCCCAAAGAAATCAAGGAAATGGTCCAATTGGCCATGGAAGGAAAATTCCTCCCCGCGCGAGAAAAACTCGATGTTTTGATGCTGGAAAGCGGACTCTCGGGAGAAGACGTCATCAAGCAGATCCACAAAGAAGTCATTGATTGGGACGAAAAAGAGATTGACTCCAAGACTAAGATTCGATTAGTGGATCGGATTGGAGAATACGACTTTCGCTTGGTGGAAGGGGCCAATGAACGCATTCAAATCGAAGCCCTCCTTGCCCAAATAGGATTAGTTGCCAGCGAGAAGAAGTAATTCTATCCTACTCACTTGAAGAAATCCACCAATCGTCGTTGCACCGTAATCCGATCCAACACCTTTGAATTTTTCTTCCACTCTCGCATAGGAATCGTGAGTTTGGTTTCCAATCCCTTCAGTGCATCATCCAAGGATTCAAACAATTGGGGTTTTTGCTCCATGGCATTCCGCACATTCTGACGACACTGCCAAACCCCCACGGGTTGAGCGTAGCCGGGGCCAATTTCCCTGAAAATAATCACCGCCGCCTGCCTCCTGTTTTCGGACAAATACTCTAACACGGCCAAGCGCGTCGCATAGTATCCCCCGGCGACATTCTCCGCGTAGTTTTTTCTCCCCTCATAGAATTCGTGGTCGCAACTCATGTGGACTTCCTTCATTTCTTGGGCCCAGAATGAACCCGGACGATAGGCTTCCATGATATCAAAGGACCACTCGCGGGGAACCAACAAGACGTAGAAATGATTATCCAGGAAATGAGACTCAAACAAACGGAAATCGTTGATTTGAGGATAGTCCTTGATCTGGTCCAACAAATCCTTCCCCACTGTGTCATCCACCGCCGTGATGGACCAGCGCGTGGGGACGAGTTTTCGATTGTCCTTCTCCCCTAACGTGCCTGCGCTCAACAATTTGTACAAGTGATGCACCGGCGTGTCCTTGTGATACAACTCCTCCATCGCCGTGGCCGCTTTGACGTGCGTATCGGAGACCAAGTATTCCACCTTGTCGGGAATGGAGGGATTCTCCTGCAACTTGAAATCCTTCATCGGCGCCTGCGGACCCATGGGGGGAGCGTCATGGGAGAATTCGAGCTTGGAAACCGGCGATTTGGTCAATTCGACCTCCACATCCACCTTCTCAGAGGCCATGGCCACCTCTTGGATCTTCTGCAACTCCACACCCGGGTCCTTCGCTTCGTGAATGGAAACGGGAATGTTACTCCGCACGAGTTGGGAACGATACCCCACCAAATCTTCGAGACTTTTACCAAACCACCGTTCAGGGTTATCCAACAAGTCCGCCTGGTCCCCATCCAAGTAATTCGTGGGAGCCATGGGTGCAATCTTGACTTTGGGGTACCCATAATGCGAAACAAAAATGCTCGGAGGAGAGCTCCCCGCGAAGGATTTCTCCTTCATTTGGGAGAGGGACTTTTGTTTGGTCTCGTATTTCTCCAATATCCAACACGTCGGACCGCACCACAACCGACCGCGACACTTCACGCAGGTCTCCGGGGAGGGCTTTACTGGCTCCATTCAGCCTATACATCCCGGAGGCTTTTGAATCCGTATATTAGGAAGGCGCCGACTGCACACCCAGCCATTTAAACCATTCCGGGGCTATTTCCAATTATGACGAGCCCCATCCACTTGACCCTCCCGGACGGGAAACAACTCCAAGTGGAGAAGGGACAAACCGTGTTAGAGGCCATCCAAAAAATAGGCGCTCGACTCGCCCAGGCAGCCATCTCGGCGTCGCTGGACGGACAACTCGTTGATCTCACTCACAAAGTGGAGAAGAACGCCGCATTCAAGGTGCATACGTTTGCCTCGAATGAGGGAAAGGAAACCTACTGGCACTCCACTTCGCATCTCATGGCGTACGCCATCCAAGAATTATTCCCGGGGGCTCAATTTACCACAGGTCCTGCGATTGAAGAGGGATTCTATTACGATATTGATTATGAACGACCTTTCACCCCGGAAGACTTGATTAAGATTGAAGAAAAAATGCGCGAGCTCGCCAAGAAGGATTTTCCTGTCAAGCGAATTGAACTCAAACGCGAAGAGGCCATCAAGTATTTCGAGAAACAGAAAAACCACTACAAGGTGGAAATACTCAAAGAATTGGACGAGAAAATGGTCTCCTTGTATGAGGAAGGAACTTTTACGGACCTTTGCACCGGACCCCACGTCACAAGTACGGGAAAAATTGTTGCCATCAAACTATTGAAAGTTGCGGGGGCCTATTGGAGAGGCGATGCGAAAAACAAACAATTGCAACGAATTTATGGAATCAGTTTTCCCACCCAAAAAGAATTGGATGAGCATTTGAAAATACTCGAAGAACGAGAAGCACGCGATCATCGAAAGATAGCCAAAGAGATGAAAATATTCACATTCAATGAGGACATTGGAATGGGACTCCCTCTCTGGCTGCCGAATGGAGAGAAACTTTTCCACACCCTGCAAGAATTCATGCGCGAAGAGGAAGAGCGAGCCGGCTACCAATACGTGCGCACCCCCCACATCGCCAAAGAAAATGTCTATCGCCAGACCGGACACATCCCCTACTACAAGGACAGCATGTACGCCCCGATTGAC
This sequence comes from uncultured archaeon, assembly GCA_964557045.1. Classification (GTDB taxonomy): domain Archaea; phylum Iainarchaeota; class Iainarchaeia; order Iainarchaeales; family VGJJ01; genus VGJJ01. The sequence continues at coordinate 17,759 of CAZKYB010000002.1, forward strand.
ATTGAGGGAGAAAATTATTACCTCAAACCCATGAACTGCCCGCACCATCACAAGATATTCGCGGAGATGGTTCAGAGCTACAAACAACTCCCCTTGCGATTGGCCGAAGCGGGCAACGTGTATCGATTCGAACTCTCAGGAACCATGTATGGGATTATCCGCGCGCGAGGATTTACGCAGAATGATTCCCACAACTATTGTACCCCCTCTCAAGTCGAAGATGAAGTGGTTTCCGTGTTAGAGATGAACATGCGCCTCTACGAGAAATTTGGAGTCAAAAACTATTGGTTCCGCCTCTCCCTCCCTGACTTTGAAGGACACCCGGAGAAGTATTCCGGAGATGAACAGCGATGGAGAGACGCCGCGGACTCGCTACGAAACGCACTCAAACGAGTGGGAAAGGACGCCGTGGAAACCAAGGATGAAGCCGCATTCTACGGACCCAAAATAGACATCCAAACACGCAACATTAAGGGAAAAGAAGACACGATTGCAACCGTACAAGTCGACATCATGGTCCCTAAACGCATGGGACTGAGCTACATCGACGAAAATGATAAGCCCGCAATCCCCACCTGTGTACATCGAGCGATTTTGGGAAGCTATGAACGATTCATCGCCTTCTTGCTTGAACAAACCATGGGAAAGTTCCCTTTTTGGTTGGCCCCCGTTCAAGTGAAAGTCCTCCCCCTCTCGGAGAAATTTAGGGAATACGCCCAGCACGTCCAGGATTCACTCAAACACGCAGGGGTGAGATCGGAGTTAGACTCCACCGACCAAACATTGAATTATCGCATCCGAAACGCCCAATTGGAAAAAGTACCCTACATGATTATTGTAGGAGAAAAAGAAGAAACGGCCAAAACCGTGAGCGTCCGTACGCGAGAAGGAAAGCAGGAGAACGACCTCTCTCTCACCACGTTGATCCAGCGCCTCCAGCACGAAAATACAACCCGCACATAGAAATTCACCTAATTCCCGTCAATCGCCAGAGTCCGAGAGGAATCGTTTATATTCCACCCCACCTTGGACCCTCTTAATGTGTCCGCCTCGGCGGAAAGGAGACGAAAAAACTATGGCGAAAGACGAACATGGAGTGTGCGGAATGCACCTCTGCGGAAAGTGCAGTAAAGTATGGGCGATCTTCGGAATCTTGTTCCTGATCCTCTCATTGGGATTGTGGAGCGGAGCCCCGGCATGGTGGAACCCCTGGACTTTAATCGGACTGTTCCTCCTATTCGGCGGACTTGGACCCATGATGATGAAGAGCATGTAAGGTAGAGCCGGGGCTGAATCGCCCCGTTCTCATTTATTTCTCCTTTTGAATCACAAACACGCGCTCATTGGTTTTCCCTACAAAACCAGAGTGGCGCTGATACGCATCGAGGGTGCGCGCCACGATATTGTCCACGAGCTCAAATCCTAATTCTACACTCGCATCCACGAGCATCGCATCGGAATGGACCACCCGATCGGGAAACGCCCCTCCCGCGACATTAATCACGGCCTTCCCGCCCGGAACCAGCACCCGGTGGAGCTGCTTCAATACCTGCGACATGTCCTTCATGTACGCATCCACAATGGGGAGGTCACTCCCCCCAGCAGTGTCATGAACATCCTTCCCTACGAACGAACGCAATTGTGTTTTGGGATCTTCGAAAAATAATGCGAGCTCCAGCTTGTACGCCGAAGCATACTCAATCTTGTTCAGGTAGGGAGGAGAAGTAATTACGCTTGAAATGGTGTTTTTTCCAATCTTCTTCAGCATGCGAGCGTCATCTTCGATTACTTGAGGGGCGGGTCCAAGAATTTGCCCCTTTTGAAGATCCTTAAGCATGAATTCAAGCTTTTGGAACCAGAACTTCTTGATGGGCTTGTACCCCTTGCTTGAGGAACGACGCAAACTCGCGCCCATCCGTTCCACATTCGACGCACGCAGGGTGGAATCAATCAACGCAAGGAGGGCCAAATCATGTAAAGGAGACATTTTGTATTCATGATCGAGGAATTTCTTCACTGTCAACAATTCACGAAATGTTTGGTTGTGAAACCGCTTCGCCACCCAACTATCCACTCGCCCTTCGCGTGGAAAATTAAATTCTGTTTTTTTTAGCTGAGCAAACTCTTCCTTCAGCTCGTTCACATCATAGTCTCTCGTTTTGGTTTCCGAAACAAATCGTGCGAGGGGAGACACGTCACATCCAATCGAGTCTAGTCCATTTTCCTTGCACGCAAGTAAGGTGGTGCCCACCCCGCAGAAGGGATCCAAAACGGGACCCTCCAGCGAATAGTTTTGAATCGCCCACTCCACGAAGGGCTTGGAATATCCTTCTCGGTAGTAGAACCAGCGATGAATGGGAATGTTCTTGTTCGGAGAAAACGTCACCAATTCGGAAAGGGGATGGGCCGCCATACCCTGCTCTTGGAAGGCGGGCTTTTAACCCTATTTTGAGGCAAAATAGTGCGACGGTTGGCCCCGTGGTCTAACGGCTAGGATAGTTCCTTTACATGGATCGGGCGGCAGTTCGACTCTGCCCGGGGCCACTCGAAAATGATATAAGTGAACAATCCCTCTGGGAAAGAATGACCTTCTCCTGGAACCCCTACCTGTCTAACTTGAGACAGGCACTCTACCTCATCGAATCCGCGCGAAAGCCCATTCAAGGATTGCCTACTCCAAAAAAATTGGCTGATAGTCTCCCCACGATTGAAGAGGTAAGAAACGAGGCAACGAAGCAAGGAATCCCAATACCTGATCCAATCATTCAACCTTTGCTTTCTGCCACACGATCGCAATTATTAGATCCGCATCACATCGCGCGAGAAGCATACCCTGGGACTGTTGCACAACTCATCGAACGGACGGTAAAAAATATCCGTGAAAGAAAAAAACCAAAGCTGTACCTCGCATTCTCACGGAAAGCCGAGGGATCCCCTCCAAAGCCCGCTCCAAAATCCAAAACCAATGCGTGGAAAACACTACGTGAATTCCTGATTCAACCGGAAAACTCCAAATTCAAAACATTGCCCGGAACTCTTTCCCGACTCATGAGCGGACATTCCCCTCGCACTCCACTCGAGGTTGAATATCAAAAACTCCTCCAACGAAAACAAATCCTCGCACTTGTGAAACATCGCATACAAGTACGCGAGGAATGGGCTGCTGCTTCCATGAAACGAGCCCGGGCCATCCAAGCCAACACATTCATTCCGCCCGGAGGAAAAGAAACCCCCGTGCCGCCCAAACCGCCCCTTTTTCGACGCAAGAGGGGAAAGTAATCCCATATTAATCCGAGAACGCTTCCACTCTCATGGAAAGCGAAAGCCCCAAGAAAGACAAGCCCGTCACGATTGAAGTACTGATGGAAGGGCCGAATGGGGAGCTCTACTTCCAACCCATCGAAGCCACTCCTGAACATTTGGAAGAATTAATCAAAGCAACTACCAACTCCATGATCAAACACAACCTCCAGAAACAGCTTGAAAAGCTCCAAAAAGAGAGGGAATCCGAATCGGGCGATAACACCCATTAAAAACCATCACCGGGGATTTTCGTACAGTGCGAGAGTCGTCTAGTGGTTAGGATCGAACCTTGCCAAGGTTTGGGCCCGGGTTCAAATCCCGGCTCTCGCATTCTTTTCGCAGCGATAGTCTAGTGGTTAGGATGGAGCCTTCCCAAGGCTCCGACCCGGGTTCAAATCCCGGTCGCTGCATGGGATTTCTTTCTTCTTGAAGGGGCTTTTATAATCATTATTGCGCGGGAACTCTAGTACGACCGCAGCCATAGTACAGTGGTCAGTATAGGGGCTTTCCAAGCCCTTGACGTGGGTTCGAATCCCACTGGCTGCACTTTCAACTTGTTTTTTCCAAACCGTTTTATGGTCCAACTCAACCATTAAACCATGGCCTCCGAGAAACGACAAGTACGCCCACTCACAGGCATTCAAAAAATCGCCATTGAAAGAATGTGGCGATTAGATGAACTGGCGGCGGAGAACGTCCACGAACACCCCACTCGTGCACGAAAATATGTCCAGCTCATCCGCGGACTCTCCACGCGTTTCCGCGTGCCCATCCCTATGCAAATTCGCAACCGCTTCTGCAAAACCTGCGAAAACTACTGGATGGACGGCGTGAATGTCACGCGACGCATAACGAATCACACGATGAACATGAACTGCATGATATGCAATACCCTCACACGAAGGAGAGTGAAGCCCCAATGAAAAAAGACGCTCAACAAGTTTGGTTCAAGGCCAAACAATATGGATGGGGCTGGACCCCCATTACGTGGGAAGGGTGGGTGGTGACACTCGTGTTTGTTTTTGTGATTGTGGGAATCACCCAAACCTACTCCTTATCCAAACCTGGAAACGTGATCCCCTTCACGATTGGAATGCTCCTCGCCATCGGACTATTGATGTTTATTGCCTCCACGAAGGGGGAAAAACCCTCCTGGAGATGGGGCGGGAAACCCGTGTTCAAGAAATAGCCCCTATCGAGAAAAAAGAGGCCCAATCCGGCCGTTTCTTTATAAACCCTCTTTAGTGGTTTAGGGTTAGAACGACTCATTTTTGAGTTGTTGAACGAAAACGCACCGAAAGGTGCAACCCACGGAGATGATTGAACATGGGCGTATTCGACGTTCCAACCCCCTTCCTGTTAGCGGCTACGGCTAAAGACCTGAAGGAACACAAGAAAGTACAGTCCCCCGCATTTGCGGAATATGTCAAGACCGGTGCCCACGCCGAGCGTGCACCGAATGACCCGGAGTGGTACTACACCCGATGCGCGAGCATCCTGTACCGCGTCTTCAAAGACGGACCGGTCGGAACCGAAAGCTTGCGATCCTACTACGGTGGACGAAAAGCTCGCGGAGTAAAACCGCACATTCACTACAAAGCCGGTGGAAAGATTATCCGATTAGGATTACAGCAATTACAGAAAGCCGGACTCATCAAGATGGGTGAGAAGGGCGGACGAACGATTACTCCCGCAGGACAGAAGTATCTCAATGAGATGTCCAAACTCGCCGCGGAAATGGCCAAGAACTACGTCAAGAAGAAGCGCGTGTTCAAGAAAGGAACCAAGACTGACTCCGATGTTCGAGATGCCTTGAAGAAGGGCGGAAAGAAGGAAGGAGACAAGGACGCTAAGCGCGACGACGTCAAGGCCAAGAAGAAGGAGGGAAGTGAGGAATAATGAATGAGGAACAATGGAGAGCCCAACGCGAACAGGAACTGCGCGCCAAGCCCGACGACCAACCAAATGTCGCCGAGCAACGAATGAAGATGGCCCAGCAACTCGACGCGGTACTCTCTAGGATTCTCACCCCCGAAGCCAAACAACGACTGGCCAATGTGCGACTCATCAATGAGGAAAAATACCTCACGGTGGCGCAGGGCCTGTTAGGTTTGGTCCAGCAGGGACGAATCCAAGGGAAAGTCACCGACGAACAAGTGAAATCCCTCCTCGGACAACTCACCCCCAAGAAAAACATGACAATCACTCGGAAATGAGCGTGAAAAAAACTATGAGCAGCCACAAAACAAAGGAAATGAAGAAATTCATCATCTCAACCCGAAAGAAAATAACCCCGGGATTGACGAATGCGCCCGTCTTCGCCATGCAGAAGAAACGCAAACGAATTTACAACACGAAGGGAAAGAGACACTGGAGAAGTATCGACTTGGGCAAGATGCACAAGAAGGCCACCCAGCAGATCGGACGCAATATCCGCGGAACCAAGCGCAACGTGGGAAAGGGAAACCCGAACACGCACCGCATGCACAAGAAGAAATTCAAGCGCGCGCACAAACAAGTGAGAGGCGATTAAGATGGCTGAAAAAGAATACGTAATCCGATACAACGATGCGGTGCGCATCCCCCGAACACGGTTCGCCAACAAAGTGCTGCAGGCGACCCGCGCGTTCGTGAAGAAGCATACGCACGCCGACAACGCAAACATCCGAATCTCCGCCGACGTGAACGCGGCCATCTGGGCGCGAGGGATGAATCACAAGCTCAACAAGCTGAACGTGGTCATCCGGAAGAAGGACGGAAATGTATGGGTCTTCATCCCGGAAGGAAATGACCTGAAAACCTTCGAAAAAGCCGCGGCTCCCCCCAAGAAGAAGGAAACCAAGGCATCGGCGAAGACGGAAACAACCACTGAAAAAGTGGAAGCGGCCATCACGAAGACCGAAACGAAGGAAGCCAAGCCCGCGAAGACCACTTCCAAAGCTAAGGCGAAGAGCGAGTAGTAGGATTGTATGAGCATCAAGACGATCTCTCTGCACGGCTCCCCCTACGTGGGGATTTTCTGCTCCGTGACGGACGAGATCGCCTTGATTCCTAGTTTTTTGAACAGCAAAGACGTGAAACGAATTGAGGACACGTTGAACGTGGAAGCCATTCCTACGACCATCGCTAATTCTCATTTGATTGGCGCATTATCGCGCGGACTCAAGAAGAAATTCGCGGTATCCTACACGATTGATAAGAGTGAGAAGGACCACTTGGAAAAAATAGGACTAAACATCCACCCCGTTCGCGGAATTACGGCGGTGGGAAACCTCCTGTGTATGCAATCCAATGCTGGAATTGCATCTCCTTTGATTCACCCGTTAGAGTTGGCCAACTTGGAGAAGTTCTTCAACGTCAAACTTCATGCCAAGAATATTGCCGGTAGCGAACTCGCTGGCTCCTGCGTCCTTGCAACGGACAAAGGATTCTTAGCCCACCCTAAAACAGAACCCCACGAAATGGAATGGCTGGAAAGCGTATTCCGCGTGCCCGGAATGACCACCACGGCCAATTATGGAGACCCCTTCATTGCCAACTCCATCCTAGCCAACGCCCACGGAAGTATTGTGGGGGAGCGAACGAGTGGACCCGAGCTTTCCCGAATCGACGAGGGATTGCACCCGGGGCTGCTCAACGAGTAGGTTTAATTGCATTATCGGACTAAAACAAGTAGGAAGGAATGAACATGGTAACCATGAAAGAAATGGCCAAACCCGGCGAGAAACGACTCAACCTCAAACAGGTCCTCCAATTACGAATGGTGGAACGACGCAAGGTCAAGCAGCTCATCCGACAGCGACGCTCAACCGAGCGCATCATGCTGGAACACTTGAACGTGCGCGCCACGCTGAAAGAATTGGGAGAGAAAGGAAAAGTCGAAAGTTTGATCCCCTTAGGAGGAGGAATCCTCATTGAAGGGACCGTTACTTCCACCGCATTCAAGCGAACCCTCCCTGGAAATGTGATTGTGAACGCCACCAAGAAGCAGGTTGAATCGGACCTGGATGAGCGACAGAAGATCATTGAGGACGAGATGAAATACCTCGATTCCCGCATCCAGGACGCGAGCATCAACCTCCAAAGCCTAGACGCCATGGTTGAGATGGCCAAAGAGGCCCGCGTGCAAAAGAAACAGAAGAAGAAATAAGGAGAACAAATCATGTTCGACCTGCTCAAGAAAAAAATTGCAGGGTTCACGGAAAAGATTCTCGGACACACGACTGAACAGACCTCACCGGTGGCTCCGGCACCCGCCCCCACACCAACTCCTCAAGCAGCCACTCCCCCCGTAGTGGAAGAAAAGAAAATCGAAACCCCCACTCCAATCGTGAAAACCCAAAAGGTCGAACGCACTTCCTCTCCCATAGTGGAGAAAAAAGAACTCCCAACTACGCCCATTCCTCCCGTGGCGGAGAAACCGGCCCTCGAACCATTGACTCCCACTTCCCTTCCAGAGATACAGCAACGAGACGAAAGGGAAATCAAGGCCAAAATAGGAGTGACGCAAAAAGTCACCAGCCTCCTCACGGGAACCGTTACCCTCAAACCCGAGACCGTTCAATCATTCCTAGAAGAGTTTGAACTCTCATTGTTAGAAGCAGATGTTGAATTGGAAACCGCCCAAGCGCTCATCACTCAACTGGAGAAGCGACTGAGCGGGAAAACCATCTCTTCGCGAGACGATCCCAACACGATTATCCTTTCTGAGATCAAAGCGGCGTTGTATGAGATACTCCCTCCTTCGGAATTAGATTTCGATCGACGCATAGAGACGCAAAAACCATTCGTCATTCTCATCCTTGGTCCGAATGGGGCGGGAAAAACCACGACTATCGCCAAACTTACCAACTATTTGAAAAAGAAAGGAAAAAGTGTGGTGTTGGCGAGCGCGGACACCTTCCGTGCGGGAAGCATTGAACAGTTGGGGGTGCATGCGGAAAAACTCGGCGTGCGATTAATCAAACACCAATATGGTGCCGATCCCGCGGCCGTGGCATTTGACACGGTGAAAGCAGCGCAGGCCGAGAACGCCGACGTGGTCATCATCGACACGGCGGGACGACAAGACACCAACAAGAACTTGCTCGAAGAATTGAAAAAAATCCAGCGCGTGATCCAGCCTCATTTGAAAATATACATCGGAGAGAGTTACACGGGACAAGCCATCCTCGGACAAGTGGAAACATTTGACCAAACCATTGGAATTGATGGATTCATCCTCACCAAGTTGGATACGGACTCCAAAGGGGGAGGAGTGTTGACTATCCTTCATCGAATCAAGAGGCCCATTCTCTTCTTTGGTGTGGGGCAAGGATACGAGGATTTGACCCCCTTTTCCTTAGACGCCTTCCTCGACCGACTCATCCCCACGGCATAATACCCATACCACGGCACCCGCCGAAATGGCTTATGCGCGTGTTTTAAGCATTTCCACGACTAAATTATGTATGCTTTTTGAGGAAAATGTGGCTTTGCTCCTGAGCGCCCTGAGCGTCATCGTCACGCTCGGAATTGCCTGGCTGGTAGTCTTGGAAAAAGGAATCTCCAAGAGAGTCAACCTCCTACTCCTACTGGTCGTTTTCTATCTCATTGGAGTAGTTGGAAAAAATGGAATTAGTGACATCTTCTTCCTCCCCCCCATGACTCTTGAATTCAGTCTCATGGTGACGTTGATTGTATTTACTCTTTTGGGATTCCCCATGTCTTTCACCCCCCTAACTATTTTCCTTGCGGCTTTTGCATATATGATTCTCTTTCCCTTTCACGCGCTTGCTGCCAATCTCATCATGTTGGCCATTTTCCTATTATTCTTCATACCATTTATCGTAACCACCGTGGATACCACCTACAAGCAGTTCGTGCAGAAATAATTCCACCAACTAAATTCGCATCGCAACATCGCGGAAGAAAAAACTCCAGAGGGCATTTACTAGGTTCAGCGCCCCTCCCTCGAGGAGAAATTGAATGAACAACCACACGGCCACCAATAACAACACCAGTCGTAAAAACTTCGCCAAAGAATAATCTGGACGATACACATACAGCAAGAAGAAGAGAATGAGTCCCAGAAAGAGGATGGACTGCTGATAGGTCTCCCAGAACTCCATACCACTCCTGATTCCCTCACCCATTTAAAGATTGCCCGCACTCATACGAAATGATGAAGTGGATTCTCATTGGATTAATCCTATTGGTTTCCCTAAACGGGATGCTCGCCCACGAAGTGGTGACGGGGGATCCGGTGCATGATCAGAATGAAGAGCATCAGGCCGTCGGATCTCCCACCAACAGCCCCGGAATCGCTCAGTATACCGCCCAAAAAGAAGTGTCGAGTTGGGAGGACGCGTGGCCGTATGTGTTACTATTATTCCTCGGGCTTGGAGGTTTTGCCTTCGCCATGGGCATGGTACTTCACCCCACTGGAAACGGCAAGCGACGACGATAGAAACAGGATTATAAACCCCTAAAAGTCAGTTTGGGAATGAAATACACGCACGCACTTCTCCTTGCGCTGGTCCTCCTGACGGGGTCCTCGGTCGTATTTGCCCAAATGGACGGAGGGACTGTCAATTCTTCCATTCTCCTTGCGAATACCCTCCGAGACAATGCCTACAATGTGGTCCTAGTCTCGGCCGCCGCCCTCATCCTGCTAGTGGTATATTCCATCAAGACCAAGCCCCGCAAGGAGAAAATGAAAAAACTCTTGTTTTGGTCGATTGTGTTTTTCGCCGTGGGAAGCAACCTCTATCTCGCAGGGGCTACGCTTTACACCAACCACGTGTCTCCGACCGGGGGACCGGTGCACTGGCACACGGATTTTGAATTATGGAACTGCGGACAATTCCTCGATGTGGTAGACCCTACCGGCTGGGACAATCGCGTGGGAACGTGGGAAGTCCACGAGCACAATGACAACCGGATGCACATTGAGGGAACCATCCTCGATATGGACCAGGCATCCTTCCATCACTTCTTCGAAATTATTGGCGGAACCGTGGATAGAAGCGGGATGAACATCCCCACGATCAATGGAAACGTCAACCTCCCGGCGCAGGGAATGTGCGGTGGAAAGCGGGCCGAACTGCAAGTGTTCCGATTGTACATCACCAACCCCGAAAGCGCGAAGAATTGGACCTACGTCCAGGAAAAGCTCGAATTCCCTGAGGGATTGGAGAAGATTATGGCGCCCTATGCCAACGTCCCTCCTGGAGACTGCTTGATTATTGAATATGACACCCCCAAGTCGAAGACCGCCCATTCTTGCGCGTCCTATCGATCGGCGATGAATCGAGGTGAACTGCATGGCCGTTGAAGCCTATCTCCCCACACTTGGAACCGTTATCGTGACCGCGTTGATTGATTCGATTAATCCCTGCGCGATTGGCGTACTCATCCTCATGATTACGGTGTTGCTCGGGAAAAAGAAAAGCACGCGCGACATGCTGCTGTTCGGCGGACTCTACATCACGGCGGTCGCCACCACGTATTTCCTCGCGGGATTGGGGTTGATCTATTTCCTCTCCGTTATTCCCTTGTATGTGTCCGAATACATCTCCATCGCAGTAGGGTTATTCATCGTCTTCGCGGGATTGTTAGAAGTGAAGGACTTTTTCTGGTACGGAAAAGGATTCTCGCTCCAAATCCCCTATGAGTACGCCCAGAAAATCAACAAGTACGCCGAAAATGTCACCGTCCCCGGGGTCATTTTCCTCGGAGCGTTTGTGGCAGCCGTTGAACTCCCCTGCACGGGCGCCCCCTACTTGGCCATCATCACGCTGCTCTCTCAATACTTCGACTTCACGGCCTTGTTGTTGCTGATCCTCTACAACATTATCTTCGTATCCCCCCTCATTGTCATCCTGTTGGCAGTGGCAGCTGGACGAAAAGTCGCGGACTTCAAGAAATTCAAGGAAGAGAACAAGGGATACATGCGCCTCCTGATTGGACTATTACTCATCTCCATGGGCTGGCTCCTCATCCTTATCTCGAATGGAACCATCAACTTCGGGTGACACTCACATGAAAACAAAAACCACCAAAACCAAAGGGAAAACCAAAAACTTTACCTCCCGCATGGTTGTAAAACGACGCGGACACACGGAGAAGTTCGACGAGCGAAAAATATACGCCTCCGTGTATGAAGCCTGTCACGTGGACGGGATGAAGACGGAAAAAGCGGAAAAGATTGCGTCCGCGGTAACAAATGCCATCAAGAAGAAACTCGAGAAGCTTGACACCGTGTCCTCACACGCCCTCCACGCCCAAGTGGTGAAGGAACTCAAGAAGCACCACGCAGATGTGGCCTTCATGTACGAGCACCACAAGAATATCTGCTGATTAGTCTGCCACTCGTTTCGCGAAATGATGAATCGCCCGGGAGAGATAGAGATATTGCCGGCGCGAGAAATCATCCAATGGACCCTCCACCCGACCGTCGTCCGTCTTGCGGAACGTGCGGGGGTGGCGATCCAAACTTACCAACAGACTCTCGGCCACATTCGCGGAAGAATAACTTAGGAGGTCCTGCCACACTACGACACGCGACTCAGGATTCATGCGCTGGATGGCCTTTGTCAGCGTGGCGAGGGTCCCTCCCAAATACTGATAATCCACCACCACATACCGCACGGGACGAGCCCCCACCACGCGCTGGGCACGAAGGGCGTGGACCATCATCCCCACGTTCTGCTCAACCGTGGGGTCGGGCTGACTGGGACTTATGAAATAATGGACCTTCCGGCGCGAACGAGGGGAAGCCGGATAGAGCGCAGCATAGGCCTCAAACGCAGGACGCATTCCCCGACCGACGAAAATGAGGTGGTCCGAAGGCACCGTCATGGACCGAACTCCCCGAGCTACCCGGATGGCGTTGCGGGCAATCCGCAACAAGGCCTTTCGGGACTCCGGAGCCATCCTAAAAATAGCAGCCCGACGCGCCACGGAAACCTTACGGAAACGCTTTTTGGACGAGGATCCACGGCGACGCCACATTCTAGGGAGGAGGCGACACTCTATTATAATCATTCAGGACGGGAAATAGTCCATATGGGATTCGGCGACAGCTTACGGAAGGCCTTCGACTCATTCAACGCATTGAGGGTGGTCGACAAGGATAGTGTCAAGACCCTTGTGAAGGAACTCCAGAGAGCCCTGATATCCGCCGATGTGGATATTGAGACAGTATTGAGCCTCTCCAAGCAGCTCGAGGCTGCCGCCCTATCTGAAAATATTCCCAAGGGATTGAACCGAAAAGAACACCTCATCTCCCTCACGTACGATGCTCTTGTTGATTTGATTGGGGGAAAAGAAAACAAGATCCCCGAGAAACCCCACAGCATCTTGTTGGTTGGATTGTTTGGATCTGGAAAAACAACCTCAGCCGCTAAACTGGCTCATTATTACATGAAGAGGGGATTGCGCGTAGGAATCATTGCCGCCGACACCTTCCGACCGGCGGCGATTGATCAATTGGAACAGCTCACGAAAAAACTCCCCGGGGTTTTGTTCTACTCCAACCGCAATGAGAAAGAAGCCAGCATCGTAGTCAAGCAAGGAATTGTGGACCTGCTCAGTAAGGGAGCCCACACCATTATTGTGGATTCCGCCGGACGAAGCGCGCTCGACCCGGAATTGGTCGATGAAGTAAAGCGCATCCACGCCGTATTGAAGCCCGAACACACGTGGTTGGTGTTAGGTGGCGACGTGGGACAGCAGGCGAAAAAGCAAGCCAAGGCGTTCCATGAAACAGTCGGAGTGAACGGCGTCATCCTCACGCGAATGGACGGAAGTGCCAAGGGAGGAGGCGCATTATCCGCATGCCGCGCCACGAACGCACCCGTACACTTCATTGGGGTGGGAGAAAAGATACAGGATTTGGAAGCGTTTGATGCCCCGCGCTATTTGTCACGCGTCATGGGATACGGCGATTTGAAGGGACTATTAGAAAAGATGGAAGACCTGAAAGTGGAAAGCGCCTCGGCCGCTAATCCCCTTGAGGGACCCTTTACCCTCCAAACATTCTACGCGCAACTCGAATCCACTCGCAAGTTAGGGCCGTTGTCCAAAGTTGCGGAAATGCTAGGAATGGGAAACCATATTCCCAAGCAAGACTTGGAAGTCGGAGAAGGAAAATTGGATGCCTACAAGGCCATGATGGACAGCATGACGCGACAGGAGAAGCACGATCCTGAAACCATCACTTCATCTCGCATCGCCCGCATTGCAAAAGGAAGCGGAAAAGGGGAGAATGACGTGCGAGAATTATTGAAACACTACCGCCAACTCAAGAAAATGGTCTCGCAATTCAAGCACCTCGACGAGGACGCGCTCAAGAACCCCAAGGACATGCAGAAGATGATGAAGAAATTCCAGAAACCCAAGAAGATTAAACTCCGATAAAGGAACAAACAATGATCCCCCAGCTTGCATTCTTCGTGAACGTGGTAGTCGGGGCCATCAGTGCCTACACGGACATCAAAACAGGATACATCTACGACTGGATCACGTATCCCCTCATCGCCATTGGAATCATCCTCACCATTATCACCCAGCAGTGGATTGGACTTTTACTCGCGGGGTTGATTTATGGGGTTGGATGGTTGGCGTATCGCTCAGGCAAAATGGGCGGAGGAGACATCAAGCTCCTCGCCGGAATGGCCCTTGTACAACCCACCTATGAGGGGATGATTTTCCCCCTCGCCGTACTGCTGATTGGCGCCCTGAGCGCATGTATGGTGTTTTGCCTGTATTACGTGGGAGGATTTCTCCTCAGCAAGCCCAAAATCCACTGGAACACCCCTCGGAAGAAAGGAGCGGGAATTCTCCTTGTGGTTTTTGTTGCATTGTTCCTGTACATGAACGCCCAACTCCCCGCGGGGGGGATTACACTCCTCTTGCTGGAAATCGCATTGATAATAGGATTGATTTTCTACGCCTTTGAAGAGGAAGTGAAAAAACACGCCTTCCTCAAACGAATTCCACTCAATGAATTAGACGAAGACGAAGTCTTAGCCATTGAACACCTCACGAAAGAAGAAAAAGAAAAATGGGGGACCAAAATAAGCGATTTGATTTCGCGAGAAGACATTCCCGCGCTCAAGCACAAGGGACTCTCTACCATTCCCGTGTATCGCAACCTCCCCAAGTTCGCCCCGTTCTTACTTGTGGGGATACTCGCGACGTATCTCTTCCCGGAATGGATCTCCCAAATCGTGCCAAGCTTTTTATAACCACCAAAACAAGGGAATTGGAATGAAGATCCTCATCACTGGAAGCACCGGAATGATTGGCTCCCGACTCGTGGAGAAGCTCAAAACCAAACACACGATTGTGGAGTTTTCCCGACGCAAGGGGATGGATATCACCAAATTGGAGGATGTAGAGAAAGCCATCCATGGCGTGGACATTGTGATTCATGCCGCCGCAGAATTGGAAGAAACCAAAGGAGAAACTGAAATGTTCCGCACAAATGTAGAGGGGACGCGCAATCTCCTCACGGCGGCCGAAGAGGAAGGAATCGAACAATTCATTCACCTCAGCACGGTTGGAATATATGGAGACACCCAAGGAAAAATACGCGAAGACAGCGAAACCAACCCTCACACGGCCTATGAGCGAAGCAAGAAGGAGGCCGAAACCCTCGTGTGGAATATGCAGGAAGTGTTCCCCGTCACGATTGTACGACCGGCCATCGTGGTGGGACCCAATAAGTACTGGGCATCCATCTTCAAGACCATCAAGAAAGGATTCCCCCTCATCGGAAAAGGAACCAACGCCTGGCAAATGATTCAGGTGGACGATTTAGTCGATTTTATCGCGATGTGCGTGGGAAACGACGACACGTACAACGAGGCCTACCTCGTCGCCGAGCAGGAAGCCCACACGCTTAGGGAGATTGTCGACATGATGGCCGACATCCTAAAAGTCAAACGACCGGGAAGCATTCCCATTGTATTAGGAATGGCCGTCTCCTACTTCTTTGGAATCCAAGGAAAACTACTGGGAAAAAAACCCCTCTTGACCCCGCCGCATGTGAAACGCATGCTGAAGCATCGCGAATACGATATTAGCAAGGCCCTCAAAACCAAATGGAAACCCAAACACTCCACTCGACAAGCCCTGGAAGACACCTACGTGCAATTAGTGCAAGGTAAATGGATCTGAGAATTAATCTTCTTCATCCGCCTTGGGATCACCTAAAGGAAACTCATCGTGCCACTGGGAAATACGATTAATCATCTTGGACATGGGATCATTGAAAGGCAATCGGGCGATAGCATCCTGAATCACATTCCACGCAAACACGCCCAGGGGATGAAATTCGTGCTCGAGGGAGAGCATCGAGAGAAAAATAGAGAGGTCGAGTGCTTCACACTCCTCCTGGGACTTTCCCACAAACAATGCGCAGGACGCATTCAGAATACGCACACCCTCCGCAGGGGCGTCGGTCTCAAAACCAAAATCAGATACTTTTCCACGCTCAACTTTTGCATCCAGCGTCACCTTGAATGGGGTGCTGCCGGCAAACGAGGAGCGAATGGTCGAATGCGCATCCTTAAGGCGCTTTGCAAAAGAACGAACCGTGGATTTAGGAGCCATATGGAGGTCGAGCAACCAAGACATTAAGTATCTTTTCTACGTCTGAAACAGAATGACCCACAAATTATCCATCGGACCCTCCGGAATACCCCTCGCGGCAGAGGGAAAGGGCATTGTGAAGGGCATCGAGATGATTAAAACACTCGGACTTGAGGCGATGGAACTAGCCTTTGTTCAAAGCGTATACATCAAGGACGAAGACAAGGCCAAAGAGGTCAATAAGGCCCAAGAAAAAGCCGGAATCCGACTCAGCGTCCACGCCCCCTACTACATCAACCTGAATTCCCAAAAAAAAGAAACCCTCGACGCAAGTATTGAACGCCTCTACCTCGCGTGCAAGATGGGAGGATTGTGCGGCGCGGAAAGCGTGGCCGTGCACGCCGCCTTCCGACACGCGGACGATTCCAAAACCATCCAAAAAAAAATCGAGGAAGCCTGCCAGCAAATCTATGAACGATTGGACGCCGATAAAATAAAGATTAAAATTGCCCCCGAATTCGCCGGAAAATTATCCCAGTGGGGCACACTCGAAGAAGTGATGGAGATTGCACAAGAAAATAGAATCTCATGGTGCATGGACTTCGGACACGCCCACGCCACCAGCAAGGGAAGCCTCACTACCAAAGAAAAATTTGATGCCATATTAGAAAAAATAGAAAAGTTTGATTCATCCTATCTCAAAGACCTCCACATACAGTGCTGCGGGATTACTTTCTCGGATAAGGGAGAGAAGTATCACACTTCATTCGATTCCCCAGAGAGCACCGTCAACTGGAAAGCCATGGCCGAGAGCTTTAAGGAATACAACGTCGGTGGAATCTGCATCACGGAATGCCCGGGACAAGAAAAGGATGCGTTGCTGCTGAAAAATTATTACCAATCTCTCTGAATCAGCGCGCTTTTCCCGCTTTCTTGGCCGCATCCACCAATTCTTTCATCAATTTCTCGGCCTTCTTGATATCACCTTCGGCGGCCTTCGCAATACTCGTTCCCACGTGAACAATATCGGCCCCGGCGGAAATACACCGATACACATCCTCGGGTGTACGAACGCCCCCCGCGACCACAATGGGCAAATGAACCATCTTACGCACCGCCCCAATACACTCAGGAGGGACACAGGTCGGGGCGCCGGAACCGGATTCTAAAATAACTAGTTGCATTCCCAGCATCTGCGCCGCCAATGCATTCACGGCACCCAAATAGGGGATGTTCCGCGGCAACAACTTGGCACTCCCCACCCACCCCACCGCTTGGCCAGGCTCATACACTAAATACGCGGTCCCAATCGTTTCCAATTTCATCTTCGCCACCGGATACGCGGCCGCCACTTGGGCTCCCGAAATATAGTACGGATCCGAGGAGTTGAATAGGCTCATAAAATAGACCGCATCCGCCTGCGGAGACAATGTGGCAATGTTTCCAGGAAACAAAATCACGGGCTTCTCGGAAACCGACTTGATGGCGGCAATACAATCATCTAAAATTTTACCTTGCGCCCCCAAACTTCCACCCACGGAGAATGCCGTGACTCCGGCGCGATCCGCGGCCTTGGCGATTTCCTTCACTTGTTCGGGCGTATGATCGGGAGGATCAATGACCACAAACACGTGACCGGGATTCTTCTTGGCATCCTCCAGCAAGCCCGCATACACGGGGCCAAATGTCGGACCAATGGAATGAGAATGCGACACGTTATTCGTCTTCTTCTCACCTTTCACTTTAGGATGCGTATGCAGCATGGGGGATCCCTCACACTCTCAACTAAGGAAATTCAGCTTAAAAACACCCATTTTCGACAAACACACGGAAGTAAAACGGGAGATTGACGAAAACACGAGGGGGAGGAAGAAGGTATTGTGCTAGTAGAACGCTTCCGGGACTTCCTCAACCATGAGTCGCTCCAATTGTCTCGAGATGGATGCGCTTCCCCTCGCCTTGATGGGAAGACCATGACCCGGGAGAATCATTTTTGGACTTGAAAACAAAATCTTGCGCGCCGAAGAAATCACCTGTTGTTTATTCCCGCTCGTTAAATCCCATCGTCCTAATCCGGTGGAAAATAGTGCATCCCCGCAAAACAACCAACGCTTATTCTGCTCCATGAAGGAAACACTTCCTTTTGTATGTCCGGGAGTGAAAATAACCTGCACGGAAAAATTACCCAAGTCGAATACCTGCTTATCCACGAAGGTGTGGGCGACATTCGGCCATTTCACGGCAGGAACATTCAATCCATTGATGACTGAGAACACGGGATCCTTCGCGTTCACATACATGGCATCTGCCGGGTGCATCCATACTTCGGATTTAGGGAACAAATAATCCAATGCGAAATTATCCGCATGACCATGTGTGTGAAGAATAATGTTCACGTCGCGTGGAGTCAAGCCAATCGAAGAAAGACCCTCTTTCAACTGACGGGAACTGCCCCCAAGACCGGAATCGATCAGCACGACCTTCTTTCCGACTAAAACGTAGGAGTGGCTGGCGCTCTCGGTGCCAAACGACGCGTAAATGTTATCCCCAATCTGTTCCCACATTCGACCAGTACCACAGCTTGTACAAATAAAAAGGATGGCGTTTAACTCGCGCGACAAAAACCAACCTATAAGAGGGTGCAAAACGTACTGATAGGATGACCGCCCTCACCTTCGACGTGAACACGACACTCCAACGCATGTCGGAAGAATCGGGAATCGAACAGGCGATTATTCGTCAAAAGATGGACGAGAAAATCGCCAAGTTCGCCGGACTATTGACCGAACAAGGCGCATTGGTTCTCCTCAGCAAAGAAATGAACATCCGCACTCCATTGGTAGAAAGGAATGCCACGCAGATGAAAATGGGCGAATTGAAACCCGGGATGAACAACGTGGACGTACGTGCGCAAATCAAGCGAGCCGACCCCCTGAAAACATTCAACAAGAATGGAAAGGAAGGAAAATACGTGAGCCTACGACTCATGGATGAAACCGGAGAAGCGCTCTTTACGTTTTGGAACGAACAGGCCGATGAAGTCATCCAAAAAGGAATCAAAATTGGAGACACACTCAACTTGCACAATGCCCGCGTGGGCGTGTTCAACGGACAGACCCAACTTTCATTGGGATACAATGGATCCTACTCCCTCGAAAAAGGAAATGAAACACTCACAACTACACCCGCCGAAAAAATTCCTTTTTCCGCCTTGAAAGAAAACGACTTTTTCGAAGGAAACGTGCACGTGGTGGATGTGTTTCCAGGAAAAGGATACTATGTGCGATGCACCGCCTGCGCGGCCAAACTTCAATACCGAGACACCATCTGCTCCCAATGCGGAAAGGAAGGAAGTGTAGAAACACGCTTGCTGGTATCCTTGCTACTCGACGACGGCACCGCCTCATTGCGAGGAGTGGCATTCGAGAATGAAGCGATTTCATTGATAGGAAAGACCAAAGAAGAGATTCTCACCGCCATGGACGATGAAAAACTCAAAATGGCCCTCTGGCAAGACATGAGGGGGAAAACCATCATCATTAAGGGGAGAGGAAAGAAAGGAATGGACGCCACATCGGTAGAACTCATCCTCCAACGAATCCAACCCCGATTGTTCCAGAACGCATAAATAGCGATAAAACGTAAGCACATGGAGGAGGGTGCGTCCCATGCCCCAAAATTTAGCTCAAAAGATACTCCACCAACACCTCGTCGAAGGGGAAATGATCCCAGGGAAAGAAATAGGGATCAAAATCGACCAAACCCTCACCCAAGATGCCACGGGCACGATGGCCTACCTCCAGTTTGAAGCCATGGGATTGAAACAGGTCAAGACGGAACTCTCTGTTTCGTATGTCGACCACAACATGCTCCAAACCTCATTCGAAAACCCGGACGACCACCAATACCTGCAGAGTGTCGCAGCAAAATATGGAATATTATTCTCTAAGCCCGGAAATGGAATCTGTCATCAAGTACACTTAGAACGATTTGGAAAGCCGGGAAAAACCCTCCTAGGGAGCGACTCGCACACCCCCACGAGTGGTGGGTTAGGAATGCTCGCCATGGGAGCCGGAGGGCTGGATGTTGCGGTGGCCATGGGAGGAGGCGCGTTCTACTTGAATATGCCCCGCGTCATCGGAGTCAAACTGACCGGAAAATTAAACGATTGGGTGTCCGCGAAAGACATTATTTTAGAAATGCTCCGACGATTGACCGTGAAAGGCGGCGTGGGAAAGATTGTCGAATATTATGGGGATGGAGTGAAAACACTCAGCGTCCCTGAACGCGCCACCATCACCAACATGGGAGCCGAATTAGGAGCCACAACAAGCGTGTTTCCCTCGGACGAAATCACCAAGAAATACCTGCACATGCAAGGACGAGAAAACGATTGGCACGAAATGAAAGCCGACGAAAACGCGACCTACGACGAACATGTCGAGATTAACCTTTCGGAATTGGAACCCATGATTGCGTGCCCTTCTTCTCCTGACAATGTAAAGAAAGTTAGTGAAGTAGAAGGAATCGTAGTGAGTCAAGTATTAGTGGGAAGCTGCACCAATTCTTCGTACCGCGATTTGAGTATCATTTCATCCGTCATGGATGGGAAAACCGTACATGAGAATGTGTCCATGAGCGTGAACCCCGGATCCAAGCAAGTGTTGGAGAATGTTACCTCCTCGGGAAAATTACTCTCCTTCATATCCTCCGGCGTACGCATCAATGAGTCCGGGTGCGGTGGATGCATTGGAATGGGACAAGCCCCCCCTTCCGGAAGCGTGTCCGTGCGAACATTCAACCGAAACTTCCCCGGACGAAGCGGAACGCCTGATGATAAGGTGTATTTGTGCTCCCCCGAAACGGCGGCCGCCACCGCACTGTATGGGAAGATTACTGATCCCCGCAAGTTAGGAGAATACCCCCCCATCGCGTGGCCAGAAAAGTTCCTCATCGATGATCGAATGATCGTCCTTCCCTCCTTACACCCGGAAGAAGTCACCGTGGTGCGCGGACCCAACATTGCCCCGCTACCCTTAGCCGGGACGCTGCAGGACAAAATTGAGAAGAAAGTTTTGTTGAAAGTCGGCGACAATATCTCCACGGACGGAATCATGCCCGCGGGAGCGAAAATTCTCCCCTTGCGGAGCAACATTCCCAAAATTTCCGAGTATGTCTTTTCTCCCATCGATCCTAACTTCGCCAAGAACGCGAAAGAAAATCATGGAGGAATCGTCATCGGAGGCGACAACTATGGTCAAGGCTCATCACGTGAACACGCGGCGCTCGCGCCCATGTATTTGGGAATCAAAGCGGTTATTACGAAGACATTTGCCCGGATCCACAAAGCCAATCTGATTAATTTTGGCATCCTTCCATTGGAGTTTGTGAATGCCAGCGACTATGAAAAAATCAGTGCCGGGGACGTGCTAGTGTTAGACGGACTCCACACCCACCTGCAGGGGAACAGTCATCAATTGGTATTGACGAACACCACGAAGGGAGTGGAAATCCCATTGAAAGAAGACTATACTCCCCGACAACGAGAAATCCTGCGCGCCGGCGGACTACTGAATTTCACCCGCCAGCACGCGGCCAAGTAGAACTCATTCATACACCCCTCGAAAGGGGAGCAACCCATAAATATCCCCAGAAGGGTTATTCCTCTAACCACATAGAGAGGGGTTGGATTTCACATGGCACATGACGTAACATTAATCCTAGGCGACGGAACCGGACCGGAACTGGCACGCGCAACCAGAAAGGTCCTGGACGCCACCGGAGTGAAATTCAACTGGGTCGAGCAAGAGGCCGGCATCGATGTATACGAGAAGACCGGAGACCCCTTCCCCGACACCCTCATTGACACCATTAAACGCACGAAGACCGCGCTAAAGGCCCCTATTACCACCCCCGTAGCCACGGGATTTCGCTCGGTGAATGTGAAGCTCCGGAAGGACCTAGACCTCTACATTAACCTCCGCCCCGCCAAGTCCTACGAAGGCGTGCGTTCACGGTATGAAAACTTAGATTTGGTCATCTTCCGAGAAAACACCGACGATGTGTATGTGGGAATTGAATTTGAGCAAGGAAAACCTGAAACTAAACAACTCATCCAGATGCTCAACCAGACCCATCCTAAAGAAAAGATCCCTGAGGACATTGGAATATCCATCAAACCCATTTCAGAATACAAAAGTGAACGAATCGTGAAGGCCGCATTTGAATATGCAGTCAAACATCATCGAAAAAAAGTCACCTGCGTGCATAAAGCCAACATCATGAAACACACGGACGGATTATTCTTGAATATTGCACGCAGGGTTGCCGCCAACTATCCTCAAATTCAATTCGAAGACGTGATTGTGGATAACATGTGCATGCAGCTCGTGCAAAAGCCCGAAGTGTATGACGTGTTAGTATTGCCCAACTTGTATGGAGACATTGTCTCCGATTTGTGCGCAGGATTGGTGGGAGGATTGGGCGTCGCCCCTGGTGCCAACATCGGAAACGAACTCGCCATCTTTGAAGCGGTGCACGGAAGCGCACCCAAGTACAAGGGGATGAACAAAGTCAACCCCACCGCGATGATCCTATCTGGAGTCATGATGCTGCGTCATTTGAATGAAATCGACGCCGCCGACAAACTTGAGCGTGCGGTGGCCCACGTCATCAAGGAAAACAAGCACGTCACGTACGACTTGAAGCCCAAGGGACAAGAAGACCAGGCCGTCGGAACCAATGAGATGGCGGAGGCCGTTATTGCCGCCTACCATGCGATGGGAACAAAGCCCAAGGCCCATGCCGACCTCTAGGAAAAACCTCCTCGAAACCCGGAGCTCAACTTCTAAAAAGAAGTTGAGACGGGAAAAAAATAATTATTCGGCCGTGAACGTGAACTCGTCGGAGTCCACGATCTCTAATACATCGAGTTCTTTACACACACATTTAGCTGTAAGCCACTCCGCCAGAGAAGGCTTGCTTCTCCCTTCATCCCCGGAGATAAATTCCTTGATGTAACACCCCGCGGAGGCGTGCAATTCCACGTCAATATGAAACGGGTCGATTTGCGTGATCTTTTCTAAGGTAATCCAGTGGGGCCGTTCCTTCATCACCCTCCGTTTTTCCACCCGAATGGGAGTGGTTTGCAGGACATCCATCTTTTGGTTCAAAAAAGACGATAATTTTTCCACGCTTATTTTTTCAGTGGACTCCACCAGCGCTCGATAACGCTTGGTATGGTAGTTTCGCGTGATAAACACCACGTCCGCGGGAATACCGATTGACAAATCGAACAATTCAACCTTTCCCTTCAGCGCGGAATTGATTTGCGACTGGAGTTTGCCCATATCGGCCACACGAAGGGTTGGATTTTCGAGGGTCAAAGCAAACGGGCGGCCCCTCCCCAGCATACGCACATCCACATCTTCTCTCCCTGCGCCGTGAAACAAGACTTCGTCGCATTGAAACGCATCTTTGATGAAGGGAGTGACCAATTCCTGCACGCTTTCCTTCGTTAGGATCTTTTCACCCTTACACACGTTACATACATTTCCATGCGAACGACCGGTGCCTTTACATTCGTAACAATAGTGGCGTGTTTGGGCAATCGTGCGCACGAGTTTAGTATAATTCCCCTTGAGAATGACGGGAAGAAATTGCAGCGTGACTTTCTTTTCGACCTCGTCAAACACAATCTCTACGTCCGGGTGTTCTAATCCAATCATTTTTCCTTGAAACAATGAATGATTAGCCACTCGATTCTTGACGGCCTTGGAAATCAACTCTTTTTGGAGAGGGTCGCGGATACGCACCCCAATGGAATAGGTGGTCCACTCCCGAGACGAGAGAAGCTCGTCCAGCTTAGCAAACGGAAGATCCGGGAGGGTGGTTTCCAGTGGAATCCGAAGAATGGTCACCATACCCATTCCCCCGGCTGAACCCTTATAATTAACCAACACGGAACACGGCGGAAAGCTCGCCCAACCTTTTTAAGTCGAAAGACGAATGGCTAGTGCGTTCTCCGGTGCAAGGGGAGGGCCTTCACAAAGCCGCTCCTCAGACGTGCCGTTGCGAGAACAGGAAACGTGAACACTATGGCCGCTAAAGCCGAAATCAAAGAAGTTAAGGATCTCCCTGGAATCGGACCCCAGGCTGCAGAAAAACTATTTTCCGCCGGATACAAAAGCCTCGAAAGCGTGGCCGTGGCCTCCCCCATGGAGCTGATTGAAGCCTCAGGGTTGGGAGAAGGAACCGCCGAAAAAGCCATCAAAGCCGCCCGCGACGCATTAGAAATGGGATATGAGAGCGCGGATATTCTTGCCGAGCGACGAAAACTCGTCGGACGCATTTCTACCGGATCCAAGGAATTGGACAATCTAATCGGAGGGGGAATTGAAACCCAATCCATCACGGAGATTTATGGAAAATTTGCCTCCGGAAAGACCCAGTGGTGCTTTCAAACCGCAGTAACGGTGCAGAAACCCGTGGGAGAGGGAGGATTGGGGGGAAATTGTCTCTACATTGACTCCGAAAACTCTTTCCGACCTGAACGCGTCATCTCCATCGCGGAAGCGAATGGAATGAATTCGGAAGACGTGTTGAAGAACATCTTTGTCGCCCGCGCGTACAACGCCGACCACCAAATGCTGTTGGCAGAAAAGGCCGCGGAGCTCATCAACGAGAAAAACATCAAACTCGTGATTGTGGACTCGCTCACCGCGCAATTCCGAAGTGAATTCATCGGACGCGGACAGCTCGCGGATCGACAGCAGCGATTAAACAAGCACATGCGCGTGCTACAGCGATTGGCGGAGATGAGCAACGTCGCCGTACTGGTAACGAATCAAGTCATGGAGCGACCCGACATCATGTTTGGAGATCCCACCGCCCCGGTCGGAGGAAACGTGGTTGGACACGCCTCGAAAACACGATTGTATCTGCGCAAAGGAAAGGAGAACAAGCGAATCGCCAAGCTGGTGGATAGCCCCTCCTTGCCGGACGGAGAAGCCGTGTACGCGGTCACCGAAAAGGGAATCGAAGACATCGACGAATAATGATTCAATCAAAAATACACGGAGGAGGGAGAAAATCCCTTCTCCTTCACTCTTTTTTCGGCACCATTTTCTCTTGATAGACGATGATGTGTAAGGCCCCAAACATGATCCCAAAGGCCAGTAAGTACAAAAACCACTGGCGAAATACGATGGCCTGAAACTGACCCCAATAGGCGACTAATACGGAGAGAATGGCCAATCCCAAGGGGAGGAGAAAATTAGCCAGGGTGTGATGGACATGCACCGGACGAGACATGCGAGGCTTGGATGAACGTTTCATTCTGGATGGACTTTTTCCCCATATTTAATACGAGAGCATTAAAAACGAAAAAACACTCCCCTAGGATGGTGAATCGATGACCGATCTCTTCTACGACGAATACTTGAAAGCCAGCGAGAAATTCAAACAAAACGCAGGGGCCGCCAACGAAGCCTATCAAGCGTGGAAGAATACCGCCATGGCTGCTGGAGCATTGGACAAAAAAACGAAAGAACTCATGGCATTGGCCGCCGCGTGTGCCATCCAGTGTGAATACTGCATCGACTCTCACTCGCAAAAGGCTAAAGCCTATGGCGCCACTGAACAAGAAGTCGCGGAAACCATCCAGGTGGCTACCGTCGTCAAAGCCGGTGCGACTGTCTCCTATGGAATTAAGGCGTTCGAACACTTTCTTTGAAGGGCATCTCCCGAGTATTCATGGACGATAATCGCAAATAAAGCTGGGAGGCCACACTACTGTACGCATGGGAAAATTGAACAACCTCTTTTTCAGGCAAAATTGAACGTAATTTATTTTCCAGGTATCGCTCCGAAGAAGAAACAGCATCCAAATCAAAACTCTCACATAGTTTATGGATTTTTTTCCGTAAGGAACGGTGCGCGGCAGTGTTTAGAATTCCGATACGAAACATTGCCCGCTGAAATGCCATTTCTTGAATCTCTGGTTGAATCGCCAGTCTCCACCGGGACAATGCATTCCTGAATCGGTCCATTTCCCCAATAAATGCGGGTGACGTGCCCCTCCGCATCACCGCGGAATACCTCTGAACATTCGCCGCACAACGAATGAGATCACCCCGTATGGCCGAGAGGGTGGGGTCATTGCTCTCATAGATGCGAGTGGCCATCCTGTCAAACATGGGTGAATTCGAAAATAAACGCCCGCGGCGAAGAATACGAAAACGACGATAGGGCGCCGTAAAATGACGAACAAACCGCCTCACCGGTCGGGAATGCATCCAAACTCCGAGACGAGGGACAATAAAAGAGCTACTTGTACTTCAACACTTCAACCGTGCCCTTGGTGGAATCCTTTAATTCCGCCGAGGCGAGAGGGTAAATCTCAATGATGGGCTCTTCGTACGGATGAATGGATCGCAGGAGTTTCACCATGTGATCCGCATGAGACGCTTGACACGTGGTCTCAATCTTCACTTCCTGCACCATCTCGCGCTTATTCAATCGACCCTTGAAGGGCTTGCTTCCCTTCAATGCAATCCAGGTTCCATGACCGAATGTCAAAAAGGCACACCCTTCGTATTTCTTATCCCCAAACGAACCGCACCCTTGTGTATGCATCAAATCCAGCATGGCATCCATGTGTGTCTTGGGTGCATACACCACCAGCTTGACCAGAGAAAGTTTCGAGGGCGCCATTGTGTGTTCACCACTTCTCGATAATGACGTTTTCCGCCGGGAACTTCACATCATCAATGCAAAACTTCACTAGGTGTTCGGCAATCTCAGGCTTTCCGCAAATGTACACTTTCGCATGGTCCTTGTGCGAAGAGGAATACGACTTCAGGGAGTCCTGCACGTATCCTTTGGCATGCGTCCAATGATCATCCGGGCGCGACGCGGTGATGTGAATCTTGAAGTTAGGGTGGGTTTTGGCTAAGTGCTCCAACTCCTCCTTGTACATATACTGCGAAGGAAAGCGGAAACCAAAATACAATGAAATGGGAACCTTCGAGCCGTTGTGCAACAGCGTGCGAATCATTGAGATGAGAGGAGCGATGCCCGTTCCCGTGGCGAGGAAAACATACTCAGGAGCAGTCTCATCCAGCAAGAACTTACCAAACGCCCCACGCACGGAAATTTCATCCCCTACGTTCAGGCTCATCAGCTTGTGAGAAACACCCGTGGGAGAACCATCTCCGATGCAAAATTCCAATAGCCCCTTTTGAGTGGGAGATGAAGAAATAGAATACGAGGCCCATTTTACGGCATTGGGATTTGCCAATAATTTAACGTCCGGATGAGAGATCATCGCGAACTGACCCGAAATGTAGGGCATGGAAACAGAATGGGGAAGCTCGCACTCAAATACGCGCGTGGCCGAGCCCTCATGAACGGGAAAATCAATGATTTTGGTTATGTGGGATTTGAAATCAACCATGTAAAAGTTTCGAGGTAGAACCCTTAAAAAGCGGGGCCCTTAGGCCCGCCTTTTGGAGGATTTACCCGACTTATAGGCCTTCTCAACCTCGGCCTCCAGAGCCTCACAAGCCTGCTTTACCGCCAATCGAACCTTCCATTCGGAAGCCGACGCATTGAATCGGCGACCCGCCCCTTCAACGGTC
Organism: uncultured archaeon; assembly: GCA_964557045.1. Lineage (GTDB taxonomy): Archaea > Iainarchaeota > Iainarchaeia > Iainarchaeales > VGJJ01 > VGJJ01. Next base: position 45,280 of record CAZKYB010000002.1, read on the forward strand.
AATTTGACTTCCGTCTTTGCCCGCAAACCCGTCTTATTCGATTGCTTGAACACCGCATGCATGGAATGCTCCCCCTTCAGGATGCGCTCGATTTTCCCATACGTCCGATCGAATAATTTTTGAACGAAAACAGTATCCACTTCGTCCAAGTCCGGCATATGAGAGATTTGGACCGGCGACACCACCACGGCGGATTCGGAAGAAGCCCCGTTCAAATAGGCATCAAAGATGGACTGCGTCGAAATAATCCCCGACAACCCATTTCCTGAAACCAACACAACCGGGTTTGCCTGCTTCGCCATTATCTGGACAATCTTTTTCCCTTTTTCAGTTGAGGAAACAATCGGAACGTCGACATCCATGACGGACTTCACATTCAACCGGAGTCCTGGTTTACGTGAAACCGATTGGCGACCGGAACCCATCTTGAATGACTCACGGGAGGAACGATCCAACCCCAACAACACATCCGTGGCTACATCCTCGATGCGAATAACCCCAACTGGTTTTTGCTTCGTATCTACAACCGGAAGCTTTCGTACGTTTCCCCCGCGCATCTGCTGGACCGCCTTACCTAAATCGGCCGAATCGGAAATAACCAACGGATTGAACGTCGCCAAGGACTTGGCATCCGCGTTCGAAAAACCCTCATGGGACTGCAAACGAGAAATGACCTCCTGGGCAGTCACCACGCCCAGCATTTTCCCCTTCTCCATCACGGGAAGAGTGCGCACATCCGAGTCGCGCATCAAGCGAACCACCGTATTGAATGAGTCCGTGGAACTCACGGAAGGAGCGGAGCGCATCACCGAGGAAACCTTGGTGGTGGTCAAATCCACGTTTCGAAGCAAACCCGACTCGGACAAGAGACCAGCGACCTTTTTCCCATCCATCACCACCGCCTCAGCGGCCGACCCTTTCTTGAGGGCGGCAAATGCCTTGGAAAGAGGACTCGTGGACTCAATCTGAACAAAATTAGACGTCATCAGGTCGCGCGCGACCAGGTTGGAAACGGATTCGGACATAGGAAAACAAACCCCCAGGATTCGTTAACCAAAATGGGATTTCAGATTAATAAGGGACCCGGTATCACCTGGAATACTTCTTCAAAAAGTCCCGAGAAAACGACTTGAACTCGTTTTCCCGAATTGCCGTACGCGCACCCTCCATGGTTTTCGCCATAAAATGGAGATTATGATGAGATAGGAAACGGAAACCCGATTCCTCACTGTTTTTTGCCAAATGATGAACCAGACCCGCGGAATAATTCTCGCACACCATACAATCACATTCCTTATCTAACGGATTGAAATCATGCGCGTATTGGTTGTTCTTGATGGACACCCTCCCCTGAGAGGTCAACGCCAACCCATGACGCGCGGTGCGCGTGGGAAACACACTATCGAAGATGTCCGCGCCCCACCCAATCGCTTGAACGATATCCTCGGGTGTTCCTAACCCCATCACATACAAAGGGGTTTCCTCCCCAATCGTTTTCCGGGCCATGGCGATAATCTTGTGCATGGTGGGCTTGGGTTCCCCAATGGCCAATCCTCCCAGCGCAATCCCGTCAAAGCCCATTTGGGAGAGGGACTTGATTCCTTTCTCCCTTAAATCAAGGAAAGTTCCGCCTTGAGAAATGCCAAACAACAATTGTTTTTTTGATGTGTGAGCAACCCTACAACGCTTCGCCCAATCCAGCGTGCGTTGCAATGTTTGCGCATAGAAGGGTTTCCCTTGCTCCTCCCCAAAACGAGGAACATCATCCAATACCATCGCCACGTCCGAATTCAAGGACTGCTGGACCTGCATGCACTTTTCAGGAGTAAACAACTCTTGCTTCTTCGTGAAGGGATTATTCAACACCACCCCTTCATCCTTGCGCGCCACGAGAAATGTTTCATCCAATATCTGGAATCCACCAGAATCGGTAAACAATCCGTGCTTCCAATTCATGAATTTGTGAATGCCCCCTGCTTTCTTGATGGTGTTGAGACCCGGACGCAAATAGAAAATGAACGCGTTGGATATCATGCACCGATAACCCATGTCGGATACTTCATTCAGCGTGAGATGCTTCACGCTTCCCTTCGTTGCTACCGGCATGTAAAACGGAGTCTCTATTTTCCCATGCGCCAGACTCAAATGGCCGGAACGCGCACCCGTGCCTTTGTCTATTTTAGACAGGGAGAAAGGAGAAGACATACGAAAAACAAAAGGAGAGAAAATATAATGGAAATGGAGAGGGGAAGGCCTTACGCCTTCGGCCCATTCCACTTACCACTCTTCACGCGTTCTATCGCAATGCGCATGGCCGCATCGCGAGGGGATAATTTAGCCCGATCCATCTCCGCAAACATGGCCTTTACGTTCTTGTGGATCTTTCCTTCCACCATCTTGAACATCTGATTGGGAGTACCCCCAATGTGTTCCACGTAGGAGGAAATAACTCCCCCGGCATTGGCTACAAAATCAGGAACAATCAAGGTGCCCTTACCCCACAAACGAGACTCTACGCCCGTGGACATGGAGATGTTGCTTCCTTGCACCACTAACTTGTGCTTGACCTGATTCACATTACTCATGGTCACCAAATCCGGAATCGCCGCCGTCACCAAGACATTCGCGGGGGCCGTGAGAATGTTGCTTCCTTTCTTGGCATACTTCCCACGATACGCCGTCACGTGACCGTGCTCGGATTTGACGTTCATCAAGCGCTCATAATCCAAACCCTTCTTGTCCTGAATAACCCCTGAAGAATCGGAGACCGCCGTCACGGGAACCCCCCACTCGGACAAATACTTGTGGACGAAGGTCCCCACGTTCCCATATCCCTCAATAGCCACTCGTGCGTCGGAGGGATTCATCCCCATGTATTTCAACGCGAGCAGGGTGGAATGCGCTACTCCAAAACCGGTGCTGCCTAACTCATGCGGGATTCCACCCATCTTGGAAGGCTTTCCCGTACACACTTTTCTATTTCCAGCCGCAATTGCAATCTGACCCATTTCCTTTTCAGTCGTGTTGATGTCCGGCCCTGCAACATACAAGGAAGGGGCGATTCCCTTCAGCGCGCGACCAAAGGCCTCAATCATCTGCTTCTTCTTTTGAGGCGTCAGTTGTTTAGGATCGGCAAAAATTCCCGACTTGGCCCCACCAAAGGGAAGGTCGGCCATGGCATTCTTCCACGTCATGGTTCGTGCAAGTCTACGCACTTCATTTTCACTCACACTTCCAGTCATGCGGATGCCGCCCTTACCTAATCCTCGACGCGTATTATCAATCACAATCACGCCGCGCATGCCTGACTTTGCATCATACACGTGAATGACTTTCTCTGGACCAAATTCATCGTAGTTTGCCATAAAACCAACCACCTGCATGCAGGGAAAACTTGGACTTTAAAAAAACAGGAGAATCAAAACCAAAACGGTCAGTATTTCCCTTCGGCCTGGAGCTTTTCCAGATACCATTCGGCTTCCAATGCCGCCTGGCAACCGGTTCCAGCCGAAGTAATGGCTTGCTTGTAGCGAGGATCCATCACATCCCCGGCGGCATAAATCCCGGGAACACTCGTACGGACACCATTTCCTTTGATGAAACCCTCTTCGGTCAACTCAATCAATCCCTTCAAGAAACCCGTGTTGGGAATGTGACCAATCGCGAGAAAAACCCCGTCGGTGGCCAGCGTGGATTCTTTTCCCGAATTCACATCCTTAATTTTCAACCCCTTCACCAATTTTTCCCCCGTGACCTCAACAGGGACCGTGTTCCACAGCACGGAAATCTTATCCTTCAGACCTAACACCCGATCCTGCATGATTTGAGAGGCTTTGAACTCGTCGCGGCGGTGGACAATGTACACTTTGCTCGCAAACTTGTACAGGGCCATACTTTCTTCCATCGCCGAGTCGCCGCCCCCAATCACCACGGCGGTTTTACCCCGATATAAGGCCGCATCACACACCGCGCACGTACTTACCCCCCGACCAAAAAATTGCTTTTCACCCGGAATGCCTGTTTTACGCGCGGAGGCGCCCGTGCAAATGATTAAGGTGCGCGACTGGAATTTTTCATCCTCACTTGTAACAATCTCAAACCCGCCGGCCATCTTTTTGACACTTGTAACTTGAGCGTTCTTGTATTCGGCCCCAAAACGCTGCGCCTGTTTCTTGGCATTCTCAATCAAATCCGGACCATTAATCCCTTCAGGAAACCCGGGAAAATTCTCCACAATCGTGGTCAAACTCAACTGATCCGGCTCATCCCCCGAAAGAACGAGTGGAGAAAGAGACGCACGTGCCGTGTATATCGCGGCCGTGTGAGCGGAAATACCCCCGCCGATAATAATTACATCACGCATGGACGACATGTAGGAAATAGGACAGGAAAGGGATTAAATAACAAACCCAATCACGACGACAAAACGTCAGAGACGAGAGATCGATAGGCCGAATAGTATGCCGGAAGATCCGCAAGAAGCACCGAAACGGCCTCCTTGGAAGAACGCACGCATGCACCCAAGTCCACTGAGGAAGGACAAGACTCGAGTAGACGCGCCGCCTGGTCCGATTTATCCTGGAGATTCGCAAACTGCGATTTCAAGGCCGCGTAACGAACCGCATATTCCGACACCCCCCCGCGTTGATCGTGAAGGATATCCAACCGCAAGAGAGAGGTTTCCATTTTCGAAATTACTAAATCAACACGCTGATAGATCACAGAAAGGCGATTGAGAATGGCCATCAACACCCGCTGACGCTGCAATGAAAGGGAATTGCGCAAAGAGGATTGTTCCGCAGAAGAAGCATCCTGAAGACGCGCACGAATGAGTTGGTACTGCGCACGCTCAACTTGCAGCACATCCTGCGTAGATTTTTCAATCGTGGAAATCCCCGAAAGTGTTTGAACCGCGGACGCGCGCACCGAGACCGGCACGATGGGAACCGAAGAAACCGCCACCGTGGAATCGGCAACCCCCGTCACGAGACCGGTGGGGGAACGCAAAGAGGAAGGAGGGGAATCCAGTTCCCGCGCCTCCACCAGCGAGAGACATCCCCCAAAAAGAACCAGCAAGGCGAAAACGTGAATGACGCGCATATCTCAAAACAATCCATCCCCGCGTTTAAAACCATACTTTATGGAATGGAAATGGACCGATGGACGAGCGAAAAATGCTTTATACGCCCCCCATTTGAGCCAAACCCCGGGCATAAAGCCTCGTTCTTTTAAGGAAAACACGGCCCATACCTAGAATGAAGACCACCCTACTGATGATAGGGGTGTTGCTTGCCCTCTCCCCGTTGACGCATGCCGCCATAATTACTGGAACCACGTATGACGGACTCACCCTGGACGTGCTACCTAACACCATCGTCACCATCAACACGACCCCCGCCCAAACCAAACTCGTGAAGGACGGAATGTACTCCTTTGATGTGCCGGTGGGAAAATACACCCTTAAGGGGACGTATCTCGAACAAGGAATTGTCGTCCAAGAAGCCCTCCACTCATTGAATGTGGAGAAAGAAGGCACCTACACGGTGGATCTGATTCTTCTCCCGGATTTAGGAGACATTCCGAATGATCCCCTGCCGGACGACGAGCCCCTCACCTGGGTGGATCAATTGACGCAGGGAATACTACCCTGGCTCATCCTCTTAGCCATTGTCATGGGAGGTGCGGCGTATGCTATTCACCAAACGCGGAAGAATACCCACGCACGCTATGCCGAACATCCCGAATCCAAAAAGGAAGAGAAGGAAAATGAAAAAATAAAAACAGACGAAATCCAACTCGATCGATACGCGTTAGAGGTATTGAATGATCTCAAGCGCGGAGGAAACCGGCTCACTCAAAAAGAGCTTCGATCCATGATCAACATCGGAGAGGCGAAAGTGTCACTGGTCGTCTCGGAAATGGAAACATACGGACTCATCAAAAAAATAAAAAAAGGAAGAGGAAATATCCTCATCCTTACAGAAAAGGGACGCGAAGAATTAGAGAAACAACCCCCCGCGCACCCGATAGAAGAAAAAAAAGAACCCGAAACGCCATTGTGAAAACCCATCACGCGTGACGGGAAACGTTTTCCTTCTTCGCTTGATCCATCACAGCCTTCGCCACCACCTTGGCCACGCTCGCATCCTGCAGGGGAGGAAGAATACGATCCGCAGTCGGAGACTTGACCATCCCTGCCAATGCTAATGCCGCCGCCATATTCATCCCTTCGGTAATCCGTGTGGCGCGCGCATCCATGGCTCCGCGGAAAATCCCTGGGAAAGCCAATGCATTATTCGCCTGATTCGGAAAATCTGAACGACCTGTGGCCACGACTTTCGCCCCAGCCCTCTTCGCTTCGTCCGGCATGATTTCAGGAATGGGATTCGCCAGGCCAAAAATAATAGGATTCTTTCCCATATGCTTGATCCATTCCGGCTTCAATGCCCCTGCCACGGACACACCTATGAAGACATCCATCCCCTTCAAGGCGTCCTTCAATTCGCCCTTCACATGCGAGGGATTCGAAAACGACAACAATTCTCGCTTCGCCGGATCCAAATCCTTGCGCGAGCGTTCGACCACTCCCTTCGAGTCGCAGAGGATAATTTCTTTCACGGAAGGAAAGCCCTTGGGAACCCCCACTCCTTTCAGCATCTTCGCAATCGCATTACCCGCCGCGCCCGCTCCATTGATGCACACACGCAAGGAGGAAAAGTCCTTCTTCACCACCTTTGAAGCATTCCATAATCCTGCATACACGACCACGGCCGTGCCGTGCTGGTCATCATGAAAGACAGGAATTCCCAAATCCTGCAACGCCGCCTCAATCTCAAAACACTTGGGGGCAACAAAATCCTCTAAATTAATCGCCCCGAAAACAGGGGCAATGTTTCGGATAATCGAAATGATTTCCTTCGTGTCTTGCGTCACGAGACAAATGGGAAATGCGTCAATGCCCCCTAATTCCTTGAACAAGACCGCCTTTCCTTCCATCACCGGAATGGCCCCATACGCACCGAGGTTTCCCAATCCTAAGACCTTGGACCCATCACTAATAACACCCAAGGAATTCTTTTTCAGCGTCAAATCAAACGCACGCTCAACGTTATCGGCCACGACTTGGGAGACTTTTCCCACGCCGGGAGTGTAGGCAATTGAAAGATCATGAGAGGTCTTCACGGGAACCTTGCTGTAGGTCCCTAACTTCCCCCCTAAGCGATGATGCACCGCCACGGATTCAGAACCAATGTCCATCTTCTTCGTATTGGGAGTCTTTTTCATCACGATCACGCTCGCAGAATGAGATTATTCGAAGGAGAGGAGGTGGATAAGGATTAAAAATGCGCGATTCCTCCCTGAATCAGTCAATTGACGGAGGAACTCCCCACATGCCCGGAAAAAAAGACACCAAGAAAAAAGAAACCAAGAAAGAAAGCCACCAATGCGAGTTCTGCTAACACCCGCGAAGGGATTCCTGCGTGATTGAATACCTCCTTTTTCTCGGATCCCTTCTTGTGATGGTCAAGGCGAGCCGATGGACCATCGACTCGTCGATTCGACTCTCAGACCACTACGGGATATCCCGCCTCGCATTTGGATTCGTCGTCATCGCCGTGTTTGTTTCCCTCCCCGACCTCACCATCGCCAGCATCGCCTCCCAACTAGGAGATGCCCCCCTGGGGGTGGGGGATGCACTGGGAAGCACCGTGGCCAACATATGCCTCGTCATCGGAACCGCCACGGTCTTCAGACGAATCAAAATTGCCCGCTCCCACGTCGTGGATTCGGCGGAGATGCTCCTCATTATCTCACTCATCCCACTCATTCTACTGATGAATGGATTCGGACACGTCATGGAAGGAATGGTACTGGTAACCGTATTCCTCTTCTACATCTTCCTGATGATGAAAGAGAAAATTTCTCTCCCCACCATCAAAGTCACCAAGAAGAAGGAGATGTCCAGCGTCATTGGACTTTTCCTCGCCGGAGTACTCCTGACGGTTGTCAGCGGACACTTCCTCGTGGATGCGGCACGAATCATAGCCATAGACTGGGGAATCCCCTCCGCGGTCGTGGGATTAACCATCGTGTCATTTGGAACGACCATCCCTGAACTCATCATTAACTTCCGCGCCGTCAGAAAAGGAGAAATTGCCCTGGCCATAGGAGAAATACTCGGAAGTAGCGTGGTCAATCTTACCCTCGTGCTAGGGAGCGCATTCATCTGGTCCCCCACCCCCATCGACTTTACCTACTTTACCTTACCCGTCACGTTCATCGTGGTGGCCAACTCCTTGTTGGCGTCCTACTTCATCAAACACGAAGCCGTAGGGCGCGCGCAAGGAGCATTATTCCTGGGAATGTACGGAGTATTCCTTTTCGCCCAGGTCGCGGGAATACTCCTCATCACGTAGATTTGGAACCAGTTAGAGAAGACCCATCATGCCCTTCAACTCGTCTGAAGGCTGCCACAAGGGTTCAAAGGTCAACACCACTTCCACGTGCTCCACGTGAGGAATTTTTCGCACGGCTGACTTGACCAATTCAAGCAGGAACGGACCATATGGACACCCCGGGGAAGTCAGCGTCATCGTGACCTGGACCGTTCCCCCCTCAATCCTAATTCCGTAAACTAATTCGAGCGTGATAATGTCCATGTGCAACTCGGGATCCTCCACTCCCTTCAGGGCCTCTCGAACCTGAACCTCGGTAATCAAACTCTCGGATGTCATGCCTTCACCTCCGCCCGAATGGAATCAAACCCGTCCTTCTCAATATGCTGGGCCAACTCCATCCCGCCACTCTTGACTATTTTCCCATCCATCAACACATACACCTTGCTCGGCTTCACATAGTGGAGAATACGATTGTAGTGCGTGATGAGCAGCACCCCCATCTTATTCTGATGCGAAACGGCCGTAATTCCTTCCCCTAAAACCTTCAACGCATCCACATCCGTACCGGAATCCGTTTCATCTAAAATGGCAATACGAGGCTCGAGCATGGCTAACTGCAAAATCTCATTCCGCTTCTTTTCTCCGCCCGAAAAGCCCTCATTGAGGTAGCGATTAACCAGCTTAGAATCCATCTTCAACAACGACATCTTTTCCTTTAGCTTTGTGATGAAATCCGAAACCTTCATCGGAGTAGTTGAGCGTGCGTTGATGGCCGTGCGCAAAAAATTCGACACGGTGACACCGGAAACCTCGGCAGGGTATTGAAACGAAAGAAACAAACCCGCCTTGGAACGCTCATGGGGTTTCATCGCTAAAACATCCTTCCCGTGGAAGTGAATACTCCCCTTCGTCACGCGATATTTGGGATGACCCACCAACACGTATGCCAACGTGGACTTCCCACTCCCATTCGGACCCATCAACGCGACGATTTCCCCCTCATTGAGTGAGAGATCAATTCCCGAGAGGATTTCCTTATCCCCCACCGAGACGTGCAATCCTTTAATCTCTAAATCAGCCATCCTATTTTCCCCCTTTCCCATACTTCTGATTAATCTTGAAGGCATTCTGAATCGTATCCAGCGGAAGCATTGCACACTTCAGACGCGTGGGACCTAACTCGATCCCTAGTAACCCCAACACATCGGAACGGGACATCTTGGCCACCTGCGCCGCAGTTTTTCCCTTGATTTCTTCAGATAAAAGGGACGCGGAGGCCGTGGAAATTACGCATAAGGAGCCCGTAAAACGAACCTCCTCGATTTTCCCATTCGGACCTAATTTCAACTGAAAGGAAACATCATCTCCACACGAAAGATTCTTCTCGCGATGCTCTACATCTGGATGAGACAGCTTCCCGTGATTCTGGGGATGCTGGTAGTGATCCATGATAAACTCACGATAAATTCCTTCACCGGCAAAATCACGCGACTTCGACTCACTCATGGGATTTTCCCCCGAATACACGCTGTGCACGAATGAGACTCTCAACTAAGACATCAATCTCTTCCTTCGTGTTGTAAACTCCCACACTCAAGCGTGCAGAGGATGGAATCCCAAGCAGCTTGGACAAGGGCATCGCGCAATGATGTCCGGCACGGATTGCGACCCCGTCCTCGTTCAACCACGCCGCCACATCATGAGGGTGAATACCTTTCACGTTGAACGCAATGACACCTGAACGATCCGAAACAGACGAAGGGCCGTACAAGGAAACCCCCTTCATGGAAGAAAGGCGTTTGAATGCGTGAGTCAAGAGTGTTTTCTCATGCGCACGGATGGAATCCATCCCTACTTTACGCAAAAAGTCTACTGCCGCACTCAGGCCAATACCTTCCGCAATGGGAGGAGTGCCCGATTCGAACTTCCATGGAAGATCATTCCAAGAAGCATCCGTGAAAGAGACCTCCCGCACCATCTCTCCACCAAAGGAAACCGGTTCGAGTTCACGCAGGAGGGATTCTTTTCCGTACAACACCCCAATCCCGGTTGGACCATACATCTTGTGACCCGAAAAACACGCGAAATCGACCCCTAACTTGGTCACATCCAACGACAAATGAGGAATCGACTGGGCAGCATCCAACACGACCCATGCACTCACGGCATGCGCACGTGAAACAATGTCTTTCACGGGAATAATAGTCCCTAACACATTTGAAACATGGGGAATCGCAACTATTTTCGTCCGGCGAGTAATCGAACGACCCAGAGAAGAGAGGTTCAACAGACCCGTTTTTGGATTAACAGGAATGAAACGCAACTTCGCACCCTTTGAACGAGCCAGCTGCTGCCAGGGAACCAGATTGGAATGATGTTCCATTTGGGTGACAAGAATCTCATCCCCTTTCTTCACCGAAGGAGCGAGCATCCGAGCGAGCATGTTCAAGGAATCCGTGGTGCCTCGCGTGAAGACAATCTCTTTCATCGAAGAGGCATGAATGAAATCCGCCACATTTTGGTGCGCGTGCTCATACGCAAGAGTGGCCTCCTCGGCCAAGCGGTGAATCCCGCGGTGAACATTCGCATTACTTCTACGGTAATAGGAATCCATCGCACGCAAAACTGACAAGGGCTTCTGCGTCGTGGCGGCATTATCCAAATATACCAAGGGTTTTTTCCCCACCTTCCGAGAGAGAATGGGAAATTCCTTTCGAATTCGAGCAGTATGAACCATCCGAGTCATGCAACCAACTCCTCGTGCAAAGCCAGGGAATCCGCGTGAGAAGATAAATCCAGCGATTGGGCCAGGCAGGAACGAATCGTGGTCATGGAATCATGCAGAGGGAACTGATGTAGGACGTGCTCCAAGAACCCCTGAATATACAACGCCCGCGCCACATCCTCTGGAAGACCTCGAGAGGAGAGATAGAAAAGCTTCTCCTTATCCAAACGACCCACGGTCGCCGCATGAGCACAGCGAACGTCCGACCCTTCAATCTCCAACGCGGGAACGGGATCCGCCTCGGATTTCGGTGACAACAACAAAAAGTCCGCGCGCTGATTCCCCACGCTCCCCTTGGCTTCCTTTGTCATTTTCAACAAGCCCGAATACACACACTTTGCAGAATCATCCAATACGCCGCGCACAACCAAACGACTCTTGCTCAAAGGAGACAAGTGAACGGCCGATTGAGATATATCAAAGATTTGTTCACCGGAGGCGGCAAGAACCCCTAGATTTTGCGAAGAGGCATTCTCTCCAACTAAATCGGAAGAAACTTCCAGCTTGGTGAACGCGGAACCATGCTCGACCCAAAACCAATCCACGGACGCATGATCGTCTACATGAGCGCGCTTGAATGAGGAATGAACACACGAAGGAGAGAGGGTTTGCTGGGAGACGATTGACACGTTGGAATGAGACGAGGCGAAAACCTCCACCACCGAACTCTGGAACGACGCATGAGGAACGGCTGACTCGGGAAGAATTAACGTAACGGAAGAATGAGGCTCTGCTACCACGAGGATGTGCGAATATACTAACGGCAACGATGGAAGAACCATCGGCGACGTGCTTCGCGTGTGAGCGGGAATATACACCAACAACCCATTTTGAATTTTGGAAAGGTGCAACTGCGCAAGAGGTGAATCTCCCTTCAGCAAGGACCCCACTTTCGAAAGAATGGAAGGATACTCCGAGAAAGCACGAGCGAAATCCGAAACTAAAACACCGGATTCGTGAATGTGATGATGGGAAAATCCCTTGTTCGATTCATGAGTGGAACGGATCTTCAACCAATCCCATGAAGCAGGAGCAGATTGAATGTCTAACCCATACTTGAATGCGGGAGAGGGAAGCGAAGACAACGTGTGAAGGGCGTTCGAGCGAATCGAAGAAAGAAAATCAGCCGACATGGTGTTTCACTCCCCGTGCGACTCCATTTCCATTGCGATGAGACGATTCAACTCAACTGCATATTCCAAAGGAAGCTCCTTCACCACATTCTCGATGAAACCTTGAACAATGAGCTGCATGGCCTGCTCCTCATTCAGCCCGCGAGACATCAAATAGAACAATTGCTCGCCGTCTATCCTACCCACAGTGGCCTCATGCGCCACATCCACGGAGGGATTCATGATTTTCATGAAGGGAAACGTGTTGGAAATCGACTCATCATCCATCTGCAAGGCGTCACACTTCACGGAGACTTTACACTCCTCGGCATTCTTGTTCACCTTCACGTGACCACGGAACGTATTGATTCCACCCCCCTTGGAAATGGACTTGGCTCGAATAATGGAATGCGTTCTAGGGGCTACGTGATAGACCTTTGCCCCCGTGTCCTGGTGCTGATTCTTTGACGCTACAGCGATTGAAATGTGATCGGCCTTCGCCCCTTCACCCGTGAGAACGGAACAGGGATACAACATGGTGACTCCGCTCCCCGTTTGAGCGGATACCCACTCCATCAGCGCGTCTTTACCCACCATCGCACGCTTCGTGTTCAGGTTGTATGTGTTGCGCGACCAGTTTTCCACACTGGAATATCGCATTCGAGCACCATTCTTGACAAAAATCTCCACACACCCTGCGTGCAAGGAATTCGCCGCATATTGCGGAGCCGAACACCCTTCAATATAGTGGCATTCCGCCCCTTCATCGATGATGATCAGCGTGTGCTCAAACTGTCCGCCACGCTTGGCATTCATGCGAAAGTATGCTTGCAAGGGCATGTCCACCTTCACACCCTTCGGAACGTAAATGAATGTTCCCCCGCTCCACACCGCGGCGTGCAGCATGATAAACTTGTGATCGGTGACCGGAATACACTTCGTCATGAAATATTCCTTCACCAATTCAGGGTATTTGTGCAGCGCCACATCCATGTCCTCAAACACGACCCCTTTCTTCTGCAAATCATCGCGAATCTTGTGATAGACCACATCACTATCGTATTGCGCTCCCACCCCTGCGAGGTATTTCTGCTCCGCTTGGGGAATGCCGAGGCGATCGAAGGTCTTCTTGATCTCCTGAGGGACCTCCTCCCATTTCTCGCTTCCATTCTTGGCATCCGGACGCGCGTAATAAATAATTTCGTCAAACTTCAACTTGGACAAATCGGGGCCCCACGTCGGAGTGGGTGTTTCAAGAAATGCCTTCAGTCCGCGCAAACGAATATCCAACATCCACGAGGGCTCGTTTTTCTGCTTGGAAATTTCACGCACTAACTCTTCGCTTACACCCGGCTTCGCCTTGTACGTGTGTGATTCCGTGTCCGCATGATCAAACACATCACGGTCGAGCTCAACCAGAGGAACGGCCTGCTCCTTTTCCGAAACAAGTGGGGCGTCCGTGCGCATGATTATCCCTTCCTCTCAAGAGTGGGAAGACCCAACCGTTCTTTGTCATGCAAAAAGTGCGCGCAGCCGGAACAATGATACTTTGTGTAAATCCCATCAAACGTTTCAATGAACTCGTGAGCAAGCTTGTCTAACAACTTCTGTCCTTCGGGAGTTAGCACGTACGCTTTCTTTTCCCGCTCCCCCGTGGAAGAGACGGCAATAAGCCCCTGCTTCTCAAAACGCGACAAGAGAGGGTAAACCGTGCCCGGCGTGAGGGGAGACGATCGGTGCTTGGATAAATCCTGAATCAGACCATACCCGTGACCCTCCTTTTGGGAAAGGAGCCAGAGGACTTGCAGCTCAAGCATACTTACCTTCGATATATCGACAACCATACTATACCCTCGTAAAACCCTGTTTAAAAGGGTTTAGGGGCGATTGGCGAAGAATTGACCAAAAAGTGGAAATAAGCCTTTATAGGGCAAAAGCCTCCCTCCGAGCATGGAGACCCACCCCCACTACATTGGAGGAAAATGGACCCGCTCATCGAGTGGAAGGAGTTTTCATTCCCTCAACCCCGCCACGGGAAAAACAATCGGAACATTTTCTTCTGGAACCAAGAAGGATGTCGAGAAGGCCATTGAGGCCGCCGAGAACGCCCTACCGAATTGGAGCGAAACACCCGCCCCTAAACGAGGAGACTACTTGTTTGAGATATCGAGACTCTTGAAAAAAAACAAAGAGAAACTCGCAACAAGAATGACCGAAGAAATGGGAAAAGTATTGAAAGAAGCCCGCGGAGACGTCCAAGAAGCCATTGATGTATTCGAATACATGGGAGGAGAAGGACGACGATTATTTGGACAAACTACTCCATCCGAACTAAAACAAAAAATGGCCTACACGATGCGCAAACCCATTGGAGTGGTGGGCATCATCACACCTTGGAACTTTCCACTGGCCATTCCTGCGTGGAAAATATCCGCCGCATTAATTGGAGGAAACACCATTGTGTTCAAACCCTCCTCGGACACCCCGCGCTGCGCCTATGACTTGATGAAAATCATTGAGGAAGCTGGCATTCCTAAGGGAGTCGTCAACATGGTCACCGGAAACGCGGCCGAAGTGGGAAATCCCATCGTTACCAGTTCACGCATTCGAGGATTATCCTTCACGGGAAGCCGAGAAACCGGTAAATGGATCACCCAGCACGCAGGAATCAAAAAAATAGGACTGGAATTAGGAGGGAAAAACCCCATCATCGTCATGGACGACGCCGATTTGGATCTCGCCGTGGATGGAATTCTCTGGGGCGCCTTCGGAACGACCGGACAACGATGCACCGCGGCTTCACGCGTCATCGCGCACCAAAAAATACTCAAACAGCTAGAAGAGAAACTCGTCAAGCGCACAACCCAACTCAAACTTGGAAACGGCCTCGACAAAAAAACGGATGTGGGTCCTCTCATCAACGAGAAAGCCGTGGAAAAAAGCATCTACTATTCGGGAATTGGACGCAAAGAAGGAAAATTAATATGCGGAGGAAAACCCCTCGACACCCCTGGATTCTTCTTCGAACCCACTATTTTTACGAACGTCAAACCCTCCGCGCGCATTGCACAGGAGGAAATATTCGGACCCATTGTTGCCATTATTTCCGTGAAAAACCTTCCCGAGGCCATCCGCGTGTGCAACCACACGGAGTATGGACTCAGCAGCAGTATTTACACCCGCAACGTGAATCAGGCCATGCAGGCCATCGAGAAGATCGAGGCCGGCATCACCTACGTAAATGCCTCCACCATCGGAGCGGAAGTCCACCTCCCCTTTGGAGGAATCAAACAAACGGGAAATGGAACCCGAGAGGCCGGCATCGAGGGCATCCACGAATTCACAGAAACCAAAACCGTGTACATCGACTATTCAGGAAAACTCCAGAAGGCCCAGGGAATCGACTAGATGAAAAATTAGAGATGATTCACGAGCCATCGAATATCTTCCGTCGCAATCCGTGCGCGACGAATGCCAGGGAAGCCTTTGAAATTGGCTCCGGTGAGATGTCCTCGGCCATCAATCAAAACATACCTGTTATTTTTTAGAAACTCGAACAAATCACCATTCTCTTTAGCGGTTATTGCAATCTGACCCGCCACGCTTTTTCTAACCTTACTCAAATAATCCGAAAAATGAGGGTCATTTTTAGAAAGATTTCGAAGGGCATGGAGATTGATCCCCCCAGTAAGATAACGGCGATGACCCCCCGCCGACAGGCCCTCCTCCCGACGAGCCAATGAATATTCAGACACGACATGCTGGAGATTCAGCGGAAGATCCAACACGCGTGGACGACGAAACAACATGCGCGGAGTTACGCGTATCTGACGAGGAGGGCGAGGCATGGTGTACAATTGAAAGCCACTAATAAAAAGACACCCGATAGACCAGCCATGTTACTGAAAATGGAATGATTTAAGTAGCCCGAATCACTCCTCCGACCATGAAAGTTAACCTACGAACCAAAATACCGGGACCCAAATCCGCCTCAATCCTGAAGAAGATGCAACAAAAGAACGGCGCCTTCAACATTGATCATTGGTACGTCCACTCAGGGGAAGGAAAGGGATCCCACTTCATGGATGTGGATGGAAACACGTACCTTGATTTTGCCGCGCAGATTGCCAGCAATCCCCTCGGATACAACAATGCAACCTTGCTGAAAGTATTGCAGAAATACGCCACGCACACCCCCATCAAATACGGCGGACAAGACTTCATCATCCCTCAACACTTGGAACTCCTCGAAGAATTGCTCACGATTGTTCCCAAGTCCATGAATGCCGCATTCTTGATCAACTCAGGGGCGGAAGCCAATGAGAATGCATTGAAAATTGCCTGCCACAAACGACCCACGGCGAAAATGGGAATATCCTTCTACAATGGATGGCACGGACGCACCACCGGAGCACTCAGTCTCACGAATTCACGCAGCGTGCAAGTGAGACACTTCCTCCGATTGCCCATGCGACACATCTCGTACAATGAGAATGGACCCGTGGAACTCGAAGAACTTATCAAACGAGAATTTGCCGCCGATGAAATAGGATTTGTCATCATGGAAGGCGTCCAAGGAGAAGGAGGATACATTCCCGCCTCCACCCCCCTCGTGAAGGGCATCCGAAAAGTCACGAAGACGTATGGAATACCCCTCATCTTCGACGAAGTACAAGCGGGAATGGGACGAACGGGAAAGTGGTGGACGTACCAGCACCACGGCATCGAACCCGACATCCAAACCAGTGCTAAAATGCTCCAAGTGGCCGCCACGATTGCCAATAAGAAATGGTTTCCGCCCGAGAAAAGTGCCATATCTTCCACGTGGGGAGGCGGACAACTATTGGATTTAGCCATGGGATCGGCGATTATTCGTGAAATCAAGAAGAAAAAACTCCTCAAGAATGCCACACGCATGGGGAAGCACATCCATGAACGACTCGTCGAAATTCACGTGACCACCAACAAGATTCACCTCCCCCGAGGATTAGGATTGATGCAGGCCTTCGACATGGAAGACCCCAAGCAGCGCAACCATCTGCAGCAAAAACTATTCCAGAAAGGACTCATCATGCTGGGGTGCGGATGGCAAGGAATGAGAATATCCCCCTCCCTGAACATCACCAACGAAGAAGTCGACGAAGGAATGGACATCATCGAGGAAACCGTACGAGGAATGAGGTGAACGGATCATGGCCAAAAAAATCGAATTCAAACCCTTGCATGAACTCATCGACATCGAAGCGGTGTCCGGGAACGAAGGACCGGTGCGGAAATACATCCTGGAAAAGATCAAACCGTTCGTGGACGTCACGAGCGTGGACAAACTGGGAGACCTCATTTGCCACCAGAAAGGAAAGAAACCCTCCATCATGCTGGCCGCCCACATGGACGAAATAGGACTCATGGTTAAACGCATAGAGAAGAGTGGACGCATCTACGTGAGCGCACTGGGAGGAATTAACACCCTCAACATTATCGGACAAACCGTAGAGGTATTAGGAAGCCAGCCCCCCGTCAAAGGAATCATCACCACGAAAGAAATTAACAACGACTATGAAATCACGGAAGTACCGGACATCAACCAAGTATTCGTAGACACGGGAATGACCCCGGCTCAATTAGAAAAACGGGGCGTGGAAATAGGATCCTACCTGAGCCTAGAGCGCATCGACCATGAAATTGGAAACCCGGACTTCATCACAGGAAAAGCACTCGATGATCGAATCGGATGCTTTATTCTGCTGGAATTGGCCAAACGCCTGAGAAAATCGGGAAGAGACATCTACTACGTGTTCACCGTCCAAGAAGAAGTCGGACTGTATGGAGCCAAAGTATCCACGTACCAAATTGACCCCGACTTAGCCGTGGCTATTGATGTGAGCAATGCCAATGATACGAATGATGAACCCACTAAAATCATTGGAGAAGGACCCGTGGTCACCATGAAAGACGATGAAATGATTGGAAACGCGTGCCTCAACCAACACCTGAGACAATTGGGGAAAAAAATGAAGATACCAATTCAATTGGAAGTCAGCAACTTCGGAACCACCGATGCATTGACCATTTCACTATCCAAGGGAGGAGTCCCCGCCACCTCATTAGGGGTCGCGGTGAGAAACATTCACACCACCCATTCTATTGCATCCAAGACCGACATTGCGCAATGCATCGACCTATTGGAAGCATTCTGCGAAAAACCCCCCGCACACTGCATGAAGTAGGGAAAAAAAAGAGAGATTCAATCCAGAATTATACGGTTTGAAAAACGACCCCGCGACCTCGCCTTGATTAATTGCTGACGAAGCAAGGAGGCACGATCTATCTTCTCAAAGGAACAAATCGCATCAATCACTTCCAAAATATCCCCCAATTCTTCGGAAGACCCGGAATCGAGAAACTCATGCACTTCTTCCAAAAGCTTCGCCCGCAACGCCGACGCATATTCAGCCTCCGACGCCACATGGGTAGAAAGATGCTCGCCCTTCTCTCGGGCAATCTCTGGAATCCGATCCCGAATGAGCTTAGACGTAAAACACAACCTCACGGAATATTCAACAACTTCTTCAACGCGGGCTTATCAAAACCTACGACCACCTTGTTGTCAACCAACGTCACGGGAACACCGGACTGGCCGGACTTCATAATCATCTCTTGCGCCGCCTGCGTATCCTCGGCGACATTCACTTCCGTGAAAGCAAACTTATGCTCCTTGAGAAAATCCTTCTCCAACCGACAGTAGGGACACGTGGGAGTGGAATAGATGGTGATTTTAGGAGCAGCCATGAGTGGAAACCTCGATACTAGGAATGGAATCCAGGATATTATAAAGGATTCCCAAAATGTGGAAAATGAAGACCCCACTACCCAGATGAATTGACTTCCACCAGAAGCTTCTCAATCACAGCCTTGAACTCGGCCGCTTCCGCATCCAAATCATCCTGCGTCTCATACGCATTCCCCACCCTCCAATACTTACACCCAAACAAATACGTGGGAACACTCTGCTGGGGATTCGTGGACGTGAACAAGTCTACTTCGGCCTTCGGAACCGCTGTTTCCTTTGCCGCTGTATACTGATTATTCCCAATGTCCAAATCCCAATGATACGCGGCAATCAGACCTTTGGCCTTGTACTCATCCATCACCCCATTAAACGTGGCATTCACCCAACGACAATGCGGACAGACCGTGGTCGAATACAATCGAATGATGGGCTTTCCATCCTCCGTACAAATAGTGGCATTCGGAAGGGTCTGGAACGTGGTAATCGACGAAGGAGCGATTCCAGAAGTATCGGTCGACTCATACTTGGACGAGACGCACCCGGAGAGAAAAAGCAATACAAGAGCGGAAATCAAGAGAATCAGTTTCGTGTTCATCACGCAGAAAGAGTCATTGAAAATAAAAAGGAGTGGGGGAATTTCCCCCCACCCCAACTAAACCTATCCGAGCAACGAATTCAACGCAGCCTCGAATGTGGAATAGGGCTGTGCACCCACCACTAACTGACCCGTTTCATTACGCAACCCGATGACGAAGGAAGGAGTTCCCCCCACGCCCACTGTCTGACCCTCGGCCATATTCGCCGCGACGGCCGACGCATACTTGTTGTCGTCCACACACGCGTTGAAGGTTGACTCGTTCAGGCCAATCTTCTTACCCCACGCCTTGAGGTCATCCACCGTGTATTGGACGGTTCCCCCCTGCGCATTCAGAGCGTTTTGCTCCGCATACAAGGCATCGTGGTATTCCCAATACTTGCCCTGGTCTCCCGCACAACGAGCGGCGTTGGCTGACGGAGCAGCCATGGGGTGAAAGCTCAAGGGGAAGTCCTTGTAGACAAACTGAACCTTTCCGGTGTCCACATACTTCTCCATGATCTGCGCCTCAGACTGGTTGAACCAGACGCGGCAGAACGGACACTGATAATCCGAATACTCCACAATGACAACCGGAGCCGACTCGCTACCAATGGACGAAGCGCCATTCTGGGCGAGCTCCGCCATGGTCTGCGTCGGACCCGTAGGCGCCAACGTGTCGTCGTTCGGCGTGGGGATGGTGGGAGCCGTAGTGTCAGTCCCTCCAACCGTCAAGCCGTCCAACCCGTTTCCTAGGGCGGTTGCGGCCGACATCATAGACCAGCCGATAATCACGGCGGCCAACAAAATACTCAACGGAAGCACATACAGCGAGAAATCATTCCCCTTTCCGGACGAATGATGCGCGTGGTGCCCCTCCATAGTTTCAGACATAGGTAGTACCCTCCATCGTCTACTCAATTACGAGGATGAACGCAAATACGAATCATAGAGTTAAAAATGAAGGGGACAATTTGGGTGAAAAAACAAAACAATAGCACAGGCTTAAAAGTCCAAAAAACGCTCAACGGACTATGAATAGGATCCCCACGGGAATTGAAGGATTAGACGGACTCATCGAAGGGGGCCTCCCCGAAGGACGAAGCTTCCTCGTGTCGGGCGCCACGGGAACGGGAAAAAGCATATTCTGTACCCAATTCATCTACGAAGGAGCGACTAAGTTCAAACAGCCCGGCGTGTATGTCACTCTCGACGAGCGACCCAACCTCTTGAGAGAAGACATGCTCTCCTTCGGCTGGGACTTACGTAAATTAGAAGACGACAACCTCATCGAAATGATCGACGGAAGTGTCGCTAAAATCGGCATGCCCTCCGACGAACAATTCGCCATGCCCACCGGATTTGATTTGGACAAACTCCTACTCGAAATCATGCGCACCACCCGCAGAATTGGAGCGAAGCGATTAGTCATTGATTCACTCCCTGCACTGGGATTCAACTACGACAACACGAATGAAGTGCGCAAAGCCATTCTCAAATTGTCCTACATGCTGGAACGCACCGGCGTCACTACACTCATGGTTTCCGAAGTCAAGGAATCCGACGCGGGAACATTCTCCCGATTTGGGGTGGAAGAATTTGTCGTGGACGGAGTGTTCATTTTACATTACTTAGGAATGGGAAGCCAGAGCAACCGAACGTTGCATATTCGTAAACTCCGCGCCACGCATCACTCGGAGGACTTGCACCCCCTCCAGATTACCCCTCGTGGGATTAGCATCCAGACGATGGAAAGCGGCTTCCGAAACGTGTAAAGCCCCCTATTTCCCTACGAAACGGCCCCTGCCTCTAATTCCGTTTAAAATCCTCCCCCTGAGAAAAATACGTATGACCACGTACGAGGAACTCCGACAGAGCAAACTCCAGAAGCTCCAGGCCCTCCGAGAAAAGGGAATCAACCCCTTCCCGTACCAATACATCCGCACGCACACTTCTCAAGAGATCAAAGACAAATTCAATGGACTCCAGAACGGAGAAGAAAGCACGGTTACCGCGAAAGTCTGCGGAAAAGTCATGAGCGTACGCGGATTCGGAAAACTCGCCTTCATCGATTTGTGGGATGAAAACGGAAAAATACAAGTCCAACTCAAATCCGGCTACACCCCCGAGAATGCATTTGAACTCATGGGAATGATGGACGCGGGAGATTATGCCGGGGCGGAAGGAAAAATTGTCCGAACCCAACGCGGGGAATTGAGCGTGTTGGTGGAAAACCTTCAAATTCTCAGCAAGAGCATTGCTCCTTTACCCGATAAGTGGCACGGCATCTCGGATGTGGAAGCGCGCTATCGACAACGATACTTAGACTTAGCCATGAACCCCGACGTGAAAAAAGTTTTCACGGGACGCGCTAAAATCATCCAGGCCGTGCGAAAGGTATTAGACAACCAAGGATTTGTCGAAGTGGAAATCCCTATTCTACAACCCCAATACGGAGGAGCCAATGCTCGACCGTTCACCACTCACTCTAACGCCTTAGACCAGGACTTATTCCTGAACATCTCCCCCGAACTATACCTCAAACGATTGACCATGGGAAATATGGAGAAAGTCTACACGATTACGAAGAATTTTCGCAACGAAGACATCGATAAAACGCATAACCCGGAATTCACCATGATGGAATGCTACTGGGCGTATGCGGACTACAACGACATGATGGAACTCACCGAAGAAATTTACCGCGAAGCCTGTCTCGCGGTGCACGGAGTCGAACAATTCACCTACAACGGAAAAGAAATCGACCTCGCCCAAAAATGGGAACGATTACCCATGAAGAAAGCCATCAAGAAATACGCCGACATCGACGTGGACACGCTCACCGACCAGCAAATGTTAGACTTGATCGCCAAGGCTGGAAAGAAAATGGACAACCCTAAACTGCGCGGATTAATCATCAACGAACTCTTCGAAGCCGTGGCGGAGCATCACTTAATCCAGCCCACGCACTTGATGGACCACCCGTATGAAACCACCCCCTTGTGTAAAGAACACCGCACGGAGAAAGGACTCATCGAACGATTTGAAAGTTTCATCAATGGATGGGAAATGTGCAACGCCTACTCGGAATTGAACGACGCCCTCAAACAAAGAGAACTCTTAGAGAAACAATCCAAAGAAGGACGCGCCAAAGGAGAAGAAATGCCCGTGGACGAGGACTTCCTCAAAGCCATGGAATACGGAATGCCCCCAACCGGTGGACTCGGAATGGGAATCGACCGAATGTGTATGCTGCTCTTAGATCAGCCTACCGTCCGCGACGTGATTTTCTTCCCGCAGATGCGGAACTTGAAGTGAGAAAATGAATGAAGAATCCTCAAAAGTTCTGACCTTCTTGCTTGCATTCGTCGCGATTACTATTTCACTCGCACAGTTTGCGAGCGAGATGAAAAGTTTTCAAGTAGACATGGGATACTTAGAAGTTTCAATTTATGAACTTTATTTACTTTTTACAATTTTTTCCATTTTTGCAATTTACTTGTTTATGCTTTATACGATTGGTGAAATCTACACGAAAAATTTATTCATTTTATCAGTTCTTGGGAAGATTGAACAATTGGCCAGGTGGATCATTTCAACAATACTGACGTTTCCAATAATTGTAGCCATTGTCGCAGTAGTAAATAGATTCACGTTCTCCATTGGTCAATACACCGCGAATACATTAGTAGTCTGGATTCTATTTCCGTTAGGAATAATTGTATCATATTTTCTCGGGGAAGAATATAGAAAGAAAAAACTTGAACAGTTAATTTCAAAGACAAACTATTATATCGAGAAAGCAAACGACTTAATTGCTGCGCAGGAGCATACTGAGGCTTTTTTGAATGGTTATATTGCAGTCGAAGTTGGACTTAAGGAAGAAATTAAGAGAAAAACAGGGGCAGAGTTGAAGTTTGTGCCTTCTGGAGAATTAATTAAGCTGGGCACTCAAGTTGGGGCACTACTTATTGAGGATGTGGAGCTTATAAAAAAAATACGCGACAAGAGAAATAAGACGCTACATGAAGGATTGTTCATTGATGAAAATGACGCACTTGAAGTAATACGTTTTGCTGAAAAGATTGCAAAGAGAGCTAATCACTCACTTTGAATGGGGTTGGCGTGATTTGAACACGCGACACCATCGTCTTCAGCGATGTGCTCTCCCAGGCTGAGCTACAACCCCTGAAACTTTCGTTAAAAAGTTCCAACAAAACAACCCCTGTGAATGGGCTATCTTATACCTCAAAGCGGGGCTAAACACTTATAAAACAGGCATTAAACGAGACTAGGAAAAGACGGGTATCGAAGATACCATATACCGGGCCCGCCGAACGGAAACGGCGAATTATTCGGCCCCACGCAACGCCACAACCGGGTCCATTCGAGCGGCGCGGCGTGCAGGGATTAGGCCCGAGAGCATTCCCACGACCATCGCGAAGAGGAGGGAACCCACAATCAGGATGGGGTCGATTTGCACGCTCAATGCGAGGCCGGAGGCCACGGAAATGATGCCCACCAGGAAGGCTAACGCATACCCGAATATTACCCCGAAAACACCCCCAACGAGGCCAATGAAACCCGCCTCGGCCAGGAAGACGCTCAACACGAGGGTGTTCGTGGCCCCAATGGCCTTCATGACTCCGATTTCGGACGTTCGTTCTAACACAGACATGATCATCGTGTTCATGATTCCAATTCCCCCAACCAACAAGGAAATAGAAGCAATCCCCACTAATACAAGCTGAATAATCCCCAAGAATTGGCCAATCTGCGCCAACAACTGCTCGCTCGTTGCGACCTCAAACACTTTTTGGTCCTTCCCGTAAATACTTTCGAAGATTCGCTCAATCTTATCCTTGACTAATTCCACTTCATCCTTGGACTTGGTCTTCACCAATAAGAAGACGGGATCGGCTTCCGTGAACACTTGATTGAAACCCTTCTTGGTACCAAAAACAGTGGTGTTCACGTTGGGACCCCCGCCGAAGGATTGGGCATTTTCTTTTGCGATACCCGTGACCTTGAAACTTCGCCCCTCAATCTTGATCTTGTCCCCTAACTTAATCTCCCGATCAAACGTGTTGTGCGCGAGACCGTGACCGATAATGATGGAAAACACATCCCGGTTTTCAAAATCGCGACCTTCTGCGAACTCTAAGAAACCCGTGTTGCTGAACTCCTTCGCCTCATCCGGAGTCGTGGCAATAAACACACCCGAAACAACTTCACGACCAAACTCAATATTCATGGGCGCGGAAAGAGGGGCTAATACCACTTCCACTTGGGGAATGGCCTTGATCTTATCAATGGTGCTTTCGGAAAGAGTCTTGACATTTGTGACTGGGCCATCGCTCGAACTCGAAGCCAACTGACCCGAGGGAGCCACGAACAAGGTGTTACTTCCCAACCGCTCGAACTGCTCGGTTGCTGCGTTGTTGAGACCCGCTCCCAATGAAAATAAGGTCACAATCGCAGCGATTCCAATCACAACTCCCAATAATGTTAGGAACGAGCGCAACCCCTGATGCGTGAGATTGCGCAACGCATACTGGGGGACTTCCGAGAGGGGATTCATGGGAGAAAACACCCGAAGGGGAGACTACTTCCCCTTCCCATTCCCTTGCTTACGGAAGCGGAACCACCAAATTAATCCACCGA
>CAZKYB010000003.1:0-31587 GCA_964557045.1 uncultured archaeon
ATGAGCGTGGACTTTCCACTCCCGCTCGCCCCCGCAAATGCCACGGTTTCCCCGGCCCCAATTTCAAGAGAGATTTCTTTCACGGAGGGGATTTGGTTGGATGAGTAATGGAATGACACGTTTTCGTAGTGGATCGTCTTAATCTTCGACAAGGGAGTGGGGTTCTTGGGCTTTGCTTGAGGAGGGAGTGTGAGAATCTCATCTAGGGATTCCAAGGAGGCCTTGGCTTCCTGGTAGCGCTGCGCAACCGTTCCCAATTCCGCGAGGGGTCCGAAGATGAAGAAGGAGTAGAATAGCAGGGAGAATAGTGATCCTAAGGTCATCTCGGAGTTGAACACCAACCAGAGCATCAATCCTAACAATCCGGTGCGGAGGGCGTTGATTAATGTTCCCTGCACGAAGGCCAGCAATCGCACTAAGCGAACTTTTCTCAATTCGAGTCCGAGGATCTTTTCATTCACCTGGTTGAGTCGTCCTATTTCTTGGGATTCTAGGCCCATGCTTTTCACGAGCTCTACATTTCGAATGGTTTCGGTAGTGCTCCCCGCGAGCTCCGCCGATTCGGATACGATGGCTTTCTGGGCGGCTTTGATTCGCGAGCTGAGCACATACGTAATAACCCCGATCATGGGCATCATGAGCAAGTACGCAAGCGCAACAGCCCAGTGGACGGTGAAGGCGTATATCAAAACGAAGACTATTCCCACAAGGGAGAAGAACATCGTCCCAATCATGATCTCGATGAACCCCTGCATGTCGGTGCGGGCTTTCTGCAACTTTTGGAGGATTTCACCCGAACGGCGATCTTCAAACACTTCGTAGGGGAGGGAGAACGTGTGCTCCACACTTCGTGAGTACATTTCGGTTCCCACGCGCTGCGTGATCACATTCACGAAATACTCTTGGAATGTTTTAGCCGTGCGGGAAACAAACGCCACGGCCATGCTTCCGATAAGTAGGAGGGTAACTCCCTGCAAGAATTGGTCGGTGGTCAACTGCCCCACTTTCGTGGCGTAATCATCGATGATGAACCGAAAGATGAGGGGGTCCATCAGGGAGAATATTTGGTTGATTCCTGCGAGAAAGAGCGCTAACGCAATGGTCTTCTTGTGGTTGCGGAGGAACTTCCATCCCGGAATCATCGTCATATATCTATCGGGTGTCCGATGGGTTTTTATGGGATAATGGGAGTCCCGCGAACTACGCCCCGTATTAAGTCCAACGTTCCTACTGGGTATGAACGGGAGGAATGAAGTATGGCCGGATACGCTGGAAACATTGAAGCATTGACTAAACATAATACGTTTTTTCGGAAGGTGATTTTCACCGCCAAACACATGCAATTAGTGGTCATGTCACTCCCTCCCAAAGGAGACATTGGACTGGAAACCCACCCTCATACGGACCAATTCATCCGCGTGGAAGCCGGGGAAGGAAAGTGCAAGATTGGGGATTCTGAATACGCCCTCAAGGATGGAGTGTCCGTAATTATCCCCGCAGGAAGTGAACATAATGTGTGGAACACCTCCCCGTCCGAGGATTTGAAACTCTACACGATCTACACGCCCCCCGAGCACAAGGATGGGACTATTCACAAAACTAAAGCGGACGCCGAGAAGGATCATCACTGAGGGAATGAATACGGATAAAAGGAGAGAATTGGCTTCCTCCTTCATGTCCTATTTTGTTTATTTGTTGGAGTGTGCGGATCGCACGCTGTATTGCGGCTTCACCACGGACTTAGTTAAACGGGTCGCGTGGCACAATGCGGGAAAGGCGAGTAAGTATACGCGCGCTCGTTTGCCGGTGAAATTAGTGTATTCGGAATCCTATCCGTTGCGCACGGACGCGTTGAAGCGCGAGTATGCGATCAAGCGGATGCCTAGGGAAGAGAAATGGGAACTCGTGAAGAGTTCCAAGAAATAAATGGGTGATTTATTCGACCCTTAATCGTCTTTCGGCGCGTGCTTCAAACCAAAGTGTTTGGTCACTTTGATGTTTTCATCCTGAGGGTATCGCTTTCCCTTGTTGAAGGGCTTCTTTCCCTTCCAATTGGGATCGCGTGTAGGTCGCTCGTCGCGTGAACGGTTGCCACCTTGTGAGAAGGAGGTTCCTCCGCTTGTGGGGCGTTGACCAAAAGGCTTGGAGTCTCCGAATCGGCGATTCCCATACGGCTTTCCTTCAATCTCACTCTTGCGGGGAAAGAATCGTCTTCCTCCTTGAGGGGGGTGTCCTTCTCCGCTTCGTTGTGCATGATGCGGTCGTCCGCCCATGGGTCGTGCGTGCGTGTTTCCGTGTCCCTGGCTCGAGGAATACTCGGGCTTTCCCTTCTTGTTGGCGAACTCAATCGGTTCAAACGTCGGAAGGGGCGACTCGGTAATGGTTAACGACTTGTCGCGCAAAATGGAGCGGAAATAATCGTAGTCCTGGGGTGCGAGCAAGGAAATAATCTTTCCTTCCTCTCCCGCTCTTGCGGTGCGTCCGGAGCGATGAATGTATTCCGAGGGCGTGCGGGGAATATCATAGTTGATGATGTGGGACACATTCTTGATGTCCAATCCTCGCGCCGCCACGTCACTCGCAACTAACACGTGGAAGTGTCCGCGGTGGAAGTCATCCAACGTTCGCTTGCGCTGATTCTGTGACAATCCTCCATGGATGGATTGGGCGTGCACGTTGTGCTGGTTGAGATTTCGCTCCACCTTATCCACCATGCGTCGCGTTCCGGCGAAAATAATCGCCAAGGGGGGTTTCTCCTCCTTGAGGATGTGCATCAACAACCCAAACTTTTGGTCGCCGCGCTTGTCCAAATCGTAATAGATTTGTTCCAATTTTCCCTTGTCGACGTAGGCTTCCGCCTTCACGACTTGCGGGTGTTTCATGAAATTTTGAGCAATCTGGTGCACCTCTCCGGAGAGCGTGGCCGAGAACAGCAAGGTTTGTCGCTGCGTGGGAACTTGTTGCATGATCTTCTTCATGTCGCGGATGAATCCCATGTCCAACATTCGGTCGGCTTCGTCCAATACCAAAATGTTAATCGTGGAGGCGTTGAATGTTCCTCTCGACATGTGATCGAGAATTCGTCCCGGGGTTCCCACCACAATATCGGTGCGTCGCAGGTTGGCAATTTGTCCACCCATTCCGACTCCACCATACACGGCAGTAATGCTCACGCGCTTGTGCTTGGAGAACTTTCTCATTTCCTGCATGACTTGCTCGCACAGCTCGCGCGTGGGGACGAGAATGAGAGCTTGGGGTCGTCCACTGGGTCGGATATTTTCAATAATGGGTAATCCAAACGCGGCGGTCTTTCCGCTTCCCGTGTGGGATTGTCCGATGACATCCTTTCCTGCAAGTATGAGGGGAATACTCATGCGTTGGATGGGCGTCCATTCCGTGTAGCCGAGTTCTTTCACGGCTTGTTGGATGGCGTTGGAGAATGCGAATGGAATTTCGTCTCCTTCTTTCGCGGGAGCTTCCTTTTTGGGGTGCTCCTCTTTGTGGGCGTGTTCTTTCTTTTCGTGCGACGCAGAATGCGCGGCATAGGTATGCGTGTTCATAGGGTTCTGGTTTCCTTTTCCTTTGTTTTTTCTTTGCTTTCGAATCATAGCCCCGCGGCGATTCGAACGCCGGTCCTCGGATTCAAAGTCCGATATCCTTGACCACTAGACGACGGGGCTAGCCGTGATTCGTCCAGCGAAAACGGAGGAAAGGTGGGATATTACATCCCCTAGTAGACCCTCTACACATAGTGCCAAACGATTCTAGTGAATAGGTTCGGGTTGGGACAGTTTTTAAAGGCCTGTCGAACCTAGCCGGTGAATTCTACGGCGAAATGCTCCAAATTAGGATTTTAAGCCGAAAGGAGGTTTTCCCCGTATGAAGCTCTCCACGCACGTCCTGACGGGTCTCCTTCTCATTGCATTTGGCGCAGGGGTTGGGGTCTCCCAGTACTACTTGCCTTCGTTGGAAGCCAATATAGCCCCTCCCTCTTCATTCTCTGGTATCCAGTCGGCTTTCTGCCCCTCGCTGGCGTGTGAGGAGCTAGTCCTCCAGTCGGTTGGGGGGTCTACCTCTCGAGTGTGGGTGGCCATGTACTCTTTCACCAATGCTGATCTGGCCCAGGGTTTGATTCAAGCCAAAAACAAAGGAGTGGACGTGCGGGTCGTGGTCGAAAAGCAGCAAGCGGGGGGACAATATTCCCAGCACCAGGAATTGGCCGCCGCGGGAATCCCAGTGCGGATTGACACGAATCCCAGCCTCATGCATCACAAGTTCGCGGTGATAGACCATTCGACAGTTATCACGGGAAGCATGAATTGGACCGGGAATGGAGTGGGGGAGAATAATGAAAATTTAGTCATCATTGCCTCTTCCGAACTCAACACCAAGTTCGCCAGCGAGTTTGATGAAGTGTGGAATGATTCCACTCCCTACACGGGGGGAAATTGAATATGCCTGAAAAGAAACGCTGCCCCTGGGTGAATGATAATCCGTTGATGATTCACTATCACGACACCGAGTGGGGCGTTCCCCTGCACGATGATAAGAAACTTTTCGAGTTCTTGGTCTTGGATGCGTTCCAGGCCGGATTGAGTTGGAATACGATTATCAACAAGTGGAAAAACTTCGAGAAGGCCTTTCATTCGTTTGATGCGAAAAAGATTGCCAAATATTCCGAGAATGATTTCACTCGATTGATGAACGATGAAGGTATTATCCGCAACCGGGCGAAGATACGCGCAACCATTCAGAATGCACGCAAATTCTTGGACACTCAAAAGGAATTCGGAAGCTTCGATGCGTATATTTGGTCCTTCACGAAAGGAAAGACCATCCAGCACAAAATCAACTCTCTGAAAGATTACCAGCCCCGCTCTCCCGAATCGGATGCAATGTCCAAGGACTTGAAGAAACGCGGTTTCAATTTTGTGGGGAGTACGATTTGCTATGCATTTATGCAGGCCGCGGGAATGGTCAACGATCATTCAGCGGATTGTTTTCGACGAAAAGAAGTGAGTACGAAACGCTGATTATTTCCCCGTGCGCTTCTTCAATTCTTTTTCCAATGCTTGGGCGATGAAGTATCCCTGGGCCTTTCCCCTGAGTGCTTGCATGGCCGTTCCCATGAGTGCGGATTGCGCGCCCATTCCTTTGGCTAATACCAAGTGTTCGTTTTTATCCACGATTTGTTTGATGATGGTGCTGATCTCATCTTCATTCGCACTATTCGCCTGGTGCTTCTGGGTGATTTCAGAAAGGGGCTTGGTTGGGTGATCCGCCCATTCCTTGAGGATGTTTGGAAAATTCTCGCGCAATACTTGTTTGTTTTTCTCCGCGGCCAATAATTCTTCGAGTTGTGCGTGGGTGAGTTTATCCACCGCCGGCTTCTCCCTGCGCACCGTGTTGAGGGTGGTGAGCAAGAGGGACGCGGAGGTCGTAGGATCGTATCCTTTCTCAAGCAAGGCTCCAAAAAATCGCGCCTTGTTGTCAAGTTTCATTTCATCCGCGAGTTTTTCCGAGAGTCCTTTTTGTAAGTAGGATTTCTTCCTCTCTTCGGCCCAGCGGGGGAGGTTCTTTTTCAAGCGTTCGAGTTTTTCGCTGGAGATAGGGATGGCCTGCAGGTCGGTTTCTGGGTACATGCGTGCCGCTCCGGGAAGTGGACGAGAGTATTCGGAATTTCCTCCTTCTACCGCGTTGCGCGTCTCTTCGGGCACCCCTTCGAGCATGTACGCGAGTCGGTCCTTGATGACGCGGGTGGCGTGTTCGGCGCGGGAGTGTTCTCCCATCACCAATGCAAAACTATCAGTGGGTTGTGCGTGCAAGGCCTCTCGGAGCGTTTGGACTTCCGGGCTGGTAAGTCCGTATTTGTCCAATTGTTCGTCTCCGTGTAATAATCCCAAGAGTCCGGTCTTGGCCTTCACATAACCGGAGATTTCCGTTCCTACTCTTCGTCCAGGCTGTACTTCCTTTCCCATGCGTCCGTGCATGTGAGGCAATCGCACCGCATGAATAACGTGTCCTCTCTGCAGGGCCGTTTGAATCATCTTCGCCCCACTTTTGGTGAATAATCCGGTCACATCCATTCCGTTCTGGCTTTCAATGGTGTTTTTGTTTAATCCTACTGAAAGCAATTCTTGTTTGAGCGATAGGAGGGCGTTTTGTCGCTGCATTTCTCTTCGTACGTACTCATCAATCAATTCCAATTCTTGAATTCCCTTCAGTTCCACGCGGGCGCCTCCGGGGACCGAAATATTGATGTCTTGCCGGATGGTTCCCAGTCCTCGTTTTACGTGTCCGGTGATTCGCATCAATTCTCCCATCTTCAACGCGGTCATCTTGGCATGTTCAGGAGTATGAATATCGGGCATCGTGGCCAACTCAATGAGGGGAAACCCTAATCGGTCGAGTCGATACACGACTTCCTTCTCACTTCGCTGGATGGGTCGTGCGGAGTCTTCTTCCACAGCCAGTCCTTGCATGCGGATGGGGGTTCCATCCTCGAGGGTGATGCTGCCCCCAAATGATACCTGCGTGGTGCGCTGGAATCCAGACGTGTTGCTGCCATCCACTACATTTTTCCGCATCACCACTGCTTCGTCGACGATTGCAGCCCCAATTTTCAATGAGACTTCCAATGCGATATCCAATGCGTGCGCGTCCAGCGTGGCGGGGGGTTCTTCGTCGGTTTCAATCAGTGAAACATTTTCATGGTGTCCTTGGTAGATGAAAACTTGTTTTTTGTGCGCGGCCTCTAATGCCGCCGCGTCCACTTTTCCGAGTTCGCTGGCCACGGCGTGTAGTTTACGTGTGAAGGTAAACTCCGGTGCATCTTCTCGCAACGTAGTGGGCATGCGGGAGAATAATTTTCCCGTGTCCAGTTGCTGGTGCACTTCCAGTCCGCACGTGACCGGATGCGGATGCGTGGGTTGGTTGATAGTCATAGGAGAGACAAGGATTGCGGGTCTTTAAATCCTTATTTGGCCGACCCTAACGGTGGTGGAATAGGAGGTTGACGAGCTGCTTCGGTTTGGGCGCAGGGAAGGTCTTGAGTCCCATCATCTCTTCGGCTACAATCACGCCTAACAGGAGGAGGGTTCCCGACACCGCGAATAGGAATCGGGTTCCGGCCGCCTCGACAATGATCCCTGCGACCAGGAATGCGACGAGGGCTCCTATTTTGGATAATGAGACGTGGGTTCCGAGGATGGCCCCTTCTTTCTTTTGTTTCTCGGCGAATCCTGATAGCATGGCGATGCTTCCGATTCCCAGCATGGAGGTTCCCACTCCATACACGAAGGCCGAGAGGAGGATGGTCTCGAAGGACATGGAGAATGACAATCCAATCATGGATATTCCCGAGAGGGATGTTCCGAGGATGCTGACCTTCTTGCTCCCCCACTGATCCGTCATTCTTCCTGCCACATGCTGGAAAAGTTGGGGAATTTCCCTCGCGAAGAGGATGAGTCCGACCAATTCAATGGGAAAATGGAGGTGCTGGACCAAATATAATGGGAGGAATGCAAACATCACGGCGACGCTGAATTGGTGGGACATCACGAGTGCGGTGAGTCCTCTAAAAGGCTTGGACTGGAGGTACTCCTTCCACATGGGAATGGGGTTCCACACGAGCTTCTGTAAGGGTGGGAGAGGGTGTACGTTGTGTCGCTGGAAATAATACCACAGCGCTAAACTTCCCATGACCAGAATGGCAAAAAGGAACGGAGAAAAGAATCCCATCTGCGCGGCAATAATGGCCCCAATTAGCGGCCCGAAAACGTGGCCGAGTTTTCCTATGGATAGACTGGCTCCAATACGGGCATGCGTCCTGGTTCCCTTCGGGCTTACGACGGCTAAATCTTCGAGCTTGGCCACGCAGACTAATACGACCGCATTGTAGCCAATTCCCTCAAGTATTCGCGCGATAAAAATCAGCCATGCGTGGTCGAACCAGAAATACATGGTGTAGGCCATCATCGTGAAGAGGATTCCTCCCAGGATGACGGGCCTTCGTCCCCAGTTGTCCGATATTCCTCCGATGAGGGGCGCAGTAACAAGACTGGCGAGGGAGAAGGCGGAGAATAGGAATGATAGAGTAGCCGGGTCGTATCCCTTCCCACTTAAGTAGAGGGAGAAGATTGGATCCACCAACACCACGGCGAACGCGAACAATGCGTGCACGAGCGTGATGCGCTTAAAGGGCTCCATTCTCTTTCGGATGAAGGGCCGGTTTAAAAGCCATACGAGGGCGTCTTTTCTGTACCGGTTGGGGGGGTCGCCGTAGCGCCGCTTCCGATCGGCGGTGCCGGTGTTTGGGTACCCATTTATTTCAATGGGCACCCATACGAAGTGAAATAGAATTCAATACATTTGGGGGGGTCGTCTAGCCTGGTAGGATTGCACCTTCGGGAGGTGCAGGCGAGAGTTCAAATCTCTCCTCCCCCGCTCTCTATTCAAATAGTTCTTTTGGTGGAGCAATTTCTTCAAGATATGACTTATTGTTGAATCTTGCACTATTGTAAATCAGAAATATCATTTTTTCCTGTGCTCGCTTGAACGATCCTTTCGTATCTGCGTAGTCTTTTCTGTAATGCTCAAAGAATGCCCAATAGTCTTTTTCATCCATGCATAAGACTGGCATTTTCTTTTGAGTTCTCCACTCTAAGAACTCTCCAAAAAAGTCATTATCTGATTGCATTACTATAGTCTCTAAATCGTAATAATTAATGATGTAGGTTGGAACGTCGGAATCCTGATTGCCATTTTCCCAGAAGTTTAGTCCACTCTTCGCCATTTTTTCGTACGTGTCGAGGGTGGAAAAGTTGGGGTATATCCCATCAACAACAATAATAATGCCTTTTTTGGCATGTATCTTGACTTTTTCAGCTAATATGTTGCTCATTGATATCGCCTTTAGTGCCTGATTTTTGCATTTTTCGATACTTCTTTCAATATCAATATCTATTTCAACTTCGTCGCCCTCTAATGATTTTATGTTAGGTGGTCGGCTGCTGATTTCAACAAACCAACTAGTGTCTTTGGTATTTAACAGTCCGTCAAGCTCACCATTTTGATAGGGGATATTTGTTTCAAGTTCTATATGAGGTAGCTTACTTAGAACTCCAAGAGCCATTTTTTCAAAGTGCGTGCCTTTTACGTCGATGTATTCTTTACTTCGTTTACAGGATCGCAATATGACATCGAGATTAATTGGAGCACATCTTGCCAGGTAGTGTGGTGTCAGAAGAACAAATTTCTCCTCATTTATTTTTAGTATAGGCTTCAGTTGAAAATGAATTTTTCCATCTTTTTTCTTAAATTCCTCAAGTGTGAAACTCAGTATTTCCACGACTCTTCCAAACTCGTCAATGAAATCCTGAGTGGAAATCACATTGTCAAAGATTTTTTGTTTGTTTAACTGTATAACAGACTTCCAGTTCTCGGTATATTTTTTAGAAGGGGGAGAAACAAAACTAGTGTCTGTGTGCTCTTCTTTTGTTTTAAATTGGTATTCATCGGGCGAAAAATCAATTTCGTTGCAGTGTATGTTCATTTTTTCGATAATTAGTCGTATACTTTGAACATATCCTTGAGTGGAGAATCCATAATCCTCCTTTAGTATATCACTAAACTGATCATATCGTTTAACCGATTCATAAAGTCCTTGTGATGGGTATAGATTTGTGCCCCCCAAATGGAACTGTTTTTCGAATAGCGTTTGTTTATTGAATTTTTTGAATCTTTGACTTTCATCCTTGCTTTTTACACTACTTTGAATGTCCATCTTAGATGGTTTAAGTAAAAAATCTTTCAAAATATCCTCAAGTAGCATTGCACGGGTGCCATTGTATTGCATATATCCTAATATCGTGAATAATTCTTGCTCGAATGCCTCGTCTGTGAGGGTAGTTGGCTGATCCATCTGGATTTACTAATGTGAAGTTGTTATAACCCATTCTCTACGATGCACAATATTACTTAGTAATTACAAGTAACTATTTCTCCAACATTCCGTATCGTTTATTCTTCTCGGTCATTTTGATGAAGTAGCGTAGGCGTTGCTCCTTGACCTCTTGTCGGCCCGAGCTGGTGAGGGATATCCAATCAATGCGGATTTTCTTGTAGGCCGCGGGGAACTTTTGGAAGTTTTTCCACACGGTTGGGTTTTCTTTCAAGCGTTTTTCGATCCAAGCAGGAATCACCAGTTTTCCATGGTCTTTCAATGCCCTATTGGCATGCTTCTCGGAAAGATGTGCGTCTCCTCCCACGTGAGCTAATCCTTCGGGTTTCATTTTTCCTTCTTTCATCAATCGGCGAATGTGCTCCATGTTCAATGCGGAAATGGGGCTTCCTTTCCTGCGCGGAGAAAAGCGTTGGGCGTATTTCTCCTCATCGATTCCTTTCGCGGTTGAATCAATCCACCCGAAGCAAAGCGCTTCTTTCACCGCGTCCACGTAGGGGATGCGTTTCTTGCCCGAGTTTTTCTTGTAGTAGATAAGCCAAATCTCTTTCTTTTTCTGGTGGTTCTTCTCCAACCACTTTCTCCAGGCGGGAGCGTCGGTAACGTAGAGTGTTTCGCCGATGTTCATTGGAGGATCGCACTCAGCAAGGCCATCTGCACGTACATTCTATTCTTGGCTTGCGGCCAGATGAGGGATCGTTTGCTGTACATGACCTTGTCGGTGATTTCTTCTCCTTTGATCGCCGGGAGGCAGTGCATGGCGCGCACGTTCTTAGCGCACTTGTCCAATAATTTGTCGTTCAATTGGAAGGGAAGGAAGGTGGGTCGAATCTTCTCCTTGTCCAGATGCATGTGCATACTCTCCCATTCGTCCGTGTACACGACATTCACATGTTTCAATTCCTCTTTGGAGGGAAGCTCATGAAACACCTTGATCTCTGCGCCTGTTTTCTTGGCGAGCTTGTGGGCCGTAGCGAGGTAGTGCTTGGACACCGGGAACTGCTTGGGGGTGGCCACCCACACGTTCACGCCCAACATGGCTCCTCCTACGAGGAGGGAGTCGGTGATGTTGTCCGCGTTTCCCACGTACAATAACGTAAGGCCCGTGAGCTTTCCGAAGTGCTCGCGGATGGTGAAATAGTCGGAGAGTATTTGGCACGGGTGATCTTCATCGGTTAATCCATTGATGATGGGAATGTTTACGTACTTGGCAAACGCATCCACTTCCGCGTGGGGAAATACGCGGGCCATGATGGCGTCACAGTACCCTGCGAGTGTGTTCGCGGTGTCGCGCCAGTCCTCTCCTCGTCCCATTTGGGTGTTGGCCTTGTCGATGAAAGTAGAGTGTCCCCCCAAGAGTGCGATTCCATTGTCGAATGAAACGCGTGTGCGCGTGGAGGGCTTTTCGAAAAGCAATGCGATGTTCTTTTGATGAAGAAGTTTAGGCATCTCCATACCTTGAGTGTGCATGAGTTTGAGTCGCTCGGCGAGGTGGTAGAGCATGTAGGCTTGGTGCAGGTGCGTGTCTTCGATGTTCAGGAAATCCTTCCCTTTGAGGGATCTCAATTCCTTTGTGGCGAGTATTCGCTTGATCTCATTTCGTAATGCGGGTTCCGATTTCATGGTTGAACACTCCTTGCAGTTTTCCCATCTTACCAATATACGAGACCTTTCCTCCCTTCTGGACGAATCGGATGCTGGCCTCGACTTTAGGGGCCATGCTTCCTTGTCCAAATTCTCCCTTCTTCCAATAGGATTGGGCGGTCTTCAGGTTCAAATGTTTGAGAGGAATGGGTTTTTTCGAGTAATAATCCTTGTACGCGTGCTCCTCATTCGTTAGAATGGCGAGCGTATCGCTTTTGAGTGCGTTTCCTAGCACTTGCGCGGCGCGATCCTTATCGATGACGGCTTCAATTCCCTGATACCCATGCGTGGTTTTGAACACGGGGATTCCTCCTCCCCCGCATGCAATGACCACTTCATGGGCCTCTAATAATTTTTCAATCGTTTCAAGTTCAATGATTTTTTTGGGCGTAGGGGACGCGACCAATTTACGGTATCCTTTCTTGGGGTCGTGCATGAAGGACACGCCTTGCTTGTTCCACTCTTTGACTTGAGAAAGTCCGCCCCACGGTCCAATGGGTTTGGAGGGCTTCTTGAATTTGGGATCGTTCTTGTCCACCTCCACGTGCGTGAGAATCGCCGCCGTCTCCATGGTGGGTTTCCAGTGTTTAAGTCCCAAAGTGAGGAAGTGTCCAATCTGCCCCTGCGTCATGCCTACTTCCACATCCAAGGGCATCGGGGGTATTTTCTTGGCAGCGTGCATTTGGATTTCCAAATTCCCCACTTGGGGTCCATTTCCATGGACAATGACGATGGGAATCCCCTTGCGTACGAGGGGGATAATATCCTTCACGGCCTCTCGGACGTTTTTCATCTGCTGGGAGTAGTTCCCGATTTCATGCTCCCGTATGAGGGCATTCCCGCCAAACGCCACAATGAGGGGTTTCATTCCCCTGTTGAGCGTTTGGAATTTATATAGGCGGAGGAGGAGGAAATATCTCATGCCCGCTACCCGCGCCCGAGTACGTTTGAAGAGTGGTAAGGTGGTCTCGACTCCCTTGGTTCGCCCCGTCCGTAAAGGGTCTCCTCGATATACGGGGGTCCAAAATGTGGCTTTGTTGGGTCAGTCTATTATCCGTGCCCAGCAGGCTGGAAATCGGATGCAGGATCGATTGCGTAAGATGCGCCAGAGGGGCGATCTGTCAGTGCAGGATTATGAGATTTATCGCCAGGGAATTGAGCGCAAGCTCGGGCGCTCCGTTGAAATGAAGGCGCAGCAGATTCAGCGTGTTTCGGAGCGCGATTCAAAGTTCTCATCCCTCTATAATCATCCTACTTTTCTTCGTAAAGCGCGGGAGATTCTTTCTCGCTCGTCAAAGGCAAGTTTTGTTATTGTGGATATTGATAAGTTCAAGCGCATCAATGATGAATTAGGCCACGCGGTGGGTGATTTGGCCTTGCGCATGATGGCAAATGTGCTCGCACAGGAATCCAAACGTCTTGGTGGGTGGGCGGGGCGATATGGGGGGGAAGAGTTTGAGATTATTCTCCCGAAGCCAGGGCCCACGGCATTGAAATTTGTCCAGAATGTGAACCGGGTATTGTTGCGTGAGTTTGCAAACAGCTCCACTCTTCGATCGGCCTTGAAAGGCGGTCTTTTCACATTTTCCGCCGGGGTGGCCGAAAAGGGCGAAGGGTCTACGTTTGAAGAGTTGTTTCACATTGCGGATAAACGCGTGTATTCATCCAAAAATACCGGGCGAAATCGCGTGACATTTTCGGATAGTCGAGTGGCGCGCCGGATTCGGTGAGGGATCATGCGTCTCGTCTCCTTGTTTTCAGGCGGAAAGGACTCCACGTATGCCACGCACTTGGCGAAATGGTCCGGCCACGAGATTGTGTGTTTGTTGTCCATGAAACCAATAGATTCTGACTCCTACATGTTTCACACGCCCAACATTGATGCCACCGCATTGCAGGCCGAGGCCATGAACATTCCATTAGTGAGGGTATATACGAAAGGAGAGAAGGAGAAAGAATTGGTCGAGCTTGCGGATGCGTTGCGCGAGCTGAAAAAATCCGCGAAGATTGAAGGAGTGGTCACGGGAGCCGTTTCCTCCGTGTATCAAGCCTCTCGGATTGAGCGCATCTGCCACGAGTTGGATTTGTATTGTTTCAACCCTCTCTGGTTATCCAAACCCGAGGCGCATTGGCATGAGTTGCTATTGAATGGAATGGAGGTCGTTTTAGTGCGGGTCGCTGCGCAGGGACTCGATAAGAAGTGGTTGGGTCGGAAGATGGACATTCCTTCCATTCTTGCATTGCAAAATATGCACCATCATGGAGTGAGTTCGATTGGGGAAGGGGGAGAATTCGAATCCTTCGTCTGCGATGCTCCAATGTTCAAGAAAAGAATCATCATTGAGAAATTCAAGGACGAATGGAAAGGAATGCAGGGCACCCGCCACATCGTGAAGGCCAAGCTGGTCGATAAATCAACCCGGGAGGGGTTGAAATGAACCTCCATTCCCATGTGTTAGTGGTGGATTGCTCGGATCGTGATGATTTATTGACGCGCCGCCAGTTCGTGTGGCCAATTCAGCGTAACATTCACGGATTATCCTCTTCGATTCACCTTTCCAGGTTTACCAAGTCTTCCCTGAAGGGATTTGATGCGGTTATTTTCTCCGGCTGCACCCTCAAGGATAATGCCTTTGTTTCGCATGCGAAAAAGCTCGGGTGGTTAAAGGAAGCTGGAATTCCCCTGCTGGGTATTTGTGCAGGTCATGAGTTGCTGGGGATTGTTTTTGGTGGAAAACTGGGACGATTGAAGGTCCCCGTGATTGGGATGGAAACCGTGAAGGTGGATGGGAGGAAATCTCATGGGTTGCATTTGGAGGAAGGAGTGTTCTCCGCGTATCACTTGAATGGAAACACGGTATCCCTTCCGAAGGGATTCATGGGGGTGGGTCAATCGAAGCGGGTGAAGAATGAGATAATGATTCATCCCGAGTTGAAAGTGGTGGGTTTCCAATTCCATCCCGAATATTTGCATGGGAAATTTATCCACTTGTTCATTCAATGGGCAGGTAAAAAGAATTAGCACAATCCCGTGGAGGGCCATAGCTGGTAGGCGTACTGCGGGGTTCCATTCTCGGAATCGTAATATCCTCCTCCCGTGAGGGGGGATTCTTTTTCCCATACTTCCCTACAGTTGAAGGCGAATCCGCATCCCGTGCAGAATACTTTTTTCCGGCACACCTTTTCGATGCCGTCGAATTGGGCGTTTTCTTTTGTGATTATATCTCTTTGGCAGAGCTGAGCGTTGGTTCCGGTGAGAACTAATTCGTGTGTCTCCTCATCAAACCCTCCTCCTTCAGAGTGGGTCTTGAGGAGGAGTTGGAATGTTCCAATGGTGGTGAGGGACAGCGACACGTTCACGTTTTGGGATTTTCCCGATTCGAGGGAGGGGATGGTGGTTTCCACTTTTTGGATCTCAATGGGTTTGTTCTTTCCCGCGACGATTTGGTCTTGTAGGAGTGTTGCGGTGAAGGTAACATTCTCCGCCTCCACTCCTCCGATGTTGTGGATGGTGGTCTGGATGGGGTATTCGGTGGTTCCTTGCAGGGCGAATGGACTCGTTGCGAGGGTGTTTTCCATTTCCAACTGCGCGGGTTCTTTTCCGATGTAAAGAATACACGCGTGCAACTCGTTGAGCGTCTCGCACCGGGCCGAGAGGGTGGTTTTGATTCCCTGGTTTATTCGGATGCGATCTCCTGTGACGGAGAGGGGATAGGGGCATGATTCAAGAGAGGGGCAGCAGTTCTCTCCGGTGCAGGCGAAGGATACGTTGCGCGTGGTCGCATCTAGGTTACGGGCGTAAATCGTGTCGCCTTCTTTCAAAGTGAGAGTGACCGACGAAGTTTTTCCAAGGGTTCCCTGGGCCTCCAACAATAATGCGGGGGCGTGCTTCGCAAGGGCGGTTTGGGGGGTGAAGTAGGAGGCGAAGTTGAAGAATAATACCCCTATCAGGGCGATGGCCACTATGGCCACAAGGAGGAGATTGAACACGTTCATCGTTTGAATCCCCACCTGTATTGGAGCATGAGAAGTTTCTTGAGTACGAAGGCGAGGATTAATCCGAACGCCGTGACCACAATCAGGTCTTCCCAATCTCCCGTGCGCAGAAAGTAGAGTCGTTGCTTGATGACGAACTCATCGATGGCCAAAAGAAAAATGACGACCAGTCCAAACGCTAGGATGAATAATCCGATGCGCATGAATTGGCTCAGTATGCGGACGAGGGTATTCTTCATTCCCTTCCCTCCACCTTGACGCGCTTCTGCTCCTTGTACATGTCCAGTATCTCCTTCACACTTGTCGCTTGCTCCGGAGTCTTATCGTTGCGCAATTTAAGGATGCGGGGGAAACGCAGCGCGTATCCCGTGCCGGTTTCTTTTCCGGCAGTGTGCATGGGGGATTGGGTGATTTCATCGGCACGAACTTCGACGACAAACTTTGGGGTGACCCATTCATGAGGAACAACTTCACTATCGACTCGGGCGGGTTTGTGGGTGACGCGGTGTTTCATGAGCAAATCATACAGTTCCTGGAGCATTTGCTCCGAGAATCCTGTTCCTATGCGGGTGATGGACTTGAACTCATCTCGTTCTTCATCATACACTCCTGCAAGCAATCCTCCCAGTCCAAATTCGGTTCGTTTTCCTTTTCCTTTGTAGAATCCCAATATGACCAAATCCACGGAGTCTTGCAGCTCTCCCTTGTATGAGCGTTTGAGCTTAATCCACGCGAACTTTCTCGCCCCGGCGATGTAGGGCGCGTTCAAGTCCTTGCATACAATTCCTTCCAATCCCGCGGATACATTCTCGTTGAAGAATTGGTCAATATCCGTGGGTTGATCCGTGATGATGCTCTTGGTCGGCTCGATGAGTCCCTTTCCTTGAACCAAGGAGGAGAGTATTTTCCTTCGTTCGTGGAAGGGTTTTCCCATGACGTTTTTTCCGTCTATGTACATGACGTCGAACAGGAATAATTTGAGGGGCAATTCTTTTGCTTTCTCCTCGATGTCATATTTTCGTTTTCTCTGGATGGTGATTTGGAAGGGGAAGAATTCGTTGGTTTCTTCATTCACCGCAAGGGCTTCTCCCTCCACTATGCATTCCTTGGATTTGAGTTCCTTCCTCGCGGCCTCGACGATTTCGGGGAACATGTCGGTCATGCTTTCGAGGTTCCGGGAGAATATCGT
The DNA here is from genome assembly GCA_964557045.1 of uncultured archaeon. Classification (GTDB taxonomy): domain Archaea; phylum Iainarchaeota; class Iainarchaeia; order Iainarchaeales; family VGJJ01; genus VGJJ01. The sequence continues at coordinate 16,791 of CAZKYB010000003.1, forward strand.
GATGGTGGTTCCTTTCTTGTGGACCTGGACGCGGAACCCATCATACTTGGCTTCCACCATACACTTTCCGAGCTTCTCAATGATGTCCTTGGAGAACGGAAGCCTTTCCGCTAATGTTGGGCGTATGGGCACACCCGGTTCGAGGTCGATTTTATCCAATCCTTTGAGTCCATGTTCCGTTAGGAGGGTGGCCACGTATCCCAGGTCGGAATGAATATTGTATTTGGCCTCAATTTGCTCGCGAAGTTTGGTTCGAAGTTTTCGTTCCTTTTCTTCGTCGCTCTTCTTAGTGGTTTTATCCTCAATTTCCCGGATGAGTTTGGGGTTTTGTTTCGTGAATTCTTTCAAATGCACTTGAGCCAGGGCATCCATGAGAGTGGGATCCCCCACTCCCAATCGCAATGCACCGAGTGCGAATCGCGTGACGAATTTTCCCTCGTTGGGTGTGGATGCGTTGAGGAGTTCGGCGAGCAATCGTATTTTGGTCTCCTGCGTCCCTTCCCCGGTTTGTGTGGCGAGCTTCATGAAGTTTTCATGAACTTTTTTCACGGAAAGAGTTTGCTTTACGAGGGCTTGCTGGGTTTTTTTCTCCAGGAATTCCGCGGCGGTCTGTCCCAAGTCTCCGGTCTTCTTGAATTTTTTCTCCACATCCTCTTTGGAATATCCGGTGGCTTTTCCGATGGCTTGAATAACAAACTTTTCTCCGAGTCCGGTTTCTAAATTCTCATAGGCGGGGGCGAGTCGTCCTTGTAATAAGTAAATCACATTCCGCATGTCTTCCGCTGGAGTCTTTTCGAAGAGTGCGGCCAACTGGGTCGTCATGTCCAGTCGCTTGGTTGTTTTCTCGATTTGATCGAAGGCCTCGGCCACGGGTTCGAATCGCATAGGCTAAGGGACGCGAAACGGGCTTTTAATGGTTGATTGGGAAATCAGCCGAACATTCGTTCGAGTGCCGAGCGGAAGGGGTGTTTTCTCTCTCGAATCACGAGTCCGTGCTTGGAGGCAAAGTGTCGGGCGTGCCACGAAACAGGGGCGTCTAATTCCACTTCTCTCAGCATGTGGGGTTTGGCCGTGCGGGCGCTGGTTGGGCGTATTTCGATTCCCTTGCTCTTCAATTCTCCCAATGCTTCCCAATGTTCAATCAAGGCCTGTTCCGGGACCTCTTGTAGCATTTTCTCAGGGATGTGAGCCGAGTGCGTGTGGATGACGGCTTTAGGAATCAACACCGCGTGTTTGAGTGCGCGTAATGCTCGCTTGGCGCGGTAGAATCGTTCCCTATGCTCCGGGTGGTGGAGCGTGTGGCCTTTCGTTGGGGTGTGGGTTCGAGTCTTGGCTCGGGCTCCTCGTTTGGCGGCTCTTTTCTTGGTTTTGGATTCACGTTTGGAACTCATAATGTGTGCAAAATTTTGGGGTTTAAAAACACATTCCCTGGTTTTTCCTATATCTTCGGACACAGGTTCGGGGTATTTTTGGGGGAGTAGTATAGCCTGGTAGTATACCACCTTGGGGTGGTGGCGACCCCGGTTCAAATCCGGGCTCTCCCGTTTCTTTTTTTCTCTATTCCGCGGACCATTATTTTGGGGGGTCGCAAGGCCTGATATTTAAGGTAAACGTGGGACTATTTGCCTGGTATGGCTGCTGAAAAGGTTCCCAAGCTGGTGGGGATTACGGTCAAGAAGTCCGAGGACTTATCGGAGTGGTACACGCAAGTGGTACAGAAGGCCGAGCTGGCCGATTATGCACCCGTGCATGGATTCATGATTATTCGTCCCCACGGCATGATGATGTGGGAGGGAATCCAGAAATTCTTGGATCAGAACATCAAGAAAAGAGGTGTGCAGAATGCGTATTTTCCCTTGTTGATTCCCGAATCCTTTTTTCGTAAAGAAGCCGAGCATGCCAAGGGATTTGATCCCGAGGTAGCATGGATTGAACAGCAGGAAGGGAACGAAGAGCGCCTTGCTATCCGTCCCACGAGTGAAACGGTTATTTGTGATTCTTTTGCGCGGTGGGTCCGCTCGCATCGAGATCTTCCCTTGAAAATTAATCAGTGGTGTAACGTTGTACGTTGGGAAATCAAGATGACCAAGCCCTTTCTCCGTACGCGTGAATTTTTGTGGCAGGAAGGTCACTGCCTATATGCGTCTCACCAGGAGGAGTGGCAGGACACCTTGTACTTCTTGGAGGAATACCAAAAGGTCATGCAGGACTTGCTGGCCATTCCCGTGATTCCCGGAAAGAAGACGGAAGCCGAGAAGTTTGCCGGGGCTAATTCTACGCTTACTATCGAGGCTTGGATGCCGGACGGAAAGGCCCTTCAGAGTGCCACCTCGCATGATTTGGGTCAAAACTTCGCCAAGGCGTTCAATATTACATTCTCTGGCGAAGATGAGAAGCCTCATTTCCCCTATCAGAATTCGTGGGGGCTCACCACTCGTACAGTGGGTGCCGTCGTCATGGTTCACGGGGACGACAAGGGATTGGTCTTGCCTCCGCGCCTGGCACGGAATAAAGTTGTAATTGTGCCGATTCTTTTCGAGCAGACCAAACAGGTTGTGCTGGACGGTTCGCGCAAGCTCGCCAAGGAGTTAGAGAAGTTTGGCGTGGTGGTGGATGAACGTGAGCAATACTCGGCCGGGTGGAAGTTTAACGAGTGGGAATTGAAGGGAATTCCTCTGCGTATCGAAATCGGCCCGCGCGACTTGGGACAGAACCAATGCGTTCTGGTTAGACGCGACACGGGAGAAAAGAAGATTCTCCCTTTGCATGGGATTGAGAAAGCCATCGAGCACGAATTAGAGGCTATGCATCACGCCATGTTCAATAAAGCAAAGGCGTGGTTGGACTCCAACATCGTCGACGTGAAGACCATGCGGGAATTCGAACATGCGTTGGAGCAGCGTAAGATTATCCGGATGTTGTTTTGCGGCCGTGTAGAATGTGAGAAGGAAATCAAAGACAAGACGACCGGCGGAACGCGTTGTATCCCCTTGACCGAGAAGCCCGTGAAGGGCGGATTGTGCGTGCAGTGCGGGAAGCACGCGGAATGGCATACGTTGTTCTCGAAGTCGTACTAGTCGAGGATTTTCTCCCACATTTCGGCTTTCTTCCCATCAATCTTTCTTGGGTGGATTTTCTTAAAGGTGAATCCGTCCTCGGCGTACACTTTTTTAGCGCGTGCATTTGTGGCCTGCACAAGCAAAAAGATGGTTTTCATCTTTTTCTTTCGCGCCCATTTTTCTCCTTCTTTCATGAGGGCTTGGGCGGTTCCTTTTCCGCGGTAGGAGGGCTTCACCACAATCCCATTTAATCGTACGGCTTTCTTTTTGGGGTCCGCGATTTGGTATTCGGCGAACCCGGTAAATACGCCCCGATCTTCACTTTTCAAGAAATAGAAGTCCTTCCGCTTGATGCGCTGTTCAATCCGATCAAATTCCATTTGGGTATACGGAAAATATTCCAGGATGAGCGGGAGGATGTCTGGGATATCATACTCGCTCGCGCGGAGAATAGGCATGGAGAAATGGATTCGGTTGTAGAATAAAATGAAGTAAGAGTGGGGTCACAGGGATTTGAACCCTGATCTAAAGCTCTGGAGGCTTTTGTGTTACCAGGTTGCACCATGACCCCAACCCAGGACGTACTAAATCGTACATCGGAGGGATTATAACCTATAATGGGTTTTTTCGGCTCATATGCGATACGTATGGGTGGTTTGGACCCTCGTCCTGCTGTTGATTCCCGCGTGGGGTCTCCAGGCGTTTGATGCGGAAAGCACCCTCGTTCAAGGGAACTATTTGGAGCCCAATGAAAAGGCCGCCGTGTTCAAATCCCTCCCGCAAAAGAGCGGCACCTCCACGTATTGGTCCGTTTCGATTCTCCAGAACGACTCTCTCAAGACCATTCTTCCTATTTCAGATAAGGATGGAAAATTAGTTGAGAAGGGATCCCTGCGCACCAACCTCATTTCGGCCAACCTCTTGGTGCAGCGATTATCCTTGCTGAAGACTCAAACAAACTGGCTGGTGTCTCTTCCCACGGTGAACAAGCTTGAAGAGTTGGCCAATGCGGTGGAGAATGAAAAGTTTGACGTGGACATTGTCTCGCAGACGGTTACCAAAACCTCCTTGAAGGGAGACGTGGGTGTACTAAAGGGAAAATTGGAGACCATGGCGAATGATTTGCGTGGGATTGCGGGGGACATCAAGTCGTTAAGTGAAAAGGAAACCGCCTTCCTGAATGTTTCGATAGATACTGGTGTGGTGAATGGGATTGGCTCCTCGTACATGGATATTTTTGATGCGATTGATGCTCAGAAGGATGCCGCGGCGGAGTATGATCAGCAGATATCCAAAGTGAAGAATCAGATTGCCTCGGACACTACATTGGACACGCAGACCAAGTCGCAGCTGCTGGGATTGTTATCCCCTTTAGGTCCCAATCAAACCCTCACGAGTGCCCTTTCTCCGTATGCGGATTCCGCCGCCGAGAATGAGCAGCGCGTATCCGTGGAGATTGCGGGAATTCCGACTAAAGTAAGTGCGTTAGAAGCCGAAGCCGATGCGCGGGTGTTACGTTCGGCGGCCTATGCGGGATTGTATGGTCTGGATGTTTCTTTTCAGAAATCCACGGGATTTGATTCTCTCTCCCAAGGGGCATTAACTTTGCTGGCGGAAGAAAATATCTACCGCTGGAACGACCAAGTAAATATTCAGAATTTGAGCGGTGCGTGGGAGAATGCAGAGAACGCGTTTGCCAAGAAGCAATATGCCGCCGCGCTTGAATTATCCTCGAAGGGGAAAGGATTAGTGAAGACCATCAAGGGCGCGGGAATTGAAGAGAGTGTGGATCCCAACGCGCAGGCCACCGATACGCTCATCACCGGACTCGCGTATGTTCTGGTAGGAGTCGCCATCATTGTGGGGGGACGTAAATTAATGGAGATGACGAAGGTAAAGCAGACGGATGAGAACGAGTAATTAGATCTATTTTCGCTTTTTTTTCACCAATTGAATTCGATGATGTCTCCGTCTTGGACGAGGTAGTCCTTAGCGACGCGCTGTCCATCAAACTTGGCACTGCCCCATATTTTGGCGTATTTGAAATTCTGCACGATGTCCTTGTGGACGAGCGCGGCCACATCTAACACATTGGATCCCTTATTCACAATCAATGGGATCGTGGCGGCCTCTTGTCCAGGCTTTTTCGTGTATACGTAGACTTTGTCTAATACTTCGAACAAAAGGTCCAATGCGACCTTCTTTTGCTGGGGGGTATTCTCCCACGTGTACATGACCATTCCCTTTTCTCGCTTCACTTCCGCGTGCTTGGTGCTTTTCATCAGTACAATCATGCAGCGCTTATACTCGAGGGTTTCGTCCATGACTTCATCTATGGTTTCAAGGGTGGTGGGTTCACGCAGGATGACTTGGACGTTGTGCATCCCTTTGGCTTTCAAATGTTCAACTAATTGCTCCTGGGGGATTTTCAAGAACTCCTTCCCTGTGAGGGAGAAACCGGGGAATGAGGAGGGGGTGACGCTGATGTTGGGTTTTTTTCGATTAAGGAGTATCCCGGAAAGTTCGAGTTCGTTCTTGAGGAGCAAATATTCATTCGCGGCGTTCTGCGCACTCACCACAAACACAATGGCATCGGCATTTCGCACCACGGCAAGGATTTCTCGTCCGTTCATTTTTCCTTCGGCGCTTCCCTCGGTGATGGGGGGTAGGTCCACAAGTTGGATCTTGGCCCCCTTGAAATCGATCATTCCCACATCTGGAAGTGTGGTAGTGAATTCGTAGTCCCCTACCAATCCATTCAATCCAGTCATGGCGTTGAAGAAGGTGGTCTTTCCCGAGTTGGGGACTCCTACTAACACGATTTGTCCGGCGCCATCCTTCTTGACGGCAATGGAGGGTCCTCCTCCTTTCTTGGAGGCTTGAGTCTTTTCCTTTTCAATTTCGAGTTTGATCCGAACAATCTTTTTCGTGATCTCATTCTTCATGTTCTCGGCGCCCTTGTGGGTGGGGCATTGGGATTTCATCTCTTCGAGTGCGGCCAGCTTTTCAGTATTCGTCTTGGCCTGCTCATACTTGGCTAGGGCATTGGCGTATTCAATCGAGACGTTGGTGGTCATGCGGAATGATTACTCCTTGGGGGGATTATTTAATGCCTCTCTAGATGAGCGCATTCGAATCCACGTTCGCGTCCCCCGCCACGAGGGAAAAGTCCCCGGGGGTCGTATTGGTGTCGGCTGGCGTTTCGACGATGGGTGGGTGGAGCGTATTCTCGATGAGCGCCTCGCATCCCTTGAGTTCAGGGTGTGTCGCGCAAAGGTAGAGGGGAATGCTCTTCTGTCCGACGAAGGCATACGTGCAGTCGATGATGAAGGAAGGGGTGTACTTGAGGGGGTTCCATGCCAATCCCTCTTTGATATTCTGGATTAGGATTTGATCGGCCCCTGAGTTTTCATCCTGAACGCACGTGACGAATTCTTCTTGGGTAGCCTTGCTGTTGGCCCCGGATTCCTTGATGCAGGCCTTCATGTAATTGATATCAATGTTTCCGTGAAATTGTGCGTTGAAATAGTTGCATTCCGTGTAGGCATTGAGGAATCCGAGCTGGTCGGCGCACACGGCTCCCTTGTTGGTCGTGAAGGCCTCCTGGATATCCTTGAGGGTGAGTCGGTTATACATGATGGGCCGATACTCGATGGACAATTCGGAGTATTGCTGCGTGAGTCCGTTGATGATTTTTTGGGCTTCGATGCAGGGCTTACAATCTCCATAGTCGAGTTGGGCCGTGAGGAGGACCTTTCCTTCGGGCACTTCGCACGTGCTGGGCTTCTGGATGTACGTTAAGAGTTTGGGTTGTTTGTCTAAGAATTTCTCCGGGATGATCACCCATCCCTTCTTGGTGGTCAAGGGCTCATTGATGAATTGTCCTTGGAGCGCTCCTTGGATGGTGGAATTTTGGTCCAATCCAGCCACGCTCACCAGGGCAGTGGGGACATACACCAGGTTGAATTCTTTCGCAAGGGCCTGTCCTTCCTCGGAATGAAGGTCAATCGTGTTCAGGTCATACACGACATTGCTCTCGTCGAGCTTGGCAAGAATCGTATTGGTCTTCGGGCAGAAAATACAGGATTGATCCACGATGAGTTTAATCTGGACCGGCTGGACCGTGGGGATGGGCTGGTCCACGTGGGTGAGCTTCGTGAAGACCAATACGCCCACAATGAGTATCACGGTCACCAGGATCAGTCCGATGGCCAGGGCCTTTCGATTGGACGAGGGGGCTGTTTGAGCGGGTGCGTGGGGTGCGGGGTGGTTGGCCGGGGTATCCGGGGTGTGACCAGGGTGTCCGTCTGCGTGCGTGTGTCCGTCGGCGTGAGAGTGGGTTTCCATAGCGTTTTAGGGCATCGAATGGCTTTAAAATGGGCATTACGGCTGTAGCCTATCGGCTTCCTATGGCCTACTGGGTGGATTTTCACACGCACATCCTGGATTCCCCAGACCTCTCCTCGATTGAGCGGGATAGCAAGGCCCAAAACGTCACTGTGTGGCTGGTGAACAGCGTGGATTTGGAGAACCACACCCTCCTTTCCAAAAATGCCTCCTCTTTTCCTTCGGCCATTGTAGGGGTGGGGTGGCACCCGGAGCAGGTCATGGAGGTCGTTGAGAGTCGCATTCCTTCCATCCTGAAAAAGTTTGAAGGGGTAGTGAAGAAGGCCCCTTACCTAGGGGAAACTGGGTTGGATTTTTTGTATGGGAAGACCCCCGAACATCAAACCGCTCAAAAGAGGGTCTTTGCTCAATTCGTGGATTGGGCGAATGAGCACGAGAAACTCATTGAGGTTCACACGCGCCATGCCAAACAAGAATCGTTGGATTTGCTCGCGGACAAGAATGCCGAGCGCGTGATCCTTCACTGGTTTTCGGGGAATCAGAAGCAGCAGAAGCTCATCATCTCAAGAAAGTGGGTCGTGACGGTGGGTCCCACCATCTTGAATTCTCCCCACATGAATCACTTTATCGAGCGACAGCCTCTTGAGTTGTTGGGACTTGAAACGGACTCTCCCATTCCCTTCGATGGAACTCCTTCTTCCCCTGCGTGGATTCCAAAAGTTGCGCGTCGGGTGGCGGAAATCAAAGGGGTTTCTCTGCGTGAGGTCAACGAGGCCCAATCCTCCATTTTTTCCCGCTTCTTTCCCGGTTTTCCTATAAACCCGTTTGGGGGAAAAGTATAGTATGTCGACCCTCACCATCATTCTCGCGGTTGGAGTTGTCCTCCTCGTGGGGTTGAACCTCTTGGCGTCGATTCTTCCTCGGAAGCAGAAAGTTCAGGTGACCTTTATTCCTCCCTCCGCGGTTCCCATGAATGCCCCTGAGATGCCCGCGCGGAACGAGGGGGCATTGGCCGCCATCAACACGAAGATTGCCCAATTGTTTTCTCGCGTGGAAGAGTTGGAACTCCGCATGCAGAATATGGAGTCTCCCTCGGCAAACGAAAGTGAGTGGATTCAGACCGTTCCCGTGCGGAAGAGAAAGTGAACCCGGTTGTGTCGCGCATGGTTGAGAATAATCCCCCCATGATGGATGAAGAGAATCCCTATTCCATTTCTCCCATGCAGTGTCACCAGTGCCACAAGCAGGCGTCCCTCGTTCAAGTCACGGAAACCATTCCGTTGTTTGGTAAACTATTGATGCAAACCCTCTCCTGTTCGCACTGCGGATTCAAGTGGTCCGATGCGATGAGTTTGGAGTTCCGCGAGCCCTGTGCCTATGAGGCCCACATTCGGAGTGAGAAGGACATGCACATCAAGATTGTGAGAAACTCATCCGGAACGGTTGAGATCCCTGAATTAGGGGTGTTGTTGGAACCCGGTCCCTTCGCCGAGGGATTCTTCACCAACATTGAGGGTTTTTTGGAACGTGTGGAGGGGGTGTTGCGCGTCTTCGTGAATGGGGGGACTCCTGAACAAAAAAAGGCGGCGGAATCGCGTATGTTGGATTTAGAGAAGTGTCGTTCGGGGAAGATGTCATTTACTATTATCGTAAAGGATCCGTTTGGCGGGAGTGCCTTGATTGGTCACGGCGTCACACGTCAATCGTTGAAGGACGAAGAGGCGAAGGGTTTGAAGAAAGGGGTAAATCTCTAGTTACTTTTCTTTCGTCTTCCATGTCTTTCGTTCTTCTTTATCCCCGCTCTCATTTCTGGTATGCTTGGCAATGATGCTGGCCGCGCTCACGCTGGGTTCAATATCATCGGCTTTCTCTTGGAATACAATTCCCTTCATTCCTTTTCTCAATGGTTTTCCGTCCATCAATGTCATGCTTTCGGGTGAGAGTTTTTCTTTCAGCGTGTGAAAGGCCAGTGCAATTTCCGCTTGGATGTCATTCATGGTGAGTCCTTTCTTTCGCAGCTCATCAATCATACGTGCGCTCACGGATACGCGCATGTCCATCAGTGCATGCTGGGTGGCTTCTTGGTAGTGCTTAGCAATGTGGCTCGTTTTTTTCGAGTCGCGTAGTCCGCGCAACGCGTTTCGTTGTCCGAGCACTCCCCCCACCACTAAGGGTCCGGTTTTTTCCCCACGCCCCACTTCATCAATCCCAAATACCCGGTCGTCGTTTTCTTTTTCCATCCATGAAAGGAGTTTTTCCTTCACGCCTTTCTCCACATCCGCGTGTTTGGCGGCAATGACGATTTTTCCGGAGGTGTACACGGTTACTACACTCTCCCCTACCTTGTGTCGGGCTTTTTCGTATTGAGATGGGGTTGGTAGGGAGGGATATTTGTCCAGCTCCTTCAATACCGTCTTGGTTTCATGGGGGGTGAAGGATAGGGTCACGACCATGGGAGGGACGACCCCTCCTGAGTTTTTAATGGTCGTCCGTTGCAAGGAGAAAAAGTTCGGGTCAGACGTGAGTTAATTCATCATCCTTGCGTCAGTCGGGGTTTACGTCATCATTCCCACTCAGTATGCGGGAGGGAGACTTCTAAAAGCTAATCAAAGGGTCGCGTGACCGAAACATAGGACAGGATGGCGGCCAGGGAGAGGTTCACAATTAATGCGGCCGCAAGGATGGGTTTGAACTCGCTGAAAGCTTGAGCGTTGTAATTGAGCGTCTCGAGCATGGTGGATAGGCAATAGGCGAAGGCCTGAAGCATCCCAAACGAGAGGATAATCCAATAGGCCCGACTCTCTCCCGAGTGGGGGATTGATTTCCATGCGAATCGAAAAGCAAAGAGGAAAGATACGGCTCCAATGGCATCCATGAGGGGGGTGAGCTCGTACATCATTATTTTTCCCTCGATAATCGTTCCATCTTCTTGCGCATGAATAGTTGCGTTTCATAGTTGCGCTGGGTCGAATACAAAAACAACATTCCGGCTCCCAGTATTCCGACGAGGTGATAAAGGATGTGAAAAGACTCACTCCAGGTCATCAGCCAGATGTTTTGAGAAACGATTCCAATCACAATGGCGGTGAATCCGAAAAAGAATATTTTGGATGAGCGGGAGGCTCGATAATCCAGGAAGGCCGGGATATACCCTAGCACCGCGAAGAGTAAAACTAATAATTCCGCGAAGGGAAGGGGGTTCATCTTTTCATCCAGCGATTCGACCTATAAAAAAGTGTCCCATTCCGATTCAAAAAAATGAATGCACGGGGCAGGATTTGAACCTACGAAGGCACTAAGCCACCAGGACCTGAACCTGGCCCCTTAGACCGCTTGGGTACCCGTGCGTGAAGGGATTAGTGGGAAACAAGTCATATAAAGGGTGTTCAGGCCCATTCGATTTTGATCACGTGCAGTGCTTCAAAGGACAGCTTGAGGGAAGAAACCACCTTCGTTTTGAAGTGTCGTTTGTGAAGGGTCGTTTGGATATTCTCAATTCCATTCAGGGAAGACACGAGCAAGAGGCACATGCCCGTCTCCCCCAAGTGTTTGGGGAATTGCGACATGAATCGGTTGATGACCTCTCTTCCTTCCTCTCCCCCATCGACTTCCATCCATTTTAATTCATCGGAGGGAACATAGGGGGGGTTGAATACGATGACATCGTATTTTCCCTTCACTCCCTCAAACAGGTTCCCAAGGGTGCATTGCGTGTGGGCGTTGGCAAAATACGTTTCAATCATTTTTTGGGTCGTGCGTATCGCCGCGGGGTTCAGATCGATGGCATGCACGCTCTCGGCGCCGCCCAACAATAATGCAGCGGTCTGGATGCCGCTTCCGCATCCCATGTCCAGGCATTTCTTCCCGCGCACGTTCTCATTCTCAATTGCGTGGGCGAGTAGCCATGAGTCGTCGCTGGGTGCGTACCCCTCGTCGGGCTTCTTGAATCGGATTGTTTCTAACTTCATTATGTTCTAGTTGCGTAAATCAACGCATTTAAATGAATTCATTTTCACTCAGGGTGCGTTTCAAAAGTTGAAGAAAATAGACGCAAAAAACTCCCAATAGGTGTCAACATATGAATGTCCTCGCATTATTTCACACAGCCTCCGCTCGGATTGAAGAGAAGATATACGGAATCCAAGTGGGATTATCCGTGTACGTTGGACTCGTGAGAGCCTCCATCCAAGAAAAGATTCCCCTGCTCCAAAATCACGTTTGGGCCGCGGTGGGGATTTCATTTTTCGTCGTCTTGGCGATTCAATCCATTATTTTGCTCGTGGCTTTGTTTTCGGGATTCATTTCTCTTATCGGGAGCGTTCCGCGCCTGGTTCAAGGGTTATTGAAGCCCCCTGTGCGGGTGATTCAACCGATTCGCTCGCTGCGTTAATTCTTAACGCGCCGGTGCGGGGATGTGTGCCGGCCTTTTGTAAAAATCCCGGGGAAACGGAACACACTTATCTAAATTGGATCACAACGCCGGTGCGGGGATTTGAACCCCGGTCGAGAGCTTCGGAAGCTCTTATGCTATCCAGGCTACACCACACCGGCTGGATTGTTCTAGAAATGCAGGAAGGAGGATTCGAACCTCCGAAGGCACTAAGCCAATAGGGCCTAAACCTATCCCCTTAGACCGCTTGGGTATTCCTGCGTATGGAAGTGGCGGGCAAAACCCCATATAAATCCCATATCTTCATCGCAGGAATGTTTCCCTAGCACGATTCCTTGGCCGAGTCGCAGAACGTGAGGGGAATTCGTGCCAGGTCTCGGTTGAGCGATCCTACTCCCGAGGGGAGTTCCGTGTAATACAAGTGGGGGGTCTTTCCCGAAGTATCAAAGTTAATGGATGATGATTCGTGGTCGATGATGGAGGGGTATGCTTTCATAATTCCAGGAGGAGGATTATCGGTGCACGGTCCCACGGTGAAGGGAACTTCCCAGAACAATTGCCTCGGCGTCCATGAGATGAGATCGTCGGATAGGGAAAAATAGAACCCACACACCTGGGGATCGGGCCCTCCTTCATTTTGAGTTCCGACAAGTAAGTATTTTTTTAGATACGAATTCCACGTGAGGGATTGATTCATGTTTCGGATTTCAGTTAATGAAACAAATCCACAAGGAGGATGATTGGATCCTTCGTAGACACTGCCCATGCGGATGGAGTAACTGCTCCCATCCCAAAACATCCAGGAGGAGGGGTCTGATAAATTGTTCGTTCGTGCGATGCATGTTCCATGGGTTCCAGCACTTGATGGGTTGGATTGGATGGCTTGGGAGAGGATGTAATAGTAGCTTCCCCGCTGAATAATATTGCTGGTCATCGGCAACCCAAACACCGGAGCCGGTTGGGAGGTGCTAGGATCCGAGGGCCAAGGTAAATGCGAGGCACCAATGACGTGGACATCCTTGTTTGTCTGCCACCCGGCAAGCTTCGTATACATATTGGTGGATAATACGGGGGTATCGGGCGCGGAAGCATAGGTAAGAGAAAAATAATTGCACGGATTTCCAGGAATGGCCACCCCGCTCGTGCAGGGAGGTGATGCTAATGCATTGGGGTCGTGGAATTCATTGTGCACCACCATGTGGATTTTGTTCGCAGAAGGTTCTCGAAAAATGGCACTAATCCATTCCTTATGGGCGAAGGTTGTCACGTCAAGAGAAGAGATTGTATCCGGGACGAGCGTGGATTGCAGTACCTGCACGCAGCTCGGAGAAAGGGAATCAAATGAATTACCCACCATCATTCGACTTTTGGTGTGCGAGCGAGTAATTTGAATGGACCCATCGCTCATCTTCATCGCGCGTGCGGGCATATCTGGAATATCCCCTTCCGGGGAAGAGGGGCAGGCTTGATTGGAGTAATCGAAAACTATTTGGGCAGAACCCAATGCAACGGAGATGATTCCATTTGGGGCACCCCCTACCGTGGAGGAGATGAACGGACCGGCCACGTTACAAGAGGTCCCCGCATCGCATGCAAGGAGGTAAAACCCATACGTTTGATTGGCCTGAGGCATGAAGTCTTCGAACAGATTAGTTACGCTGCTCGCGGGCGTGCTTTGAGAAAAATAATAATCCTCTCCACCGGTCGAGAAGAAGTTGCTTTCATCGAGTGCCGGGGGAAGCGTGGATGTTCTCCATCCCTTGATGGTAATAGTTCCTCCTCCCGTGAGATTTTGGACCGTATAGTCCAGTATTACGCTCGCCGGACTTGTTCCAGTGATAGGGGAGAATGATATTTCGATTTCCGTAGGGGTGGTTTCATTCGATGTGGCGAAAAGGGGCCCGGTGATCACGCAAATGTTTCCCGGATTACAAGAATAAAGGTAGAATCCATAGGATTGATTCTCAGCCGGAAGAGTTCCTTCGAAGGTGTTCAAACTGGTGGGGCCGGGCAATCCAATTTGTTCAAATCCATACACGAATCCTCCCGTGGTCTCAAAATTAGTCTCATCGACGGGTGGTATCGTTGAGGACTCCCATCCCTTGATTTTAACGAAAGATCCGGGGGACAAATTCTCAATGGAATAGGTGAACATAATTCCACCGCTGCTGGTTCCAGTTACGGCCGAAAAATCAAGGAGGGTGGGTGGGGTGGAAATGGGAGTGCTTCCTCCATCATCTCCTCCTCCAAATGCGGCGGCGAATAGGGTTTCAGCACTAATTTCTTGGGAGTATTCCTCCACGCTCTCTCCTAGCAGCCCTCCCGTTCCCGCACTTCCTTGGATGAGGAGAATGAGTACAATAATCGCAACCAACACCGACCCCGCGATGAGAAGAAGATATTCCATCGACCCTTGTCCGCGCTCCATGAGATGGGCGGGGAACCCTACTATATTAATCTCTTTCTTGCCGGAGGAGGTCTCCGAAATTGATTTTCTCGGGAGGGTTGTCTTCAATGTCTTCACGCAAGCCCTTCTCAGTAGTGCTGTCAGCCGACCACTTCTTGGGTTGAGGCTCGGGCCTCCCGGATAATTTGGAGTCGGAAGGAACTCCCTTGAATAGGGAGTCAAGTGTTCCCTCAAAGAATGGGGTAGAATTACTTCCTCCATTTCCTCCGAAACTCCCGTTTGTTTTTCCGCGTGTGAAAAGGAAGATGAGTCCAGCAATTAATAGAATTCCAATCCCAATAATGGGAATATTACTCCCGGATGCAAGTCCGGTTCCGCTCAGGAAGGGAAGGTTGAATCCCTGCTGGTCGGTTTGCGTCAACATCGAGGGTTCGGGCTTCTCAATAATATCCAAGCGATTGGTCACGTCACTGAGCGCCGTTTGTGTGGTTTCTTTTACGGAGGATAACTCGGATTGGGTCTCAAAGACTTTTTGCTCGGTGGTGGTCGTGTAGGTTTCTAATTCCTCCACTCTTGTGGTAAGGGTCCCCATGC
>CAZKYB010000004.1:0-31450 GCA_964557045.1 uncultured archaeon
CCTTGCACCACTTCACCGCCGCACCCAAATGAGAGGAAGCCGTTTCAGGAGCTGGCATCACGACGTGCGCACATTCTTCTAACACAGGAACCGCGTTCACGTCCCCCCAAATGGGAACCACGCGACCAATGACCTTGTTCAATACAATATTTTCTTCCGCGTACTTCTTGGCCTCCGGATTCCACTCGATTCCATACACCCGGCTCAACAGGGTATGTTTGGCCAACGTTACGGTGTAGGGACCCACCCCCGAGAAGAATACGCAAACGGACTGCCCCTTTTTCACATACGCAGCCACCCTTTGTCGCTCAGTGCTTAAGCGAGGATTGAAGAAGACCTTTCCTGGATGAACCGCAAACTTACACCCCCATTCCGTGTAAATCACCACCGGATCTTTCACCCCGGCCAACCATTTGGTTTTCTCCACACGATATTTTCCCGAATGGGTGCCCACTTTCTCATATACGCGCTTCAAGGACGGAGAAGTGTCCAACAATGTGCGTGCAATGCGCGAGGATTTTCCTTTCAACAAGGCAGGAATCTCAATCAGGGCCATGTCTCCTAACACGTCGAAGGAATATACCATGTGCTTCCGCTCCGAGGGGGTGAGAATCTGGTCTACCGCTTCCCGAAAGGAGGGTGGTTTGTCTCGCATGAACGGGAGGGGGAGTGAATCCCTTATAATTCTCTCCACGCACAACAAGGGAATGGATTTCGACATTGGGGGGTTTGTCCACGAAAACTATATCCGACCCATGGTGGATCCGACGGTTTCTGGATACAACCTCGTGAATACCCTCACGTATGGACTAATTCTCCTCGCGGCCGCATTCTATGTGATTTATCCTTTTCTCCGGAAAAGAGGATTCACATTTGACTTCGCCTTTTTGCGATCCCTTCTCCCCTACATCCTGTTTGGGATCTCCTTGCGCGTGTTGGAAGACCAGAATGTTCTCGCACGTAGTACGAATCCACTCGAATTGGGATTCTATGTTTTTACCCCCGGAATATGGATCCTCACCTTCGCACTGGTGATAATTGGATTGGTTTTAGGGAAGCTCGCTGGGAAACGATTTAATCACCCGGACTTGCGCATCACATTTGGATTTGGATTGTTAGTAGCCGCCACTCCTTTCGTGTTGACCCTTCTACACGCCAAGGAATGGATGGGGGCGATTTCCATTCTGGTTTTGGTTGGAGTGTTGTTCTTCCTCACGCAGTTATTGGCGAAGCGAATGAAGTGGACGTTCTTCGATCATTCTCTTGCCAAGACTGCCTACATCGGACAACTCTTAGACGCGAGTGCGACATTCGTGGCGCTAGAGTTTTTCTCATGCGGGGAACAACATGTGATTCCTCGCTTGCTGTTTGGAGCGTTTGGAAATGTCTCGTTCTTCTTCGTTAAAATTCCCCTCATCCTGTTGGTGCTGTATTATCTCGACAAGGAATACCAAAAGGAAGACCCCCACCTGCAGGGATTTATCCTCCTGTTCATCAGCATCCTTGGATTGGCCACGGGCGGGAGAAACACCCTCACGGTATTGGCCGGCACGTGCTCCATCTGAGGAGAACGCATAATAACATGTCCATGCTGGAAAGAAACTATGCTCTATCTCATCGGATTGGGACTCAACCCCAAGCAGCTCACTTTAGAGGGATTACACGCGGTGCAGCAGTGCGATACGTTGTACCTTGAAACCTACACCAGCAAGTACAGCGAAGGATCCCTCTCTCAACTCGAAACCATTCTCCACACCAAAATCATCCCCCGAAACCGGGAGCAGATGGAGGATCAGATGGAGGAGTTGGTGAAGGACTCCGCGCACCAACACATCGGAATCCTCGTCTTCGGAAATCCCCTCTCAGCCACCACCCATGTTTCACTGCTTATGGAATGCACCACGCAAAAAATACCCTTTCGAGTCATCCCGGGAATCTCAATTTTTTCGTATCGCGGAATGAAGGGATTGGATGAGTATCGTTTCGGCCGCACCACCACATTCGTTTTCCCCCAAGAGGGATTCGAACCGCTCTCAACATTTGATGTGATTGTAGAAAACAAAAAGGCCGGATTACATACTCACTGCCTCTTCGATTTGCATCCCGAGAAGCAGCGATTCATGACGATTATCGAGGCCATCACCTTCATCGAACGAGCCTCCCATGCGAGAGAAATAACCACTCATTCGTGGATTGGAGTAGGCATCGCAGGAGCAGGGCATGCAAATGAAAAATGGCACGCGGGAAAATTAGGGGAATTAAAGAAAAAGGAATGGACTGCGTTTCCCCAATCCCTCATCATCTGTGGAGAATTGACCCCCTACGAAAGGGAGGCTTTACAAACCTTAACAGGGAACAAGTGGGTATGACGCCAAACAAAGAGAAGGATTGGAAGCACGAACTTGAAACACGGGTAAACCGATACCGGAATGTCACCCAATCAGCCTTGCAGAAAGTGAGCATCTCGGCGAAGCCCAATACGAAGGAGCATACCATCGCGATGGACTATCTGACCATGGCGAATAACTACTTCAACGATGCCCTTCACTTCCAGGAGCAGGGAGAATTAACCCTCGCACTCGCGGCTTTCTCCTACGCCCATGCGTGGATGGACGCCGGGGTGCGTGCGGGAATCCTGGATGGGAAAGAAGACGACAAGTTGTTCACCCTGCCCTAAAGCATTAAAAGACGCACAACGTGTGGGTTGTGCATGAAAATATACTCGAACAGCTCAATGGGAGATATTCCCTTCGACAAGATTATCCTGGGAGTCCTTATTCTCGTGGTGCTTGGATTCATTGTCTTAGCCCTCCAAACCAGCGTCAACACGACTCTCTCGGCCACCCTCACCAAAAATCCCATTTCATTAGGCAAGGAAGAATCGAGCGTGTTGCACGTGGTGCTTACGAATCCTTCATCAAATCCACAATCGAACGTGAAAGTGACCACGCAAACATTGGGAACGACGCAATTAGGGATATATCCTTCTCAACAAACCATTCCCACGCTGGGACCCCAAGAAACGCGCGAATTGGATTTCTTAATTGTTCCCATCGATGCCAAAAGCAATCCATTCATCCCCGGAAACTACCGCTTGGATGTAGAAGCGAGTGTGGAAGGAAAAAAATACCCCGTTAGTGTGTTCGTGACCGTCACGAAGTGAAATACCCCCTTACTCTTTTCGCTTCAGTTCATTCCCCAACAATCGTTTCACGTTTGTGAGAAACTGTTCCTCGTCTTCTTTACGAATAGAAGCGGCGGCTGCCGGAATGTGCCCTCCGCCCGTCGCATCGACTAATCCCTCAATGGCTTTCTCCATGAGATCGTTCATGGGAACCTTGAAGTCTTGACGTCGTGCGGAAATCAGCACGCGCACATCTCCTAGGTCTTGCATCAGCAAAAGGGATTTATCGGGATACTTGTCTCGAGAGAGGCGATTGATCAAGAGAGACTTAATCCCATGCTTAGGCCGCACCTTGGCAATCACCAATTCAATTTCGGGCTCGATGATAATTTCACTCTCGAGGCGTTTCATCCAATACTCGACCTCATCGTCCAAAATGGAAGAGAGGGCCTTGAATCCGGATTCTAATACCATTTGGGGCTTTTCCGCTTCAACCAGTAATTCCAATAACTCAGGGAGTTGGTGAGAGGACAAGACCTGCGTCGCGTAGACCATTCCACTCATGATTCCGAAGGAACCGTTGAAGGGATTTTCAGGGATGGGAGGCAAACCCCACTTGGCATTCACCGTATCGACCCATTCCTTCCAGCGAGGATAGGCCGAGTCGGAGGTAATGCCAATGCACGGAATCCAATCCTTCGAGGAAAGGTCGCACACGCCACTCACCAAGGTGTAGGCCAGAATCGCGGTGGGAAACGATGAGGGTTCGGTCTCCCACACGATTTGAGGCTTGACTAAAACAAAGCGATCCGACTGGTAAGGGACTATGAGCTTGTGGTGATCAATGACAAGCGTAGGGGCGACGGATTCCAACTCCTGCATGAAGGCCAAACCCTTTTGATCGATGGACTTATCCACGGTAATAATCTTCGTAATCCGCTCGCGTTTCAATTGCCCTGGCAACGAATCCGAAATGTAGGCGTTGGATTTCTCAAACGAGGAGATGATATCGGGCAACTTACCCGTAATCGCTTCTACCCCCAAAATCACACTCGCGGCGGCGGAGATTCCGTCTCCGTCATCATCATACAATACCGCTACCTTGTCCTGAGGAGTGAGTTCACGTAAGAATGCAAGGGCGCGGTTCCAAACGGATGCGTCCTTGACGGGGATGGTAGAAACCCACGCAGGAAATACGGATTCGGGCATCTACCTTTCATGCACGGGCACTCTTTTAAGCGGAAACTCCATTTCAACCAAAATGAGACCCAATCCCCTCCCCAAGGAGTGGTTCGCCCAGAATAAGGTGGATGTCGTGTTCACACGCACCTCTGAACAGCTCGCCGATCCCCTCCTGACCAAATTTACGGGAATCTCAGAAACATCCTTCACTTTTTTCTTTCTCCAAAACCCCCAAAAAAACCTCCTGATGTGCGGCACTCTCGAATCGGGCA
Organism: uncultured archaeon; assembly: GCA_964557045.1. Classification (GTDB taxonomy): domain Archaea; phylum Iainarchaeota; class Iainarchaeia; order Iainarchaeales; family VGJJ01; genus VGJJ01. The sequence continues at coordinate 4,579 of CAZKYB010000004.1, forward strand.
CGGTGAAACAGCGATACGAAGGAGCCATTCACACGTTCCGTTCACGCAAAGACATCGTGAAGCCCCTTCGCGCATTTTTTGGTTCACGAAAAGTGGGAATTAATGAGTCCTATCTTACGGCTCAACAAGTCAAGAACCTCAAGAAGATGTTTCCGCGCACCAAATTCGTGGATGTGAGTGAGACGCTATACAAGAGTCGAGAGATTAAAACGAATGAGGAGTTGAAGAAAATTCGCGAGGCCGTTAAGATTACGCAGGGAGTGGTGCACAAGATTCCCAGTATGATCTCCCCCCGCACCACCGAAATTTCCCTCGCCGCGGAAATAGAGTATCATTTTGCCAAGGAGGGTTGCTCGCCCGCGTTTCCCACGATTGTGGCCTTCGGAAAAAACTCCACCAACATTCACCATTTCAACACGCACAAAAAAGTAGGGAAGGGAGAAAACGTATTGGTGGATTGTGGGGCCAAATTTGAAGGATATTGTGCGGACCTCTCCCGCACATTCGTGCACGGAAAACCATCTTCCACACAAGAAGAGATGTACACTAAAGTATGGAACGCCCAGAAAGAAGCATTTTCCACCATCAAGAATGGCAATCATGCCTTTCATTCCATGGAAGTCGCCGAGAAAGTATTGGGACACAAAATCCCCCACGCATTAGGACATGGAATCGGACTCGAAACCCACGATACAGGGGTTATTCACCTGCGCGATACCAAGTTTACCTACCAGACCCACATGGCCGTGGCCGTAGAACCCGGATACTATGGGAAACACTGGGGAATACGTATCGAGGATGATGGAATCGTCACTCAAACAGGGTGCGAACGGCTCAGCACCGCGCCCAAAAGACTCGTAGAAATATAACCCTATTTTGCGTATTCTTGGGATGCAACTCTCGCAGGCAAAGGAACGATTGGACCAAGCCCTCGCACGGAAGGACTTGATCATGCTTGTGGGGGACTGCGAAGTAAAGTACCAAGGACGAGCGGCTTCGAATCTACCATTAGGATCCCGCCTACTTTTGATTAAGGGAGATGGATCCTTCGCCATCCACCAAAACAGGCTTCTCAGACCGACGAATTATTTGATGAGCAACTCCTGGTCCACGGTCCTCAACGCAGACGAAAGTGAGTTGGTGGTGTCCGCGACCAAACGAAGTCCCAAGGAAACCCTCACCGTTTTTTTGAAGAGCGTGGAGATGCTCAACGTCCACATGATGGAGGATCGAGAATCGGATTTCAAATTAGTGGGAACCGAAAAAGAACTCAACGAGCAATTGATGGGCGACTTGGAAGTATTGGAGAAAGGACTCAAACCCTTGAAGCAGGAAGATGTCTTGAGAAAAGGATTCGTGGACATTCTCGCCGAAGACAAGGATGGGAATCTGGTCATCATCGAGTTGAAACGAAAACAAGCCGACTATAATGCCGTCATGCAATTGCAGCGATACGTGAATGAGCTTCGCAAGATCAAAAATAAGAAAGTGAGAGGAATTATTGTCGCTCCCTCCATCGGAAGACCGGCGTTAGAATTGCTCAAGAACAATGGGAACGAATACTATCCGTTTGAATTTGACGTCACGCAACCACGCGCAACCATCAAGGGAATTGATACGAAACAGCGCACAATATTCGAAGCACTAAACGGAAACAAGAAGGAAAAAAAGAAAGTGAATTGAAAGGGAATTATTAGTTCCCTTTCAATCCGTCATAGATCAACGGGAGTCCCGTGATGATGGCCAACAGGGCGGATCCGTAGAACCCCACGACATTCGTGAAGTACAGAAGGAGGAACGCCACAAACTGCAACGCAGCCACTCCATAATAGAACGTGGGGTTAGGCTTCCAGAATTTTGCCGTGAAAGCGAAACCCACCGCTTGAACCAAGGCCCAAAAGGCCCACGGCGAGGCGGCCAAGACGGGAACCAATGACGCAGGAATGACTTTCATGAGGAACAACCAATGGATGGCCATCCCCAGAATTCCAACTGCCAGCCAGACCCAGACGACCTTGTTCTTTTTCCATGCGGGAACCCAAGCAATCATGGCCGCGATTCCAATGACGGTCAAGATTGACCACAAGGGCAAGGGCTGCATCACGTCTATTCCGAACGTGGGAATTTGATATACACCATATCCGATGAGGCAAATGACACCCCACAAGAAAATTGCTTTAGAAATACCATTCATAACTCCAACCACTCCTTATAGGAAATTAATGGCATAAAAGTGGAAGGACTTTAAGAACCAAAACGGTCCCGACTTGAGGACGCACACCCCAGTCCCCCATCTAAGGGGTTGTTCCATTGCACATTTAAAAAAGGAAGAAGGGTTCTTGGGACTATGAATCGCTACTTGATCCCCCTAACCATCCTATTCATTCTCATTGCCTCCCCCGCGTGGGGATTGGCCCAGGATCCTCCCTCCGGGTTGGATGATACGCTCAATGAGATGATCAACAAGGCGTATGGTCTCACATATGGAAACCGCGGATGGTCCAGCGCGTACCAGCTTCCCCAATCCGAATTCTCGGTGGATGATATTGACTTTTTCGACAACTCATCGGATTTTGCCGAGGTGGGACTGTATGCCCTTGGTTTGAGTCACCTGCTCAACCCCCAATATGACGCCCTAGACTTAAACGCGAACATTGAAAGTGCACTCGTAACCACCGCCCAAAACACCAAACCGTGGGTCTGGACTCCAGCGAATGAAACATTTGGAACACATCATTTGGGGACGCTCCCCAATAATGGTGTAGCGAATGTATTGGAAAAAGTCAATGGAATCAATGGGACATCCAACGTGTGTAAACCAGACGTGAGCATTCCCTACAATGTGTGGGGAACGCCCAAGGACACGATCAACAAGCAGACCAGTTCGACCCTCTCCTCATTGGCGGGAGCGGGTCACCTATTCCTGTTGGCGGCGGAATCGGACCAGAGTCAGAAAGAAAATTACTTGAAGATTGCCCGCGGAATTGGAGACTTGCTTGTCAGCTCCACCGTCACGCCCGAAGGAACCCCCTATGGTGTTCACGCGAACCAGCTCATTGATACGTATGAGAATACCCTCCCCGAGGGAATGATGCCCGCGCAGTTCATCATCATGTCCAATTCCCCCGACACCACCTTGTGCTCGGACGGAGGAACCATCAAGATGCACGAGAACCGGAAAACCTGGATGGCCCAGTCTGTATATTTCCTGACCGCCCTCGCTAAGGAAACAGGAGAATCAAAGTACGCGGATGTGGCCGAGCTGGTGACGGAGAATATTCTACAGCTCCAAGAGTGCGATGGAAGCTACAAGGACTACATGCGCTGGGAAGGGCCTGGAAGTAAAAAGCTCTCCTGCAGCCCAGATGACGGAAGTGAATCATACCTGCCGTATCCTCAAAACGTCACGGTGGCCGAAACAAAGGGATTCATTATCGATACCAGTCTGATTCTCTACCTCCTCCAGAAGGCCGACCCGGAAATTTATGCCAAGAGTGCGCGATACCGAAACGCCGTATTGTATTTGCTTGAGTTGGAAGAAAAAGACGTGGGATCTGGATACAACAAGAATGGAAACCCCATCCGCTATGCCAGCTATTCATTGGACGTGACGGTGCGACCCTATGCGCAAATCCTCTTGTCCAATGTACTATTGCGCGCCTCCTGTCAAGTGGAGAGCGATGAGTTGGAGAAGCGGCTTCAGGTCCAGGCCTATGATTTGATTCAGCAGGCCGATACCCTCATTCCGAGTGAATTGGACAGCAAAATCGCCAATGCCATTTCTGGAGACGTGGGAACCAATGTCCTCGCGGCATCCATGGCGGCGGATAGCTGGAAAATTATTACTGAAGGGTGTAAGGACTGCACCGACGGAGATGGTGACGGGTACATCGACGGAGTGTGCGCCAATGACACGGTGAAATATGACTGTAATGACTCCGATGCCTCCATTCATCCCGGGGCCACCGAAACCTGCGATATGGTCGACCAGGATTGTGACGGAAAGATTGACGAAGACTTCGACGGAGACAACGATGGAGTCACACTCTGCGCGGAGGTCGTGGATTGTAATGACGACAATGATGAGATATATCCCGGCGCCGACGAAAAGAGCGACGACCAGGACAATGATTGTAATGGAAAAATAGACGACGCGGGCTTCTTCGTGAGTGTTCAGACCGACCAAAACACACCCATGTCAGGAATTGACGTGCTGGTGGTGGAATACGGAAATGCGTGCGCCAACTCATTCGTGTCCCTCGCCGATAGCATTGCGGATATCAAACTTCAGTGCAGCACGGTGGGAGAATGTATCACCGGAGAGGATGGAACGTGCTTAGTTCCCCTCAAGAAGGGAGGAAAGTTCCAAGCCCTGGCCGGTGTTCCCGAGCAAGGACTCACGGGAACCCCGGTGCAGTATCAAGTGGGGAAGCGCGTCGACGTGCTCCTATTCGCCGACTCCAACCAATTGGCCGCCACGAGTGAAAACACGGCTCCCTCTGGAGACGGAAACCCATTCACGAATAATCCCTACATGATGTGGGGCATTGTGTTGGGCATCCTCATCTTCATCGGAATTGGAGCCGCTTACCTGTTCAAGACAGGGAAGATAGCCCCCATCAAACTCCCCAGCGGACCCAAGACGCCCCCAAAAGTAGGTGGAAGCACCATACTCACGAGCGCAAAGATGAGCAAGGCCGCCCCGGGAATGAACGTGAAATTACCCAAAATCTCCGCCTCGGGGTTGGCGAACAAGCTCGTCACGGGAAAATTGCCCGGAAGCACCAAGGCAGGAAACTTCCCTCCCAAAAAGAATGATGGGTGGGGAAATCAGGCGAAGCCCAAGAAGATATGGAAAGACGTGTAGAGGGGTAAAATTTTATTAAAAAAAAGAGAGCCGATTATCGTACGAGAACGGCCTTCTTCCCCAATTCTTCTTCGATTTTCAACAAGCGATTATACTTTGAGACGCGTTCCATTCGAGAGAGGGAACCCGCTTTCAAGTACTGTGCATTGGCCCCTACGGCGAGGTCCGTGATGAACGTGTCTTCGGTTTCCCCGGCGCGATCACTCACCACTATTGTCCATTTAGCCTCGCGGGCGATGGACATCGCTTCGAGCGTTTCGGTAACGGTTCCCACCTGGTTGGGTTTCACATTCAACCCGTTGCAGGCCTTCAAGTCTAATACGCGTTTGATGCGTGTGGGATTTGAAACGAGCAAATCATCCCCGACAATAGGGTGAGTAGCCCCGATGCGGGACATGAGTCCTTGGAATCCTTGAATCTCGTCTTCTGCAAAGGGATCTTCAAGCAAGGAGATGGGGTAATCGGCAACCAAGTTGGCGTAATAGTTCACCATCTGTCGATGCGTTAAGGGTTTGTCCTCGACGTGATACAATCCCTTCTTGCGAATGTGCGAAGCAGCCACGACAATTCCAAACTTAACCTGCTTCTCGTATCCTAATTCCTTCGCGGACTCGAGAATGGTGTCCAACACGACGCGAATATCCTTGGTGGGAAGAGCAAATCCTCCACTTTCCCCTACGTTCGTCGCACGTACGTCAAATTTCTTTCCAATGTGCGTGCGCAATCCCTGGTAAATCTCACTGGTGATTTGCAAGGCTTGATCGATGGTTTTGGCCTTAGGCGTTTCAAGAGAAAATTCCTGGAATGGCAAATCGGATCCCGCATGCTTTCCACCGTTGACCAAATTGACTAAGGGGAAGGGAAGGGTGACGCCCTTGGAGGCTTTGCCCGTGTAGGCTAACTCGTGGATGTGCTGATACAAGGGCTTGTCCTGCATCATACTACCCAATCGTGCCACGGCCATCGACGTGGCAATCATGGCATTTGCACCCAGTTTTGTTTTGGTGGGAGTACCATCCAGTTCAATTAATGCCTTGTCGACTTCCGCCTGGGAAATTGCATTCATTTCTTTCAGCTCAGAATGAATCGCCCCATTCACGGCGCGGATGGCCTTTTGTACGCCCATTCCGTGGAAGGCCTTCTCTTCGTCTCTCAAATCGTGGGCTTCAAATCGACCCTTGCTAACTCCGGCAGGGGCGCAGGCCCTGGCGATGAAGGAACCCGATACGGCCTCGACTTCAATCGTGGGAATGCCGCGCGAATCATAGATGGATCGGGCGCGGACCTTTTCAATGGCAAATGGACTTTTCATGGAAAAAAACCCCTAAAATGGGCTATGCAATCGTAATACACGACAAGATTTAATAGCGAGTGTTTGGGGAGGAGAAATTAATCCCCAATCCGAACAATATCCCCTGACTCCCCATCCTTTTTCCGTTGAATGACGACCCTTTTGAGCTGAGGGAGGCCTTTTCCTCCGAATAGTTGCTCCGAGAGCGTTATGTTGATGTAGGTGTCGAGGAAGTTGTAATTGGGTGCCGGGGCTTTCCCTTCGATGATTTTTTTCAAGTCCTCAAACGAACGAGAGATATACCACAGCCCTTGGAGTTTCTCCGTGACAGGCTTCCCCTGCGAGGATAATGCACCCTCCACGAAGGCGATGTCCACTTTAGAAAAGCGGCGCGTGTAGAACCCATCAAACCAATAGTCGTGTCCCACTAGCAATACTTGGGAGGCGGAAAGCCCTTTCGCGTTCATCATCTCGGCCATTTTGACCTGGCGAAAATACTCATCGCGGTGCATGGGATCCGCCTTGCATCGCTCTTCATAGCGTTCTCGATCAATAGGATCGCGCGACTTGAGATAGGATTCATTGACCGCCCACACGTGAGAGGGTGGAAAAAACGCATCTAATCCGGTGCCTTCCATCAGTGTGCGACAATGGGCTTCGGTGTGACCCGTTACCAGGTAGGTTTCCAACTCGGAGTGCTTTTTTTGATAGTCCTTCAATGCAGAAAGCCACTCCTTGATGGTGTCCGCGGAATCCTTCTCATTCCGGTCCAACAACAATACGCCTTCGAGGAGAAATACAACGGCCTTCTTGGCTAATTTCACCGAGAACTTTGGTTTCTTAGGCATGACGAAAGGAACGCCCATGAGGCTTTAAAATATACGAATACGCGAGAAAAAAACGACCCGTTTAAAACACCTTTTCACGCTAATTAGTGATATGGCTACGCTGGGAAAAACAATCACCAAGTCAATGGCCAAGTGCTCATTTTGCGGAAAAAAGGCCACCGGTGAAAACTCTCTCAAGCTACCCTCATGTGAGATCCACATGGTGGTTCCAACCAAAACCCCTGAGTGCCCCAACTGCGACCATCAGATGAAACTCATCCAAGGTAAAAATGGGGGATTCTGGCGCTGCGCCCAATTTCCCACGTGTTTTGGTACGCGAAACATTTTCACCCCGGACGAAGCCCCGGACATGCTCTAAAAATACGGGATTAATTCTCTTCTTTCTCAACCAACTTTTTATCATCCACTTCAGTGGGCTTGACCTCTTTGGCGCGTAAGGGATTCTGAATACGTTCCAATGGATTAGGTATTTTCTCCAACGCCTGACGCAATCGCTGCCCGCGCGAGAGCTTCTTCTCGGTGTCGGCCTCGACTTTCAATTGTAACAAGCGATTCTCTAACACGGAGTGCCAGTGGTAAAATTTCGAAACGTTGGAAGGATCCATATAGAACGCGTGGATGTCCGTTACTTGACCCGCGAATTTTTCTTTGAAGTCCTGAATAAACTCTTGGTATTGGGAAAAGTCCGCGTGGATGGACTCCACTAACACGGAATGCATTCGGGGACCCTCCCCTTCCCCGGCCATCAAAACTTGAGGGGAATCATGTGCCCACTGCAATATTTTTTTCCCCGCACTGGAAGAAGAAGGCTTCATGGTGGTGACGGACCAGAACTTCAATCCTAATTTGGAAAGGTTAGGTAGAATCACAAACCGGTCGATGTACTTATCCTCCATCATCTTACTTCGCAAACGCGTAATGGTGGGTTGAGACGTTTTGAGTTTGGCCGCCAAGTCCCGATCCGAGAGGCGAGCATTCTTGGCCAGCTCAAGCAAAATGGACCTTTCACGGGAAGTAAAGCCAGTTTTCATTCCACCCAAGAGGGGTTTTGTCTCCTTTAAGGCTTTTCATACACGCATCAAAGGACCATAAAGTCCGAGTATTCAAACAATAATCCCCTAATACATGCATCAACGAAACAAAAAAACACCATTAGTGTATTTTTGATTCATTAGAGCGGCGGAATGGTTTTGGTAACCTTTTATACGTGCAAAACGAAGAAAGACACTAGAGGTGGTTGCAAAGATCGGAACACGATGAACCCAATCGGAAGGTTGGGGGTAGGCTCACCCGCTGTATCGGAACCATTCCGAAACCTCCCAACCACCCACACTTCTCTCCACAGAAAGTATCGTCTCCTCGGCAAGTTGGGGGTTGGTCTGAAAGGACCAATCTCCCATTTGCACTCCTTTTTTTTCTAAACCCAAATACATGGGTTACTTTTTCTCCCTCCCCCTTGAATATGGCGTCGCCCCTTCGCAGGCATTAAAACCCTTTCCCAGGACTACTGGTCCGCACTATCGCATATCCAATACGTATGATTACACGAATAACGCAGAAATACCCCGAAAAAGAGGTCTACGCCTCTCTCCACCCACTCTTGGGAGGATACTTCAAGCATCACTTCAAGGGGTTCACGGAACCCCAACTGTATTCCATTGTCAACATCCACCAGCGACAAAATATCCTCATTTCCGCCCCCACGGGAACAGGAAAAACCCTTTCCGCGTTTGCCGCCGTGCTCAGCGAACTCATGCACCTCTCGGATGCCAAGCAGCTAGAGGACAAAGTCTATTGTGTATACGTCTCCCCCCTGCGTGCACTATCCAACGATATTGAAAAAAACCTCAACGCACCCTTGGAAGAAGTCCAAAAGGCCGCGAAGAAACTGGGAAAGGAATTTGACATCCGAGTAGGAGTGCGAACCGGAGACACTCCGCAAAGCGAACGCGCAGCGATGCTCAAGAAGCCTCCTCATATTCTCATTACCACCCCGGAAACATTGGCCATCATGCTTACGGCCCCCAAGTTCTCTCTCGCCATGAAGGAAGCTCGCTGGGTCATCATCGATGAAATTCATGCATTGGCAAGTGGGAAGAGAGGAACGCAACTCTCACTCAACATGGAGACGCTCCAACGGTTAGCCCCTGAGGTCACACGCGTGGGATTGAGTGCAACGGTTGCCCCATTGGATGAGATTGCCCACTATCTTGTTGGGAATATCGAAACCGGAAAATCCCGCCCATGCAAAGTCGTGGACGTGTCACACATCAAGCAGATGGACATGAAAGTATTGTCGCCCCTCCCAGACTTGATCAACACGACCCAGAAGAAAATGGACGAGGCGGTGTACAATCTCCTGGATGACCTCATTTCTTCGCACCGCAGCACATTGATCTTCACCAACACCCGCGCCGCCACGGAAAGGGTAGTGCATCACATGAAGGAACGGTATCCGGGAAAATATGAAGGATTTATCGGCGCCCACCACTCATCCTTATCTCGTGAACACCGCCTGCAAGTGGAAGACAATCTCAAGACGGGAAAATACAAAGTATGCGTATCCTCCACCTCATTGGAATTGGGAATTGACATTGGATACATCGACTTGGTTATTCTGCTGGGAAGCCCGAAGGGAGTGGCACGTGCCCTTCAACGTATTGGGCGAGCCGGACACAAGATCCACGATACGGTGAAGGGACGCATTGTGGTGTTGGACCGCGACGACTTGGTTGAATGTGGAGTGTTGCTCAAGAATGCCATCGAAAAAAACATCGACCGCGTGTATGTCCCCAAGAATGCACTCGATGTGTTAGCCCAGCACATCTTCGGAACCGTCGTGAACGAACCCCGACAGGTAGAGGATGTGTATGAGGAAGTGCGACGGGCCTATCCGTACTCAACCTTATCCCGCTCGGATTTCCAAAGCGTATTGGATTACCTCTCGGGAGTATACGCAGGACTCGAGGTTCGACACGTGTATGCCAAAGTCTGGATCGATGAGAAGACCGGATTGATGGGCAAACGTGGGAAGATGGCACGCATGCTGTACATGACCAATGTAGGAACCATCCCCGATGAGGCTAAAATCAAAGTAAAGATTGGCGAGCATGTCGTGGGAACATTCGATGAAGCCTTCATGGATCGCCTAAAGAAAGGAGACACGTTCGTATTGGGAGGAAACACATTAGAGTTCCAATTCGCCCGCGGAATGACCGCGCAGGCTAAAGGAGCGGTTGGAAAAATACCCACCGTGCCTTCCTGGGTCTCGGAAATGCTCCCTCTTTCGTATGATTTAGCGCTCGAAATTCAAAAGTTCCGGAGACACATGCACGATAAGTTCACGGCGAAGAAATCCAAGAATGAAATCAAGAAATTCATCGATGAATACTTGTATGTGGACTCGAATGCGAGCAATGCAATCTACGAATACTTCTATCAGCAATACAAGTTTGCCGAGATCCCTCGACAGGGACACATTTTGGTGGAGCAGGTAAAGGAAGAAGGAATGACCAACCTCGTGTTCCACACCCTTTTTGGAAGAAGGGTGAATGATTCCCTTTCCCGCGCCTACGCCTACGCGTTAGGGAGAATGATTCACCAGGACGTGGACATCCTGTTGGGAGACAATGGTTTCGTGCTGCGATTTGGAACCAAAGCCTCCGCGGAAAAGCTCATTTCCCTCGTTCATTCGTGGGAATTGGAAAAAATCATGGAAGTGGCCCTGCGCAGCTCCGAAGTATTGCGAAGACGATTCCGCCACTGTGCGACACGAGCACTGATGATTCTCCGCACCTACATGGGTCGTACCAAAACCGTGGGACGACAACAAATGTCCTCCCGTTTACTCCTCTCCGCCGTGCAGCGCATTGATGAAAACTTCCCCATTTTGAGAGAAGCACGGAGAGAAGTCATGGAAGATTTAATGGACGTGCCCCACGCGAAAGAAATCATCACGGCCATCGAACAAGGAATGATTGGAATCAAGGTCATGCCCCTCGACACATTCTCTCCCTTCTCATTCAACCTGGTCGCCCAAGGACACTATGATGTGATTCGATTGGAAGACCGGCTCAGCTTTATCAAGCGCATGCACGAGAAGGTCATGCAGCATGTCGAGACCAATGCCTGAAGCGCAAAGCAAACCCAGCATCGTGGAGATGGTTCCGGGACACCAGTCCATCGACTTGGCGTTGTATATCCCCTCGGACGACACCCTCATACTTTCTGATTTACAGTTAGGATTAGAAGAACACTACAACAACCAAGGCGTGTTCGTCCCGCGATTCAACTACAAGGAAGTCAAGCAGCACCTCACCAAAATATTCACGCTCAAAAATAACTTCACGCGCATCGTGCTGAATGGAGACATCAAACACGGGTTTGGAAAAGCATCCAATCAAGAATGGAGGGAAGTCATTGACTTGCTCGAGTTTATTTCCCCCCACACGGAAAAGATTTCACTCGTGAAAGGAAACCATGATATCGCACTCGATCCTATTGCACGATTTGCCAAGATTGAACTATTGAAGAATGGCCTGTTCTTGGAACACTCCAACACGTACGTCTGCCACGGACACGAAATACCCACGGATGAGAATTTCACGCGCGCCAAAACCATCGTCATCGGACACGACCATCCCGCCGTGGAACTTTCCGAGGGCGCCACACGTCAAAAATTCAAATGTTTCCTCGTGGGAAACTGGAAAGGCAAACGATTGATCGTATTGCCCTCCTTCAATTTTGCCGCGCCGGGAAGCGACCCACGCAAGGGAGCGTTGTCTCCATTCTTGGATCAACCATTAGGAAGCTTCCGCGCATGGCTCGTGGAAGACACCGCCTACGATTTTGGGACGCTGGACCAGCTGCCGTGAAAACTATCCCTTAGGACGTCCCCGGCGACGGACGTCATCCTGAATCTTCTTTCCTTCAATTGAACGTCTGATTTCCGCCTCCGCTAAGGATGGAAAAACCCGGTGCAATTCGGCAATAGTGGGCAGACGATACACGACCACATCTCCTTCCTTGCGTGGAGTCAACATGAATGTGCGCAAAAAGTCACGTACTCGCTCATACGTGGACTGGGGCAAATATCCACGCATTCGCAAATCATAGATACGTTGTCGGAGATTGTATATTTGGACATTCGCCTTGCGAAGCATCTGATACTGTTCCGGAGTGACGCGCTCCTGAATCTGTTTCCTTGTGATATGAGTAGGAGTGACCACGTGCCATTGTCTCCCGATTCGCCCACGAAAAATGAACGGACCCAAACGTGAATCATGCTCGATCTGCGCATACTGCTCCTGAGACTGAGTTGGACGAGGAGTACGAGGAGATCGGGGCATATTCGACTATTGGTTCACGGGAATAAATAGATTGGTGTTAAGCAATAGGACGACCCAACAACAATCGCGAAAAGCAATCCGCTGTAAGTTTGGCATCCATCAACGCATTATGCGGGGCCCGAGGATCCCGTTTGGGGATCCCACAATACTCGGCGATCGTATCCAATCCCAAATCGGTTAGCCCATTCTTTTGGGGAGGATTTTTCCCGGCCGCGAAGTGATGCGCGACACACACGGAATGCAAGTCCACAAACCGGTGGCCAAACGGCCAATCAAACGAATACCGTTCCACGGCCTTCGAGAAAAACTCCACATCCTTCCAGGGGGATTGGCCCATCCAGACTTTGGAAGGAGACTGGGACACCCACGCGAGGAATTGCAACACTAATTGTTGCTCCGAGAGGGGTTGCTTTTCCAAATAGTCCTTAGAGAGGCCGTGCACCAAATAGGCTTCCTCATCAAACTCGGCACCCGGACGTAAACGGCATTCTAAGTATAACGTTCGAGCAGGGTTGAAAAAATCCACGGCGCCGAGAGAAATAATAGAATGCTTCTCGGGTTCGAGTCCGGAGAATTCGAAATCAATTACGAACACGCACGCTCAACTCCCATTATCCCTTGAGCATGTTGGGGACCCCATTCTCGATGGGATACACTTTTCCGCAGACGCGACACGTGAGTTTAGGTTCAAGAGGCGAGTATTCCAAGTCCCCGTGATCCTGCGGACACACCAACACGTGCAATAGTTCCTTTGTGAGGGGAGAAGGGTCAGCCATATTCCTTTTTTCCCCTGAACGGGTTTAAAACCCATTGATTCCAAGCATAGACATGACCCTTTTCCGAACCCAAATAGGAGAGAAAGAAATCATCCTCTTGGGAACGGCCCACATCTCCCGCGCGAGCGTGGATTTGGTCAAGAAGACTATTCTCGAGGAATCCCCGGACGTGGTGGGAGTGGAACTCGATGAACTCCGCCTCCAACAATTATTGCACGGAAAGAAGTGGGAAAACACAAACGTGCTAGAATTAATTCAGTCCGGACAAGCCGGGCTGGTGTTGCTCAATCTATTCCTTGCTAACATGCAGAAACAATTGGGCGAACAAGTCGGAGTAGCGCCCGGCGAAGAAATGAAAGTTGCAGTCGAGCATGCCCGCGAGAAAAAAATTCCTGTATTACTCATGGATCGCTCGTTACAAATCACCATGAAGCGAGCCCTCCATTCTATTTCATTGTGGGAGAAACTTAAGCTCGGCGGAAGTCTTGTTTCCGGATTATTTGGAGGAAACGAAACCAGTACCTTAGATGCCAAAAAGGTCGAGGAGCTGAAAGAAACGGACTTGGTCACCAAGCTCATGGAAGAATTGTCCAAACAATATCCCAAGCTCAAAAAAACACTCGTGGATGAACGGGATGCGTACATCGCCCATTCGCTCATACAATGTCCTGGGAAAAAAGTCGTGGGAGTCGTGGGAATGGGGCACGTGAAGGGAATTCTCGCACACATTGAGAATCACAAAGCCGGAACCAAGGACGCCATGCCCTCGCTGCAGGAACTGAACCTCCTCCCTCCAAAGAAATCCAACAAGCTCATCGAGTGGGGAATCCCCATCGTATTTGTTGGAATTTTGATTTACCTCCTTCTCACGCAGGGAGCGGAGCTCTCCCTCCAGTTTGTGGGATTTTGGATCATTGGACATGGAATTCTCGCAGGATTGGGCGCGTTGATTGGAGGCGCTCATTGGAAGACCGTGTTAGGAGTGGTGGCCACCGCGTGGTTAGCCGCCCTACATCCTTTAGTCGCCGCGGGATGGATCGCCGCCGCGATGGAGACAAAGGTTCGCTCCCCCTCGATGAAGGATTTTACCTCCCTCGATCAGCTTCACTCCGTGCGAGACTTCCGAACAAATCGAGTGACGCAGATTTTGCTCATCACCGTGCTCACCAACATTGGGAGCATGGCCGCCACCATTATGGTGATACCCTACCTCATTGCCGTATTGGGGTGAATAATTCAATCCCCGCGATACGCGAAAGAAAGCTTGTTGTATTCATCCGCGGGATAGAATGTGATTCCGTTTTCGTGCCACAATACAAATTCTTTGATCCCCACATCCAGTGCCATCTTCGAGCAAATCGTACAACGGGGCTTTCCGGCAAAAACCATCTTGTCTTCCTTTTTGCGAATATAATAAAGGGTGGATCCGCGCAGCTTGGAGGGATTTCTCGCAAGAGCATCCATGATAGCCCTTTCCTCGGCGTGCACGCAACAGGTTTTGTCTGAGCGGAAATCGGATGGCAACTCATCCTTGAAACATTTTTCTATTTTTTCATTCTGAGGAGGAGAATTCGTTCCTTTTCCGATGATTTGGTGATCCATCACAATCACGCAGCCAGACTGTGAGGACATACAGCCGGAGCGGTCGCACTCTTTCAATGCCTCGCGCATGAAATACTCGGCGTATTTCTTCTTCTCATCCGAGAACGCGGACATTATCGCACTTCCGCTCCACTCTTCACGGGCTTCTCGGCGACGAGCAACGAAAATTTTCCTTCATCATCCAGCGCGGCCAACAACATTCCCTGACTCATGACTCCCCCGAGCTTTTTGGCCTCCAAGTTGTATAGAATGGGAACCATTTTCCCGACTAATTCTTCGGGGTTGGGATAGTATTCTCGAATCCCTGAGACAATCGTGCGCATCTCATTCCCCACTTCCAATTCAATCTGATACAATCGATCCTTGTTGGGAACCGCCACTACGGAAACGATCTTGGCGGTCTTGAGTTGGACTAGGTTGATGAACTGGTCCAGCGTCAATAGTGCAGGGGCCAGCTTGGGGGGATTTTCATGGATCGGTTGACTACTACTCGGAACAGTCGGATTCGGTTGGTCATTCATAGGAGAAAAGGGGAGGGAATCACTTTTAGCTTTACCGGCGAAATCCACATTCCCTTCCTCTAAAACCATAAATAGGGAGTCGTGGTTTATCGGCCATGACCCAAAAACACTCCATACCTAAAGGAGAAAACCTACGGTTATTTTTCGAGGAAAAAGGAATCGACATTGATGGGTTGATGCGGGCCGCCCATGAGAAAATTACTGAACACGCAAGTGTGGTTCTGGAAAAAGAAAGCCGAGAGACGAGGGCATCCTACTCCGATGCGCTCATCAATGAAACCCTCCGCAGCCTATTAGTAAACGCATACAACCTGGCCAAACGCGGAATGAAGGGAGTTGATCTTACGCGCATGATTCTGGCTCAAGCAAACATTACCCTAAAATTCAAGGACAGCATGCGAACGCACGGGCCCAAACGGAGATTCCGTGGAAAATCCGTACAGGCCAAGCGAGAGACTGACTTTGTCGGCCCACGCGGATCGGACTATCGGGACCTCGACGATCAAAAAGACGTGCGAAAATCATTAATCGAGGCCGCAGGAACCACCACAACCAACCCCATTCACATGGACACTCTGCGAAAAATCCGCCGAAACCTAACCACACGCGAATGGTCGATTTTCAAATCCCGCATGCGCGGGGAAAAAAACGTAGACATTGCAAAACGTATTGGATTGACGGAAGGTGGAGTCATATTCGTCTACGGCCAGGCCCAAAAAAAACTACAAGCCGCACTCCCTGAATTAGCCGTGCATCGACGCAGACCCGGCGTGCAGCGAAAACGAAGGATTCGCTGACATTTAGCGCTCTTTTCCTTTTTTCAAATATGGAAGAACATTTCCTTTCTTTTCCGCCTCGGCGATCAACTTCTTCGCATACTCCATGCGCTGAATCGTCCCCACTCCAGAGACGGCCGCGATCAACCACAGGGTGTAGGTGAGCGTGTGGAGGGCGTTGCCGGGATCCAAGAATGCCCACAGGGTACCCAACCACAGGAGCGCCATCTTATCCGCATGCTCTCCAATGGCCGGCCAGTCCCGGTTGTCAGTGATGATAACCAATCCCACGCGAGGTTTAGCGTAGGAGGACCACAGGCCAAAACCCAGGGCTGCGATGGAAGCAATCGGGGAGACGAAGGCCAATCCAATGAAAGTAAGGATTTCGACCAGCTTGTCGATCATCGTCTCGAAGTAGTTCCCCCAGAGGGATTGTTTCTTCTGGGCACGCGCCACTGCCCCATCGATGGCATCCCAGAGCCCTGAAAGGGGCAATAGGACCAGAGCCCACTCCCATTGATGCGTGGCATAGGCAAAAGCCGTTGCGAGGGAGAAGGGAATCGCAATAAGCGACACGTGGTTGGGGTTTACTCGCAGGGCGATGAGGGGCTCGGCGAGGAAGTGGAATAATGGTTTGAGTCCCGAACGGAGGGAAGAAAGCATACCAAGGAGAGTTAACCGGGGTATTTGAAACCCACCCGTAAACACCCTCACCAAGGCCAATAACTGCTAAAACTACGACGCGAGACGTGAAATTATACTCCGTCCGTTTCCATTCTATCTCCCCAAAATTGGCGTTTTTTCCAAAAAAGGAGTAGTTCTCCCTCCGTTTCGTGAATGAGGGAGTGGCAACGGAGGAAAAAGAATATAAAGTCCAAAGTAAAGAACTCGAAGTCTTGAAAGGGGAAATGGTTTGGTTTTGCCTACCAGAACCTAAATGAATCCCCATTGAGAGAAAAAAACGGATTTCCATTAACGGATGGGGTGAAGAAAAAATGAGTCTAGTGAGCTTAACTTTCGGCAATAGCCGTAATAAAATGACAGTCCCTTCGGCTGTCCAAGTAATTAGTCGACCCGAGGACCACATCAAGGTGACGCCGGGATCCGAGCCCAAGCTCGAGGTTCAGAAGGTATCTACTTTTTTAGGATTCGACGGAGTCTATATCATCGGAAAGGTCACGAGCGGGATGATTGCCCCCTCGATGATGGGAATCAGTCCCAACGGTAAAAAGTTCAAGGTCACCGAAATTGAGAGCAAATACCCCAACTGCGCCGTGGCCAAGCAAGGCATGACGGTCGGATTGTCCGTTGAGGGCATACAGAAAGAAGACGTGAACGATGTGAAAGAGCTCCGATTCAACAATAACTGAAAACGTACTCTCTAGCAAAAACACCCCTATTTTTTATGGGCGGGAAAAATACCCGCCCTTCATTCTTTTTTAGACCCCCTTCAGGAGTGGAACACCCTTTTAATCTCGGAAAGAAACCAATCCCTCCATGATTCCATCCAAGAATCGAGAGAAGATGGAATGGGAGACACGCCCTCCCAAGTCTGAAATACAAGACCCCGAATTGGCCGCCCATTATGTTACCGAGCGATTTCCTGTCGTGTCAGATAAAGACTCGGTAGGAGAAGTCATTGACTATATTCATGAGCACTCCCAAGACTTCCAAGTTGTCGACTATATTTACGTCGTGAATGAGGCCAAGCAATTGGTCGGAACATTTTCGGTTCGAACTCTCTTCATGCACCCGGACAAAGCGCTCATTTCACGCATCATGAAGCGAGAAATCGTCTCGGTTTCCCCCGAGACACGCATCGACGAGGTGGCTCGCCTCGCCTTGCAACACCACTTGAGGGGAATCCCTGTGGTGAAGAAGAAAAAGCTCGAAGGAGTCATTCTCACGCACGAAATACTACACATTATCAACCGCTCCCTACATGAAAAATTGTTGCGATTCTCCGGAATCCACGCTGCGCACCTCGACTATGAGGATTCAATGGAGGTCCCCCTTCAAGAGAGCATCACCCATCGACTCCCCTGGTTATTCATCGGACTCCTAGGAGTTTTAGTCGCCGCCGGCGTTATTAGCCATTTTGAGTCTCTTCTAAGAGAAAATCTTATCTTGACCTTCTTCATTCCAGCCATTTTGTATATGAGCAATGCACTCGGAATACAGAACCAAACACTCCTGATCCGCGACCTTGCATTGCGCGGAAAATCCCTAAACATTGGACATTATGTCCTCAAAACTGTACTCATCGGCGGAATCATCAGCCTCATCATCGGGGTGTCCGTGTATGGAATAATCCTCCTATTGTGGGGATCCACCCCCCATGCATTCGTGATCGGGTTGGCGATGGGAGCCACCATCCTCATCTCAAGCATCACCTCCATCACCATCACGTTAGTCTTCCGCGCACTCAAGCATGATCCCGCATTCGGAAGCGGACCCCTGGCGACCATCCTCTCGGATGTGTCCTCCATCCTCGTGTATTTCCTGATTGTATCCCTCCTCCTATAACCCGTAAACAAGGGAAAAGAGGCAGGAAAACGGCACCACGCTTATATTCCCCAACAACGTTTTCGCGTAATCTCCCAGTTCGTTAATCAATGAGGGGTTGGAAAAATGGATATGAAAGAAATGTTCAAGCAGGGACCATCCGATGTCGAACGATGGACGCAGGGGTTACACATGGGAGTCAAACGATGGAAGGGCGTCGAACAACAACGCCATGGACTCGGAGACGCCTTCGTGAACCGAGGAGAGATATTCGCCGAGATGAGCTACTCGATGCGAGAAGTCAAAGTACGAGTGAAGCTTGGAAAGACCCAACAACAACGCGCCGTCCAACTCGGAAGCGCCGTTCCCGCACGCGACGCCAACGCGGCCAAAGAAGGATGGGTCGACGTAATTGTGAATGCGGATGATCGCATGCAGGATGCCATCAACCTCGCACGCCAAGCGTATATGGAAACCAACCGATAGGTCGGCGAAAAGCCACCCGCGCGTTTAATTACACCCAAACCAACATTCGAGGATGAACCCCACCCGCGTGAGCAAGTGCCCGGCCTGCCAGTCGAAGAAAATAGTCCACCCCTCCACTGGAAAAATAGCCCTGCACTGCTACACTTGCGGATTTGAACGATGGAATGCGATTCCTCAACCTATTTTACAAAAAGCTTGACCGAAAAATCCCATAACCGGGCAAACTCCTCACATTTCGTACTCAACGTAGGATTTGTCGGACAAAAATAATGTTTCCAACCACGTGGAGGTCATGGGACCAATCCCACGAAATACGCGAAACACTTCACGCAACTCCGGAGCGAGGAGAGGGGATTTCTTGTATTCCTTTTTCGCCTTCTCAATCCACTTCAACACACTCCCGTGTTCTTTTTGGATTTGCGCACAAATCTTCGCGTTGCGAATCACCGCGCTCATCTTCCACTTATTTTTGATCATTCCCTCTGCCTTGAGAAATTCATCCAACTCATTCTCATCTAACTTCGAAAGCTTCTTTATGTCGAAGTTGTGGAACGCTTTGGTAATGAAGGGCCACTTCTTCTCGACCACCTGGTAGTTGAAACGCACGACAAAAACAATGAAGGAGACATCATTCAGGAACGCATTGTCCGTCTTGGGCTTATCCCAGCGCTTCGTAACCATCCATGAAAATGGAAAACGACCCCATAAAAACCACGCCCCGCAAAGCCGCCAAATACAGAGGCTGATTTTTAACCTCTACAATCTACATCCACCTCATGCCCAGCCAACACATTGATCCGTGGGGAGAAGTCCTGATTGAGGATTACCAGAAGGTCGTGTCGCACTTTGGATTGGAAACATTTGATTCTAAACTATTCCCCGAGCCCAATCGACTCATGAGAAGGGGAATTGTTTTTGCCGGGCGAGACTTGAAACGCATCGGCGAGGCAATCAAGAACAAGAAACCCTATTACTGCCTCACCGGAATCATGCCCAGCGCGGAACGAATCCACTTGGGAACGAAAGCCGTGATTGATAATGTAAAATATTTCCAAGACCACGGAGCCGAAACCTATGTGTTGGTCGCGGACCTGGAAAGTGCCGCGGCGCGAGGAGTGAGCGTGGAGGACGCACGCAAACGCGCACTGCATTTCCACATTCCCGCGTATTTAGCCATGGGATTGGACATCAAGAAGACCAAATTCTACTTCCAGAGCGAGAACCGAACGGTAACCAAGCTCGCATTTGAGGCCGCGCAACGAATCACCCTCAATGAGTTCAAGGGAGTATATGGTAGCGCAGATCCCGGGAGAATCATGAGCGCGGTGACGCAAATTGGAGACATGATTTATCCCCAAGAACACCACGGGAAGCCCATCCCTGGAATCATCCCGGTGGGAATCGACCAAGAGCCCCATATTCGACTATGCAGGGATTATTTGCACAAAATAGAATCTCAAAAACGATTCACGCCCATTTCATCCATCTACAACAAGTTCATGCCCTCGCTGGACGGGGCGATCAAGATGAGCAAGTCCAACCCCAAGGGAAGCATCTCCTTGCCCGAAGACAAGAAGATTGTTGAGAAGGCCATTAAGTCTGCCTTCACCGGAGGACGCGCCACGCTCGAAGAGCAGCGGCGATTAGGAGCGGAAGTAGAGAAGGATATGGTATTCGAACTATTGAAACAATTCCTCGTGGAAGACGACAAAGAATTGGAAAAAATCCGCAAGGATTACGCTGGAGGAAAAATGCTATCCGGGGAAATCAAACAGCTCGCCGTGGAAAAGATGAATCACTTCCTGGACAAGTTCGACGCGGACGTGGACAAGTACCGCAAGCAGATTAAGGATGTGCAATTTTTGCAATTTTGATTGATATGAAACCCCTACGAGCAACCTTCCAACCCTTTGGACCCGGAACCCGTGTGTTCAAGGACCCCATGCACTTCATGTTGGAATACTCACGATTTCTGACCGACGGGCCATTTTCAACCGTCGCGCAACGATTTGCCAACCACTGTGGAACCACTCCTGAAAAAGTAGTCAAATACATGGAGGCGACTCGCAAACGAATTAATGCGCACCTGGCCCGGAGAACCCAACGAAAACAACCCCGCGGGATTCGAAAGAAACCCACCCCGCGAAGACGACCCAAAACCTAACCCTTTGAAAAAGGGATTACTTCCACGGGAATCTTCGTGAGCTTACGAATATCTTCGGCGGTGTTTTCAAAATACGGATTCCCATCCCCATTGTGCAACACGATCTTATCCACTTGCTTCATCTCGGCAATCTGGGCGATTTTCTCGATTTGGGGACCCCACTCCAAAATATCATTGCATAATCTTTTTTGTCGCTTGACTTCTTCCTTGACTTTCTCCACGACATCACGGCCTTTCATAATCTCGGTTGTTTTGAATCCGAATTGGGAAGAAATGGACTTGGAATCCAACACTAATAATACGTAAATCACGCTCGCGTCTGTGATCGCACGCTCAACGAATGCAGGATGTGCATCGTGCGGGGAAAGGATAGGAATGAGTACGCGCGTCATACCACGACCAACCTATTATCCCACGTACGCGAACAAATTCTTCTGCTTCTCGATAATGGATCCTTCTTCTTTTGCAAATTCCAAGACGATCCGAGCCAGAATGAGAGGTATGGTGAGCTGCGTGGAGAGCGTGGAAAGATCGGCCTTTTTTTGGGAGGAAATAAAACCAATAATCCGACTCATGTGTTTTTGCAATAACTCATTCTCAATCAAATAGTAAAAACCATCAAAGGACTTGATTCCTTTCACTTCTCCGCCTCGAATGCGCTCGGCCAAATCAAATGAAGCGGCTTTAGCTGCCCCTTCCGTGCGCAAGACTTGGAAGCCATCCCCCAACAAGGTGTATTCGTCCATGGGTCGTTCCGTAATGGAAACGGGAGGAATGGTTCCCGCGGTCGGAGAAGGAGACGAGGATTTCGTCCCCTGGACGATGCGATAAATTCCCTTATCGAAGCGAGGATTGGACTTGAACACGACTACTTTTCCCATCCCTTTCAATTCTTCAAAGGCCTTCAATTCCTCGGAGGAAAGTAATTGCTCAAAGCGGCCCTCGATCAACTCATGCGTTTGATGCGACTGGATGAGGCGCAGCACCTTCGCGTGCAAGGGGGATATTGGAATGGACGGGAGGGAGAGGACCCACTCATTCCCCTGCTTGCGCACCTCCACTTCTCCCTCGGAAGGAAGACCTAACACGGTTCTCTGTTCCGGAGAAAGAGACGAAAAGAGCGTGGAAATGGGAATCCGCAGAGGAGACATGAATACGAATATGAGCGAGAGGGATTTAAGGGTAGTGTGAAAAAACCGCCGTGAAACCCCTACATTTCTGTGGTCTTACGTACAACCAAGCCTTGCTTGGTGAAGTTCATCTCCGCCACTCCATTGTAGTGATCCGTTCCACGCATTTTCAAAATCTCTAATTGATGACGACGAACCCGTTGTCCGGTATCATTCTCGACCTGCGCATACGAGAACTCGATAATCCCATCCGTCAAGAAACCAATCTCCCCCGAACGAGCGTCCTGAACCCCTGTTAATTGCTCAGCGGTAATCAAGCTGGTGCAGCCCCACTTCACAAGCATCTCAAAAAACAACAATAAGGCTTCGCGCTGCTTGTAGTCATCGCGGAACAACAACCCATAGGCAGTAATCGAATCAATCACCAACCGTTTCGCCCCAATCTCCGAAATGGCATCACGTACAGTCCCCCCACCTTCTTCTAACAACTTATTCACTTGATGGGCTTTGTAAAACAAGTGACGCGCCAATCCTTTCTGTTCCAACCCATAAAAGTCCCACCCAAAGTTGGAACAATGACGATAAATCGACTCTTTGGACTCGGCAAAACTCAAATAGACCCCGGGCTCGTTCCACTGTACTGCCCCATTGTACAAGAATTGCATCCCAAAGGTTGTTTTTCCGGTTCCGGCATACCCGGCAATGAGAATGTTGGTTTTTTCCTCAAACCCGCCCTCAATGAGGGAATCAAACCCCGGGATTCCCGTGGGAACCCGTCGAACGGGCTTCCCCATCGACGCTTCATTGACATCCATAAAGGTCGGCATGATGGGGGAAGGAAAGCCCCCTATATAAAATTCCCCCGCACAACAAGGCAAAAGGCCGGCGTTCCCGCGAGAGTGGGATTATATCCGTTCTGGAAGTGTCTCTCTCCATGCTGCCCCCGCACATTCCGTTTCGGTATGAAAACCCACGCGAGGGGCAGGAAGCCCTCATCCTGGACGCCGAGAACGCATTCAAGGAGCACAAAATATTCCTCGCACATGCCGAAACAGGATTAGGTAAAACCGATGCGAGCTTGAGTGCAGCGCTAAGCGTCGCCCTCCAATCAGACCCTCCAAAAACCATTATCTTTCTCACACCCAAGAATGCCCAGCACGCCATCGCGTTGGAGGCATTGAAAGAAATCAACCAAAAATTCAACCTCAAACTTCGCGCCGTGGATTTGGTGGGAAAAAAACACGTGTGTTTGGATGAACAGGTCATGCACAAGGAAGGAAGAACCTTCTATGAGTGGTGCAAGAAAAAAAGAGAAGGAGAAGCATGTACATTCTATGGGAACGCACGAGGATACACTCCCCTACAACGAGAAAAAGCCAAAATATTCCGCACCGCGTTTGTGGAACAAATGAGCAGCATCCACTCCGCGATGGAAATCAAACAACACGCGAATGATTTCGCCGCAGGGGGAATTCCAGCCGGAATGTGCCCGTATGAGGTGTCCATGGAACTCGCCAAGAAAGCCAATGTGATCATCGCGGATTATTACCACATCTTCTCCCCCTCCGTATCCGAACTAGTGCTGCCTAAATTGGGAAAGAAACCCGAGAATTGTATTTTGATTGTGGACGAAGCCCACAACCTCCCTGAACGAGTGCGGGGATTGATGACCGCTTCCCTCACCACCAAACAATTGCAGAAGGCCCAAGATGAGGCGCAGTTTTTGCGCAACGAAGAAATGCAAAAAACACTTCTAACGATAGAAGAAAATTTGAGAAAAAGAGGAAACACATTACAAAAGAACGAACAGCTCGTCCCCGATCCAGAATGGAGGACGATTCTTCTCAACAAGAAAGAGAACTGGGAAGACTTCGGATTATGGTGCCAAACGGAAGGGTTGAATTACCTTGAAAAATCAGGAAAAGAATCCTCGGTCTTGTTGAGCGTGGGAGAATTCTTCGAAAAGTGGGGAAACGAAGGGAATGGATTCGCGCGCATACTCAAAAAATGGGAATACGGAGGAGACTATTCTCTAACTCTGCGTGCACTCGACCCAGAATCTCTCACGAAACCCGTGTTAGAGAAAATGCACGCGTGCATGCTCATGTCCGGGACCCTCCACCCCACTTCCATGTATGGGGACGTGTTAGGCATTCCGAAAGAAAAAATCCAAGAAGGATTCTACGCCTCTCCATTCCCCAAAGAAAACCGACTCAACCTCATCGACGTGCAACACAGCACCAAATTCACCGAGCGAAGCGAGACCAATTATTTGCGCATGGCCGAAGATGTGGGAAAAATTGTGAATCAGATTCCTGGAAACTCCGTGGTATTTTTTCCCTCCTTCCAACTCTTGGATAACATTGGAAGGAAAATGAAAGACCACACGATGCGACAATTATTATTCCAGAAAGAAAACATGAAAATGAGCGACACCGAAAAACTCCTTGCGGAATTCAAACAACACGCCACGGGATTTGGCGCGGTATTACTCGCGTGCACCAGCGGAAGCTTTGGCGAAGGATTAGATTTTCCAGGAAACTTGTTGTTAGGCGTAGTGGTTGTGGGCGTTCCCCTCGCGGAGATGAACGTGGAGACGCAAGCATTGGTGGATTATTACGAGGCGCGATTCAAGAAAGGATGGCACTATGGATACATTTACCCTGCGATGGGAAAAGCCATCCAGGCCGCGGGAAGAGTTATTCGAACCCCCACCGATGTGGGAACGATTGTGTTTCTGGACAAGCGTTACACGTGGGATAATTACAAGGATTGCCTCCCCCCTACTCAAAAATTCTTGGCTACCCAGCGTAGTGCGGAGCACGTGAAGGGGTTTTGGCAGGAATACGAGCGAAGGAATAGTGAAAAGCCCGAGAAGCCGGCCCAAAGTATATAAAGGGACGAAAAGACAATTCGTGGCATGAACAAACCCCTCGTGCTCGCATTCTTAGTTATCCTTGGAATTGGTTTTCTCATCGGAAATGGTGTCACCGCCCAGACGGTAACCAATGACAAGCTCACGAAATCAGGAAACTATTACCTCTTCTCAGAAACCGCCAACCTCAAGCCCATATTGAACCAGATGACCAACAATATCATCGTGGATGAAGCCATTCTAGTGAAGTATATGGGGGCCAATCCCAAATTCTCCAATTATGCGAACCAAGAATATGCAATCCATCTGAAAAGTGTGGGCAATGAATTCGGATTCACCCACTATATCAGACTATATTCTCGCTTTGGTACGGGTGACCAAAGTATATACACGCCAATTGATTGCGTTACGGGAGGAGGCTATGACATTTCTGTACCATCTCAGACCACTGTCACGTTCTCGGATATCCTCAATAACTGCGACGCAACTCTTCCGGACGACTTAGAGTATAGTGATAGTCAGACCCAAAAACAAATGGATGTGTTCCTCAGCGCGGGAACAACCGTTGTGAATCAATCCATCAAACTTGGAGAATACAATGCCGACGGCGGCACGGTTGAAACTCCTAATACACCTGCAGTACAGCAGACATCGTCCTTGCTCCAAGGAGACTACACCCAATGCACCCCTGGAACGAACCCCACTATTATAGAATTGCAGGCGGGAAATAAATACAACATTCTCTCCACCAATCTGCCGAACAATCAAGGCATGGGAGCGAATTTCTCGCCCAATAGTAATTACCCCATCGACATCATCTTCACGTCTGGTGGAGTGCAACGATACCTCCTCCAGGTGTTTTCGTACGGGACAACGGGCGACAAGGCAACCATCCGCACCAACCTGTGCTTCAATGAAGGAGGAGCATTCAAGAACTATTGGACCAATGTAAACTACGTCTCTTACAGCGACGAGAAATTCACCAAAAAGGACCAAACAGTAGTCTCGAACACCACTGCCACCACGTTGACCATAAAGGAATCACTATCGAATCCGGAGATACAAGCCCGATTCCTAAAGGACTACCGAAATGAGGTCAGCGCGTACTTCTATGTTGTGGAAAGCAAAGGAATCATGGAGGTGCAAGGTATCGCGTTCGATGCCTCTCGAGACGCGGATAACACAACCCTCCGAGCCAAACTCACCGACGCATCCATCGAGGCCCTCCGAGCAAAGGTTCCCGCGTTCAAGGATTTGACACCGAATGATATCCAGAAAAGAGTCCAAATTAATCTCAAAGGGAAACAAAATACCACTGGGAAAGCCAGTGATCTAATATTCTTAGACACGGCAGAGGGGCAAATTGCAACGAACAATTCCTATAATGAGAAATACCGCAAGAGCAATAATTTAACCGGGCCATTGTCACCCGGCCCATATACGGCTGTTATCACAATCGACCCCGTCGCTTCAAGCACGAGCACTACGACCGAATGGGAGGTTATCGAAAAAGACATCGTATTGTCTCCCGCAGATTTTTCCCCCGCAGACAGCAAGATTATCAACGCAACTCATATCCGACTGATTGGCATTGATGAGAAAGACATCATCAAGGACATCTGCTCCAAGTGCGATGACCTCGTATCCTGCCTCGCGTGCGTGGACAACCGCATCACCACCAGC
>CAZKYB010000005.1:0-20900 GCA_964557045.1 uncultured archaeon
TCTTAGCTCTCTCGGGACGCGCACAAGAGATGCGAAAACGTGGAGGGATCCCTCAATGATGACTCGGGAGCGGAACTCGCCGGAGTGGTATTCACCAACACGAGCGGATACGCCAACACCACTCCCCTGTTTGGCGTCGCCACCCTTCGAGCCATCGAACATATTCACGGAGACGAGTCCCATTCGGGGGAAGGGAAAGTCACGTGCACGAATGGGGAATTCCGCAACTATAAGATTGGACCCGAGGACGACCAGGGCGGATGCGAGGGAGCCGAAAACGTCATCCACGAAGAAGCATTCCATGTTCGATTCAAGACCGCCGAGGACAATGAATCGCTCCCCATCGGCAAGAAAGACATCCAAGTCTGCGATGCGGGATTCATCACGGGAACCACCGGAACAAATGCCCTCCCCCGCGTTGCATTCAACTGGAAATGGAACGAGGAAGTAGGAATCCCTCTACGTGCCTGCGACGCGAGCAATCCCAATGCCATCTATTGTGACGCGACCCAATTCAACATTGATTTAATGAAAAGAATCCGCGCCCTCGAAGACTTCCTCGCGGCCAACAACTACCAATTCACCTGTCCCACCGACCCCACGGCGACCCCGGACAACCAAAGCGTCACCGTGGACTCCACCGTGGAACCCGGACAAGTCAAGGTCACCCAATATGGATACGACTTCCTCGACACGCAGGAAGTGAAATTCGACGCGACCGTATTCAATAATGCCGACAAGACCCAATCCATCAAGGTCAAAGTCGACATGATCGCGGGCAGCACGCTCTCCACCACCGCGCCCCCGGCCGGAACGACCCATTCATGCGAGACGATTGGAAACCTCCTTTCCGAACAAGCATTCACATTCACGTGCTCCATCCCCGGACTCGCCCCTGATCATTACACGGTACTCACACGCGTCATCGATGCGACCACGAATACGGAATTGGGCATCTATTCGTATGCCGTGAACGTGGCCAAGTATGCGAAAAACACCCCGGTGGAATGCGCCCATGCCACGAAATCCACCAAGAGTATCAACGGAGAACCGGCCATCAACCAGTGGATTAACGCCCAGGATGATCAGTTTGGCCAGTATGTGAATGAGGATAATGTCATCTTCACCAAAACAGTCCCCAACGTGGACGCCCTCAACCGATTGCTCCACTTTGACGCGTTCCTCATCCGAGATGGATACTCGGAGGACTTCGAGAAGGACTTCAAGGACTACTACACCAAAGTCGGATTCGCCGACGCCCCTCCTTGGTTCAAGGGAAGCGTGGGAACACCTGGATATGCATCCCTGTATGGAAAAGAAGACGCGTTTGAAATACGCAACAAGTATTTCGGAGGAAACTACATTCAAGCCTCCGGAAAATACCACGTGGACGTGGAAGTGGACATTGAGGGGGACGACTGGAAGTTCTTCGATGAGGAAGGAAACCCCCGCATGAGAGTGGAAGTACAACTTTCTCACATTGAGGATCCATTCCCCAATTCCCCCTTCTATCGCCTCCCGTTTGACGGAGAATTGGGACTCGTGAATGGGGAATACCACCGCGACGGATATGGATTAGGATATTCTTCCTCCACGGGAATCGTGTACGTGAATGATTACCCCATTCGCACGTTTGCCGATCCGGAAGGAAAAGGATACCATCAATTGTCCATCCGCAAGAGTGATGATTTGTATGAGTTGAACACGAATCCAGAAACGAGGGGAATGATCCTCTCCCTAGATGTACCCACAGGAACGGGGAACAGCGAACTCGTATTTCGCCCGAGCCTCGCCACCCCCGTGATGATGAAAGTGAATTCATCCCAGGTTGGGAAACCCCACTCAATCTACTACCAACTCTCCCAAGCCGGAAACCCCGTGGATGTGGGACCGACCCTCACGTATTGGGACTCGGTCGGCGCCTGCCACGATTTTAGTGGAAAGGACTCATTCCAAGTGTTCAATCACACCCCCGATCGACACGGGAAAACGACCGACAAGCTCACAGACTGGCCCCTCGTCTACGCCTTGGACTGGACCAACGTCGCGAGCGCAGGAACCCTTCCCCTATCGACTATTTTCTATCTTCCCGTTCAGGAAACGTACACCCTCACCTCGGAGAGTACGGGAGTATCATTCCTCACGCCCAACTATGGAGGGTATTCCAGCACGCAAATCCTGGATGGAGTGGTCGAGTCCACGCACAACAATGCCTCCTCCTACGTGGATTCAATCCAGGACGTCTTTGACCTGGTGGGGAACCAGACCCTCTGCCTCTACGACACAGGAGTCACGGCCCAGTTCTTCTGGAACCCGACCCATTTGTATGCCCAGAAGGGAACCACCAGCATGGAAGTCGAAACCCCGACGTGGGTCCCGGGCTTAACGTGCATCTGAAGACGCTCAACCTACCCCATTCGTTAAAAACTCGAAACGCGTCCAACCCGACCATGGATCCCTTCGTCTCAATGCCCCTGCTCCAAATCGGAAACATCTTTGGGGACTTAGAACTTGTGTTGAAGATCGTGGGGATGCTCTTCATCGTCTCCTTTGTGAGGAGTCACATCCAACATCCCATTCTTTCCGTGGTACTCATCATGGGCCTGTGCGCCTTTCTCCTGTTTGACGTCTGGAAAATATTCGGGGGTATCCTCCTGCTTTATCTCATGGCCTTCTTCGGATTCCTCCACATCTTCATCGACCTGTCCTTCATGCACGCCTTCACGTCTCCTATTCTAAACATAGGGGGATTATTCCGAGGGAAACCCAAACCCCAACCGGACCCCTATGCCCAGCAGCGACGTGAGCAAGAAGAACACGAAGAGCGACAGCGCGAGGCCATGGAAAATGAACCGCGATACAACCGACGTGGCGGACACGAAGAATATGGGGAAAGCGAGGAAGGATATGGGAGGATGGACCCCCATGAAGAACAACAGCGCGCGCGATACGAACAGGCCATGCGCCAGCGCATGCAACAGATGAGGGGGAAGAAAGATGATCGACGCTAAATTAACCACGATGAATGCCAAAGGAAACCTCCTCATCGGAGTGTTGTTCATCATCGTCGTGCTGATGATTCTTCCATTCTTACTCAAAGTCGTTCTTCCAGAATCCGACCTCGTGTTCAAGATTGTCCTGATATTTTCCATCTATTCATTTGTCACCCAACTCATGCAGAGCAATAACACACTAACTTTACTCATCACCGGCGTTCTCGTCTACTTCATGGTGTTCAAGTATGGCGATTTATTCGTCTCCCTGTGGTTCGTCACCACCGTCTTTGCCATTGCCTCGGGTACCTTGATTGTAACCGCTGCGAGGGACTTCCTTGGATTTGGACAGGAAGGGCCGGGGGCCATGTCCCACCCTCCCCATTAGTCCCCTCGCGAGGACTGAATCAGGTTTAAATACCCGGGTCCGCCCATTATTGGTTAGCTAACTCCTTCGGGTAA
This sequence comes from uncultured archaeon, assembly GCA_964557045.1. Taxonomy (GTDB): domain Archaea; phylum Iainarchaeota; class Iainarchaeia; order Iainarchaeales; family VGJJ01; genus VGJJ01. Next base: position 3,456 of record CAZKYB010000005.1, read on the forward strand.
TAAAATGAATCAAAAACTCAGTGCTTTTCTTGGGACCATCGGCCTGACCGAATATGAGGCCAAAACCCTCTCTACGTTGTTCCGCCTAAAAGAGGCCGAATCCCCCTTGGTTGCGAGTGAATCCCAAGTCCCTAAAACGCGCGTCTATGATGTCCTGGACGGACTCGTCGAAAAAGGATTGGTCGTGGAAATTGCTTCACGACCCAAAAAATACAGAGCCATGAAGGCCAATGAAGTGTTTGATAAACTCCTTGCCGAGAAACAAGGAGAATTGGAAAAGTGGACGGATGACGCCAAAGTCATCGCGAAAGAAATCGAATCCACTCACAACGAGAATTCGAACGAAGAAAAAGTGTTGAAGGTCAAATCCCGCACCGACTTCTACAAGATTCTCGCCCAGGAAGTTGATACGGCCCAAACGAGCATCATTGGTCTTTCCCGATTAGACTCCCACCACCACGTGCTACATGACTCTTTGGCCCGTGCCGCCCAACGAAACGTCTCCATCAAACTCGCCGGGGAACACCCGCAAGCATTCAAGGAAAAAATGGCCACGCACGGAAAACAAATCCAACTCAAGGATGCGGACCACGGCATGCACGCCTATGTGATTGATGGAAAGAAAGTTGTCATGCTCCTCTCGGACTTGAAACAAGACAAACCCGAATACCACTTCACCATTTGGCCGGACAACAAGGCCATGGCGGAGACGCTAGAAAACACGTTCCAACAGCATTGGAAGAAGTAAAAAATGGGAAAAAACACCCCCATTTAAGAAAAGCATTTTTCCCAGGTTGAGAGTATGAGCATGGAAAACGACGCCCACCGATATGCTATTCGCAACGCCTTCGACCACAAAGGAAAGGCGGATATGGGTGCGTTAGTGGGAAAGCTCAAAGCCCTCTATCCGGATTCTAATCCCAAAGAACTCGTCCCTATTGCCAAGAAAGCCGTGGATCGAGTCAACAACATGGGAATGGACGAAATACGACGCGAGTACGAGCACTTCGAGAAAGAAGGATTCGAACTCAAAATTCCCGAAAAGAAAGTCGGATTGCTCGACTTAGACTGGGCTGCACATGAACCGGTGGTCACACGATTCGCCCCTAATCCGAGCGCGCCCTCCCACTTAGGACACTTGAGGGCGGCCCTCTTGAGCTATTTGTATGCCCAAAAATACAATGGGAAATTTATCCTCCGATTCGATGATACGGACCCTAAACTCAAAAAGCCCATGGAGGGAGGAGAGCAAATTTACCTCGAAGACTTGCGATGGTTCGGCGTCACCCCGGATATGGTCACGCGCTCCTCGGACCGAATGGAAATTTACTACGATTACATGCAACAAATCGTAGAAATGGGACACGCATACGTGTGCACGTGCCCAACCGAATCCTGGAAAGCCGGTATCCAAAAGGGAGAAGCCTGTCCCTGCCGTGAATTAGAATTGGAGGAGCAAAAAGCACGATTCCAAAAAATGCTCAACCACGAATACAAACAAGGAGACAGCGTCCTCCGAATCAAGACGGATTTGACCCTGGATGATCCCTCCCAAATCGATTGGCCCCTCGCACGGATTGTGGACAAACCCCTTCATTACCGCGTAAAAGACAAACACTTGTGGCCGGTATACAACTTTGCCTCCGCCATCGACGACCACCTCATGGGGGTCACCCTCATCTTGCGCGGACAAGAACACTATCAAAATATGCTCAAGCAGCAATGGCTGTACAAACACTTCGGATGGACGTATCCCCATGCCTTCCACCATGGAAGGATGCTCATCAAGGGGACTGAACTAAGCAAAAGCAAGATAATTCTTGGTATTCAAAGCGGAAAATACACCGGATTCGATGACCCGAGACTGTATACGGTCATGGCCATGCGGAGAAAAGGATTCGTCCCACAAGCACTCATTGATTTGATTGTGGACCTGGGAGTGAAACCCTCCGACACGGTTGTTGATTTGCAATTATTGAGCACGTTCAACAAAAAATACCTCGGCGACGTGAACACGATCCCCTTCATTCAGGATCCCGTCTCCCTTGAAACGGACTTCGTTCCCGCCACGCATGTGAATTTGGACGGGAGAGAATATGACCTGAAAGCGGGCACTCAGTCTTTCCTCGTCAGCAAAGCCGATACGGCCAAATGGAAAGTGGGATCCACCCTACGTCTGCGCAACGCGTACATCGTCAAGATTAATCATATGGACGAATACAAGATTAACGCCCAATTCGTCAGCACGGCCAAATTGGAAAACACCACGCAAACGAATTGGCTTCCGGGAGGAGTAGACGTGCGCATCACCATGCCTACGAATACTTTTCTCTTTGGGATCGCGGATGACGCATTATCCCTCATGAATGAAGGGGACGAAGTGTTGTTCCCCGGATTTGGCTATTGTCGCATCGATGAGAAAACGGAAAGCGAAATCCGCCTCTGGTTCACCCACCCGTAATTTTACTTCCTGGGCCTATTCAGACGATTATAGATTTCTCGGAACGCGAACATGAAATCGTTTACATCCCGATCCCCCTTGCGCGCTTTTGGATCTGGAACAAATCGCCCACTTGCGTCCGTCCTCCGAGACGTGTCCCCTACCTCGAGAACATGCTTCACTTCGGCCTTGAAAAAACGACCCTCGGTGGAGGAAGGATCTTTCAGGTAGGCCAGAGCAAAACTGGTCTGGCACAGTTCGTGAATTTTCTTTCGAACGATCGGATCGACGGGCCCCTCGTGCCCCGTCAGCGAGATATCCAACGCATACTTGGTCGCGACCCGCCGACGAACATCCACGTCCGGGTTGCCTTCTCGCCAGCGATCGGACAACCGGTGGATCGCCTCTCGTATTTGAGGGATTCGATTATTTTTGGCCCGAGGATTCACCGCATCCATCCCGCGAGAACGGGCACGCATTTGACTGGCACGAACAGGGGAGCGAGGCATAATTCCAGGAGAAAAAAGAGGTATAAATAGCCCTATCCCTTTCCTTAGCCATGAAACTCTCCCACGTCGGAATATGGAAATACCACGCCTGGTTGCCCGTGCCTGAGAATGGAGAAATCATCTCACTCAACGAGGGCCACACCACCCTCTTGGAATCCGCCCACGCGAAAGGAGTCTATTACAAACTTGAATACGAAAACCCTACTGGAAGTTTCAAGGACCGAGGAAGCACCGTGGAAATATCCCATGCAAAAAATGACCACTACCAAAAAGTCATCTGTGCGAGCACGGGAAACATGGGCGCGAGCGTATCCGCGTATGCCGCACGTGCGGGAATCGAAGCCACGATTTGCGTCCCGCACCACGTGCCCGAGAACAAACTCAAGCAAATCCAATCGTACGGAGCCAAGTTGATTCAAGTCAAAGGAGACTACCAGGCTGCCCTCAAGCGGACGTGGGAAATCGCCGCGAAGGACAAGAAGTACATGCTCACGGGAGACTATCCCTTACGCATGGAAGGACAAAAAACCATTGCCTTTGAAGTAGTGGAGCAATTGAACGGAAAAGTCCCGGATCAAATACTTATCCCAATCGGAAATGGAACCCTCATCACCGCCTTGCATGCAGCGTTTGTGGAAATGAAGCAAGCCAAGAAAGTGAAAAAGTTTCCCAAGCTCATCGGAATCCAAGCCGCAAACTGCGGTCCATTATTTGACGCGTGGAAGAATCACACGATGCGATTCTCCCCGATGAAGAATCCCAAAACCATCGCCGGAGCCATTGAGTGCGGCAACCCCGTGTATGGATTGGAAGCGCTGATGAGCGTGAAGCAGACTGGGGGAAAAATACTCTCTGTCTCCGAAAATGACATGAAAAAGGCCAAACTTTCCCTCGCAAGAAAAGAAGGATTGTACGCGGAATACTCCGGGGCGGCGGTTCAAGCGGCATTAGAAAAGCACACATGGAAGGGAACCACCATCGCCCTGCTCTGCGGACACGGACTCAAAGAGTAGACAAGAACACCTTATCCTCCACGCGTTGCATTCCGGTGGAATTTGGGAAGAAACTATATATACGTCAAAAAACACCTTTGGGAAATGACGCATTCTCGCTTGATTCTACTCTTCGGGATTCTATTGATGGTGGGGACTACTCCCGCCTTCGCCGTGTTAGCCGATAACTCATTGAAAGTATTCGCTGTGGCTCCGGACGGAACCGCCCTCTCCGCCACGCTGGATTTACACATTGAACCCGGCACGGGAAAAGTATGGTCGAGTGTCTCCGGCCCTCTTGTGGGGACGGCCACCCAATCCACCGAAAAGATCGCCGTGAAAGTCGCCAAGAATTATTTCAATGGCGTGGATGACTTTGACTATTTCTTCTCCATTGACTCCGAAGCCAGCGTCGTGGATGGTCCCAGCGCCGGAAGCGCTATGGCCTTGTTGGTGGTCGGATCCTTAATGGATGAGAAGATTCCCAAAAATATCGGACTCACGGGAACCATCACCAACACGGGAGAAGTCGGCCCTGTGGGCGGAGTGTTTGAGAAATCCAAAGAGGCCGCGAAGGATGGAATCAAACTTTTTCTCATCCCCGCCGGAGAATCCAAACAGGTCGTGAAGCTTGAGGATGGAGTCAAGAACATCTATTTGCCCGAATATGCCCTGGACAAATGGGGAATGAAAGTCATCGAGACGTATACCTTAGACGATGTCCTCAAGTATGCCTTCACCAACATCGATGATATCGACGTGAACAAGACGCAGAAAGAAGACATTCCCACGTACATCCCAGAAAAAATCAAAGCCGCCCCAGCCGCACTCCCCATGAGTGCGCTTAATACCAAATTCATCGCCCAAACGAGAACCGCCATCACTCAAGCTCAGAACGCATTAAATTCCACCCTATTGGACGATGCAGGACTCATTGAGGTCCTCTCGCGAAGCTTAGATGACTCCGAAAAGACCGCCAACGAATCCGAACTGCTCACCCAGAATGGATACCATTACTCGGCGGGGAATTTTGCCTTCCTCGCACGCGTCAATGCGTACTTCGTGCACGATGTTTCCGATGATCCTGACCTGATTGATTTGGAATCCAGCGAGTTGGACAAGCGAATCGCGGAATTATCCAAGCTCATCGACCAGCAGCAAGTCCAGTTCGATAAGATTGTCCCCGTGGAAGGAGTCGAATGGTACATCGCCGCCCAACAACGATTAACGTGGGCTCAGGAACAAGTAGAAACACTCCAAAGTACCCCCATCATCGTGGTCGCCACGCAGGATGCCGCCCACGCACAGGCCGTGGGGCGAGTATTGGATTACGAGTACGCCAAGGCCTGGTATGAATCCAGCGGAGAATTCTATCAAGTCTCCATCCAATTATCCACGAAGGGATTCAAGACCCAATCCCCATTTTCCGACTACTACGGGGACTTCATTGAGAACGCGGAGAACGGACTCACCCTCATCCAGGATGGAAGCGGAGAAGACGCGGCGAGACGATTGGATGCCGCACTACTCGACAAAGCCAACAACCGCCACTTGAGTGCGGCCATGAACGCGGCCTCTGCATTGGGACTCATCAACGCCATCCTCATCGAGAATGACGCTGAAAAGGACATCCGCGACACGCTTGAAAGCAAAATTGAATCCCTCGAAATCAAGATGGCCGCGAACCCCCAAAAGTTTGGGTGGGCCCACCTCTACTTGGACCACGCGAAGTATTACCTTAACTCCGCGAACTACTACCAGGGGATAAACCAAGGGGCGTCCTCGGCCAACAGCCTGAGCAGCGGACTGAGCCTCATTCTTCTGGCGGAAAACACCTATGAAGTGACGAAGGATGTGGAGAAGTACTACGAACAAGTTCCTCCGGCCCAATTCGTTCCCCTGGATGGGATTGCCGATAACTATACGCCCTCCAATGGAGTGAACGGGGGCACCATTCCTCTCAATATCGGACCGGATGGAAAAGGAAGCGTAGTGGTCACAGGGAACACCACCAACGAGTTTCCCCTGACCTGGGTGCTGGGGATTATTGTGGTGTTCTTGGGGGCCGTAGTGATCATGTCATTTGCCACCCGATCCAACCACCATGCCCAACACGCCGAAGGAGCCCCAGGGTTCGCGACTGCTTCAAGTGGGGGAAGTAATTCCAATCCCGCCCCCAGTCGCGCCCTATTTGCCGTGGATGAACTGGAAGCTAAATTGTTTTCAGCGAAACAAGGACTCCGACACGCCCAATATCAACATAATAATGGTCACCTGTCCGACGAAGCCTTTGCGGAAGTCGAGCAGCACTACACGGAACAGATTCGCTCCACCAGTAAACAACTTCGCGGCGCCAACATGGATCTGCGCAAGCAAGAGAAGAATGGGAAGTACATGAAGGCGGCTAAAAAAACCGTAAAAGAACCCATCCTCAATCAGAAGGTCAAGGAATCCACCGCGAAAAAGTGGCCGGCAAAGAAAGCGACCAAGAAATTGAAGAAAAAATAATTGTTAACTTTCTAGAAAAACGGTAGTATCGTCAAAAAAGAATGGCATTCAAAAAATAGAGTTTGAGAAACGCAGGGGAATTGCTCCCCCTGCGTGTCCCGAAAAGAAAATCTTTATCCGAACAAGCTGGCCAATCCGGCCGCAGCTTCTTCTTCCGATTTCTTCTCTTCCTTCTCAACCTTGGCTTCGGCCTTGTGCTCTCCACCAGCGTGGTGAGCGGCAGCGGCGGGCGCAGCTGAGACGGCGGCCTTGGCGATGGCCTCATCGATGTTGACATTCTTGAGAGAAGCAACCAGGGCCTTCACGCGGGCGGAATCAACCGTAATTCCGGCAGCTTCCAGGACCTTCGTGACGTGCGCCTCGTTGATTTCTTTCTTGGCTGAATGCAACAGCATTGCACTATAGACGTATTCCATGACGAGTCACCTCATTCTCCTTGTGTTTGTCAACCCACCCTTTGCAGGATGGAATAACTGTAAATGGATCCCAGTGAATTTACTGGGCATCCTCCTTGACGTGCGATTTGATTTCCGCAGCGGCTCGCTCGGCCTTGGCGAGGATCTCTCCCACCGTGACTTCCGTGAGGAAGTTCGAGTCCAACGCGACCTGCTTGGCTTCACGGAAGGCCTTCGTAACAATGACCGGCGTGCTCTTCTCCGTGAAGATGACCGCGTTCACCGCTAAATTGAATGCCTGCTGCTCCGCCTTCATGAACTGCGCGAAGATGGCTTCTTCGTCAATATCAAGCGTGGAAGCGGTAAACAATTCCTTACCTTCCAAGACATTGGTAACGTTCAATCGCAACTTGATGGGCTTAATCCCAAACTTACCCAGCACATTCACGACCGGAGCGGTGATGACCTCTCCCTTCTTCGTGACGACCTTGTCTTCCATGACTGCAATCGTGGCACCCTGCACCCGAACATTCAATCCAGCACCCTTCAAATCCGACAAGGCCGGACCGGGAGGCAAACCGGTGTCTCCGGCGGGAATAATCAAATCTTCAGGCGCAATCTGCCCTTCCTTTGCAGCCACCTTACCCGAGGACTGCTTGACTAATGCGTACAATTCGAACGGATTAATCTGCGAGAACAACACCGCGGTGCTTCCCTTCAGATCCTTCGTAATCGAATCGTCCACGCCCGCGTTCTGCAACGCGCGCTGAATGACCTTTCGCTTGGAAACCGTTAACACGGCCTTTCCGGCGAGCTTAACCTTCAATGCCCCGTGCAAGTTGGCTGGGAAACCGGACAAATCCGCTACAGCGACCACAGGGTACTTCTTGGCCAACTGTTCCAATCGCGCGACTTCGCTCTGTTTCCATTTCTTCGTGTGATTGGTCATGCGGACACACCTTCCATCTTTCCGCCCACCTTCACAGGCGCGGACATGGTCATTTTGACTAAAACGGACTTGACGTTCACTTGCTTGTTCCCGATTGCGGGCAAGATGGCCTGATACACCGCAATGGCGTTATCGGCGATGTCGTCATCCTTCATGGTTTCTTTTCCAACGGAAACGTGAACGAGGGGCATGTACTTTCCCTTCTTGTTGGAGACTTTTACCACCGACTTCAATCGGGCCACTTGAGCGGACAAATTCTTCATGTCCTCATGAGACACCGGGCGAGGCATTCGATTCTTGGGCGCAAGAGTTTGTCCCAAATATTTTCCGACCGTCAACATGACGGGTCCTTCAGCCAAAAATCCCACGTACTGCGTGATCAATTCGGCCACTTGTTTCTTGTTGAGCTTAGAAATCTGATCTTCGAGCATGACCGTGTCCACAATGGATTCGGCCTGCTTGGCGAATTCTTTATCGCGAGCGAATAAGAGAACTTTTCCTTCACCCTTTCCGACAGGGTTGGGCAAGGCAACGTCGACATCCACTTGGTTTTCGGCCTTCTTGAAGTCGATGTTGCGGAAATTAATAGTAAGGTCAATGGTTTGCTTGAACTTTCGAGGTTCCGCAGACTTGCGCAATTCCGTTAAGGCGTTTAGCACTTGACTTTTTTCCATACTGAAAAACCTCCCACTCTCGAGTGGTGAAGCGGCCTTCCATTCTGAAACAGAATGAGAAAGTAAACGATTCTCGATGGATAAGGGTTATAAATCAAACCCGGGACCCGGGCTATTTCCCTAGCTGCTGGACCTTGTATTTGACCATCTTGGCAATCAGAGTATATGGAATTGGTTCGTCGTAGGGGAACTGGATAGATCCCTTCCCCCCTTTGTAGGGCGAAAGCTCCCTCTTGAACGCTACATTGGCCGAGGGGGTCGCAAAGAAGCCTAAGTGGTGCTTGAAGGCCCCAAAATACGCTAGGGGCTTGCCGTTAAACGTGTACCCGGGCATCCCGTAACGGATGGACTCCACAGATTCTGGAGCGGCCTTCTGGATGACTTGGCGGACCTTCCTCAGGAGGGGCTGGGCTTCCTTGGGGGAGATCTTGATGTACGCATCCACCGTCTTGCCTCGATCCTCCATCATTTCCTAGCCAGCGGCTTGGAGAATAAAATAACCTAGTAAAATTGGGCAAATTCTTGGACACTTCGATGGAAAATTAGTGTTTTGAAAAAGAAAAAATAGAGAAGGAATACGAATCCCACTTACTTGAAGTGAGAATCGTACTTTCCGTCTTTGAAATCTAACTGGGCTTGCTTGGCGTGCTTCCCATCAATGGTGATTCCCATCGAGTTGCACGAACCGATGATTTCTCGGCAGGCGCTACGCAGAGTGTACGAGTTCAATTTTCCCATCTTCATCTCGGCGATTTTCATAACCTGTTCAAATTTCAAATTTCCCTTGACTTCCGTCTTGGGATTTCCCGCTCCCTTGTCGGCGTTGGCTTCTTTCTTAATCAACGCACTCGTGGGGGGTGATCCAACCGTAATCGTGTATTTCTTCGACTTATCCACGTCCAACACGACTGGGACTTTCATTCCCGCGTAATGCTTGGTGGCTTCATTGATCTCTTGGACGATCTTTCCCACGTTCAATCCGAGCGGGGCTAATGCAGGTCCTAAGGGAGGGGCAGCCGTGGCTTTTCCTCCATCGATCATCAACTTGATTTCGGCCATAGTATATCGTTTCCTAGAAGCGCTTGTAACAGCTAACCAAGAATGACCGGAAAAGGATTAAAAAGGCATTTCCGCGACCCAAGGTCGAAAAAAGGAGGATTATTCCTTGATGACGCGAATCTGTTCGGCTTTAATCGTGACCGGAATCTTCACCGTGGCTTCTAAGAGTTCTACCGTGACCTCTTCCTTGGTTTCATTCACTCGAATCACGCGCGCCTTTTCTCCCTTGAAGGGACCGGCGATTAACTCGACCTTCTGGTCGGGCTTGATGGCTTCCATCAAGGGCTTCGAGGACAAAATAGAACTCAACTCTTCAATCTTCACCACACCCGACACGACACCGCGGCTCTTCACCAAGTTAACCCCGGCGATTCCGCGCTGGACGGTGTTCTCATTGTCGGCTTCGATGAGGATGTATCCCTTCAATCCCGGCATCACGGCCATCGAGTAGATTTCCAATCCTTCGCGCTTGGATTTGGCTGCGAGGATATCCACGACCATGGACTCTTGACCGACCGTCGTACGAACCGTATAGATCATAATCGAAAAAACCCCCACAATCCTTAAAAAAGCCCCTTAGGGCTCGCTAAACTGAATTAAATCGAATTTCGAATGAAAAACGTGATGAATTCCACGGTGTATCCCAGGATACCCAAAACGATTAATCCCAGTGCCGTGATGCGGGCCATGGTCATGAATTCATCCGTGCTGGGCTTCTTGCTCACCGTCAGGACACGCTGCGCGTCCGAGATGAAGGTCTGAATCCACTCCACGGGTTTGAATTCCATAACCAGAAAGAGGAGGAAATGAGTTTAAAAGAGTGAGGAATGACCCCCGCGGGGCCCACCCTTTGAGAATGGGGACTATTTTCCCTATTCTGTAAATTCAATATCCAGGTCGATCTTCTGGCCCTCTGCTTGCACAGGAGAATCCAAGAAGGGAATCTTTCCACCGGCGATAACCACCATGGCTTGGATGTGTGAGCGGGGCATCGTCTCATCGATCATCGCACCCCAAATGATATGGGCGTTCTGATCAATGCGTGCACTCACCACCTCAACAATCATTTCCGCCTCGCGCAACGTCATGTCGGTTCCACCCACCACATTAATCAATGCACGATTCGCGCCGGAGATATCCACATCCAACAACGGGGATGTAAGTGCGTTCTCAACGGCTTCTAATGCGCGAGCATCCGATGCCTTGTCGGCCTTGCTTTCTCCCAATCCGATCAACGCGGCTCCGCCCTTACTCAGGATGGTGCGTAAATCCGCAAAGTCGAGGTTAATCAAACCCGGCTTCGTGACCATTTCAGTAATTCCCTTCACCGCGTTCACCAATACTTCATCCGCCACCTTGAATGCGGAGTTGACAGGGAGATCGGGGGCGATTTCCAAAATTTTATCATTGGGAATGATGATGACCGTATCCGCTTCTTTGCGCAAACGATTCAATCCTTCCAATGCGTTCTCGATACGCGCGCGCCCTTCAACGGTGAAGGGAAGCGTAACCACTCCCACGGTGAGGGCGTTTTGCTGCTTGGCAATTTGCGCAATCACAGGGGCGGCACCTGTTCCGGTTCCTCCACCCATTCCGCACGTGATGAATACCAAATCGGAATCCGCTAGCAATCCTTTCAGGTCGGCTTCACTCTCTCGCGCCGCCGCTTCTCCTACGGAGGGATCGGATCCTGCACCCAATCCGCGCGTCAATTGCTTTCCAATCAAAATCTTTCGACCTGCGTTGATATGCAACAGGGCTTGGGCGTCCGTGTTTACCGCAAAGGTTTCTCCCCCTTCTAATCCCACTTCGGATAGGCGGTTCACCGTGTTGGTTCCCCCTCCTCCGACTCCAATCACGCGAATTTTGGCGTGCGTTTCCTGGATGATGGCCTTCAATGCCTCTTCATCCTTCAATTGCTGCTCCGTCTTCTGCGACGGGTGGGAGGGTCCCACATCCTGTCCCATTTGGGGGTGATTCATGACCGCGCCCGAGGGAGTGTATCCGTACCCCTGGTTGGACGTTTGAACCTTATTCACTCGATCGAAAAAGCTACTCATGGATGAATTCCCCCTCGTGTAATATCCTCAGTGTAAAATAGTCGTATTGGGCAACCGTTCCATTAACGTTTTCTATCATTAAAAATGCTCCTATTAACGCGGTCCCTTTTTTCTATCTCAAAACGACTCAAGGGATACCCAGAAGAAGGCGATTTATTAACCTGGGAAAGGTATTCCCCTCGATTGGTATGAATAATCTGGCCGTGGGTATTACGTTCATCATCATCCTTGTTTCCGTGGGGGTCATCTACACAGTGACGCAGTGGGACCTGCCCATCCAGAATACAAGTGTTCAATCCGGACAACCCACATGGGTGCTATTACAACCCCAAAAGTGCGCCGAGATTCCCTGGAGAAAAGAATGGACCCTCCAAACCGGGAAAACATACGCCGAATTTCCCGTGAAAGATGAATTATCCATTCTCAAAAATTACTACCAAGGAAAAGGAATCCAATTGTTGGATGTCACGTTAACCTACCAAGCCACGGACTCCACGTGTACACAATGCGGATGCCCGGAATCATTCGTGTATGCGATTTACACGCAGCCGGAAGATGCCGCTAAACTCTCCGTGTCGGGATTCACCATCTTGGACGAGACGGATCCGGCGATTTTCACGGGACCATTCTTCCGACAATCCTCTACACAACCCATTCAACTGGTGAAATCCTCTGAGTGTGAAGGAATCTTTGCCACCAACACCGTGATTGATGGACTGTTAGGGAGCAAGAAGGATTCCTGCTACATCCAAGCGGCAATCTCCGAAAAGAATCCCCTCGTGTGTGCGAAAGTATTTTCGATCCAGGCCCAGCAAACCTGCTACGCGGAAGTCGCAGTGTCCCAAAAGAATGTGAGCGTGTGCGATTACCTCACGTCTTCTCCCAAGGATAGTTGTATTTCCAGCGTGGCGGGAATTACGCAGAAACCCGAACTATGCGCATCGGTTTCCGATTCTACCGCAAAATACCTATGTGAGTTGGGCGCGACGCAGAAAGAATAAGTAAAATACTTACTTCTGCTGAATCATCTCAAACAATTCCACAAACTCTTCAGGCTCAAGCAGGAAAACTTTTTCCTCCGAGAGTTCCGAATCGCGAATCGCGTCCTTGCTATTCTGCATGTTCATGCCCTTCACTGGGTTCTTTTCCATCTGACCAATGGCATTGTTCACCGTTTTGTTCTTGAAACGGAAAATCGTCTTCAACCAATTCACAAAAATGGGATAGTCCTCAAAACGAACCGCTTTCGTGCGCTGATTCAACACCAACAACGCGGAAAAATGATTCGGAATAGGATAGAATGATTTAGGGGTGACCTTGCGCTTAATTTCCCCATCAAAGAAATATTGTCCGATTACCGAAAGAGGATGGTATTCGCTGCTCCCGGGAGGAGACAGAATCTTCTCAGCGAACTCTAATTGCCAAATCAAACACGCACGGGAGAATCCGCGCGCGAACAAGGCATACATGATGTCATCCGAGATGGCATACGGAGGGGCGGCCACGACTTTGGTAAAAGGAATCGAAGAAAGATCCACTTGGAGAAAATCCTTCTCCAAAATGGTTACATTTTTTGCGTGGGCGAATTTTTGTTTCAAATAATGCGCGAGGGGAGTGTGAAATTCAATACTCGTGACGTGCGCGGGAGTCTTGGCCAGTTCGCTCGTGACAATTCCCGTGCCTCCCCCTATTTCCATCACGTGATCCTTGCTTGTTAGGGAGGCGGATGCGACTAAATCACTCACCACTTCATCGTTCACGAGAAAATTCTGGGAGTATTTTTTCTCTGGAAAAACACCGGCCTCCATCATGGCCTTCTGCAGTTCCTCGAAGGCCGTCACGTGTTTCACCGTGCGAAGCGGGTCTTGCGATCTAAGTCTTCCACTTGAGGGGGGCGGACGAACAAGTAGTGCTTCTGGTCCCCTTCCAATTCCGACATGATGCGTCGGCGGAGAATGGAAATAGGAGACGTCAAGAAGCGAATGCGATCCTCGACATCCTTCAAAGACTCAAAAGGCTTCGCCTGGCGCTGCTTGAGAATATCATCCAAGTGCTGCTTCCCTACTCCGGGGAGCAATTCCAACTGATGACGTTTGAGGGAGATGCTTCCGCTGATGTTGAAGAATGAAACGAACTTCGCCTCGTTGTGCTTGATGGCATGCTCCACGGCGCGCTCCAATTCGGATTTCGCAACGGAAGTGAGTTGTTCGAAGGGAATGCGCTGCTTGATATGGTCAATCTTGTCGCGGGAATCCTTTCCGATGTAGACTTCCTCTAGGGGTTTCAAATCCACCCCGGCTTTGGGAACGACTTCTAACAACGTAAAGAAGCTGGTTCCGAGCACAATCGCAGTCGGCTCGCTCTTGAAGCCGGAGCTCTTGCCTTGAGGGAGAAAATCCAACACGATTGCTTTGTCTTCGTTCATATTCGTACCACCATGATTGGGGATTCGGGACTATTTATGGGTGCGGTTCCCCCGCCCCATTCCCAAAAAAAAGGGGGGTTAGGACCCGCCGTGCTTCTTGACTAAGGACAGGACTTCCTCAAATTGGGAGTCCGCCAATCCATGCCCCTTAGGGAGGACGGCCTTCAAGGCTTCCTCATCCTCGGGAAGGAAATCCACAATCTTCACCGCGGCTTCCTCGGACATGTTCTCCATGTTCATGAGATTATTGATGAGTGTCTCGGCTTTGTCCTTGGACAACTTGGCGAACTTCGTAACATACTCCAACGTTTGAGCTTGTTCATACGAGGCTTCTTTTCCAGCGTTGTCTCGGTTCTCAAGGAAATCCTTGATGTGTGAGAGGGAAATGGGTTTCCGTTCGAGTAGTTCTTTTCCGATCATGATCGTGCAACTCCGCTTTTGGTCTAGTTTGCCTTCGCTTCCATTTGTTCGATAATCTGCAAATGAACCGGACTCACAACTAATTCGCACCACTGCGAACCCTGCTGAATCTTCACAATGGCGGCGCGTCCCTGCATGCGCTCAACCTTACCGGTTAGTCCGTGGAATCGGCGGAAGGGCATTCCTCCGTGATTGGATCCGTCAATCACAATCTGAACAGCTTGGCCCGGTTCAAACGTTCGCAATTGCGTTGTGATGGTGGCCTTAACTCGGCGGGCTGTAATCTTGGCTCGAGACTTTGCTCGGAATCCGCGTGCTTTCTTACCGGCCATACTAACATCCAACTCCCTATCGTAATTACCTAAAGGGTAGGTGAATCTTTTATAAAGAAACCGTGGCCCGGGGGCGCATATCCCTTGGAATAGGGAAAATCGACCCAAAAGACCTATTTAAATAGGTTATGAGTCCAAATCCTATATAAATGGCCTTTTTAAACGGCCCAAAATTACACAAAAAAAGGTTGGGAGATGGTTGGGATGAGCGAAGGATCTGGACAAGTTTTTGAACAACATTCGTTTGACCACAAGGGACGAAAAATCGACTACGCGATTGTTAACTTGGTGGCCAGCGGCGGATTGAACGCCAACCTGGACTTATACAATTTGGCCATGTCCATTCCCAATATCGAATACGAACCCGAACAGTTCCCGGGAGCCATCCTCAAGATGAAGGAACCCAAAGTCTCCATGCTTCTTTTCAAAAATGGAAAAATCATCTGCTCCGGTGCCTCGGCGCAAAACCAAATTGACTTGGCCATCAAGAAAGTCAACAAGATGATCAATGAGATCCAACCGAACGTGAAAATTCTCAAAACCATTGAGTATGATGTCGTGAACTTGGTTGCGACTGGAAACCTTCACCAGAATTTAGATTTGTTCGCCACTGCCATGCAGTTGGATAACGTGGAATACGAACCCGAACAATTCCCGGGAGCCATTTTGCGATTAGATGATCCGAAGTTGACCATGCTGTTGTTCAAAAACGGTAAAGTCATCTGCGCGGGTGCCAAAAACGAAAAAGAAATGATCCGCGGATTGGAAACCGCCGATGATTTGGTGCGCGGAATGAAATCCGGAGCCACGCCTCGCAAGTCCAAGAAAGAAGCCACCCTCGAAGACGATGAGGATGACTTCGACGACGATGAAGAGATGGAATTGCCCCCCGCTCCTGAAGCGAAAAGCAAAGCCGAACTCGCCCCGGCTCCTCGAAAGGGAAAGGCCCACCTCATGGAAGAGGAAGCCGAAAAAGAAGACGAAGATGATTCTGATTTAGGCGATGATGAGGAAGAGAACGAAGAAGAAATTGACTTGTCCCCCATCAAAGGAAAGAACCGCAAGCCTCCTGTCAAGCACGTGGTCGAAGACGACGACGATGATGATGACGACGAGGAAGAAGACGAAGATGCGGACGACGAAGACGACGAGAAGCCCAAGAAGAAATAATTTACTTATTTCTTCTTCACGACCGCATACACACTCGTTCCCAGCGGAGCAGGGATTCTCATCGAGGCGCGATTTTCTAACTTCAGCATCGACAACAACACCTTGTTGAGCGTTGGATGCACGGGAGACAAATCGCTCTCATCACTTGAGAAGACTTTCTTCTTGAGGAACGCCGGGGCGAAGAAGGAGGCGTTCCAGTAGGACGCGTGCAAACATTTCCCCCCGGATTGTTCCACTACTTTCTTCACCAGGGGTTTAGAGTATCGTCGATAATGATGCACTAATTCATCGTGATGCGACCACAACCATTGGAACGCAGGAACGGTGAGAATGAGCACCCCATCCTCATTCAACCGTGTAAGGGCATTCTGGAGAAATGCGTGGTCGTTTTCCACGTGCTCCAGCACGTCCATCATCAAAATCACATCAAACTTTTCGTGGACCTTATCCAATGAGTCGTGCACCGTGAGTCCGCGCCCCTTGGCATATTCTACTGCAATAGCATTCTGCTCAATCCCCACGCGTCGTTTTCCCGAGTATTTACCTAAAATCGACCCCGTGCCACACCCAATGTCTAGGATGGAATCAAAGGAAGGCTTGTATTCGTCCAGGAGCTCGTGGATTAAATCGGCCCGTCCGAGATACCACCAGTTGCTCTCCTCAAGGGAATACATCTTGTGGTATTCGTGGGGCTCCATGCGAAAACTCATTCCCTTTACCGTTTTAAGACTGGCTGAACGGGTGCATTCGCTGGGGGATAGGACGTTCGCCGGTCGACTCCCCAACCTTTTTAACCCTTCTCCAGGGAGAATCGTTTGTTGACAGCCATAGAGGCCTGGCACCACCCGGTCCCATTCCGAACCCGGAAGTGAAACGGGCACTCGTGGCTTGTTGCGCTGGGATTTTTCCTGGAGCGACGCCAACGCTGTCAACATCCCACTTATTTTCTCATTTTGGGCTTCGGCCCATAGCCTTTCTCTCTCCTCGACTTGTTTCTTTCCTTCGCGCCCCCGCCAACTTTATAACAAGGATGACCATTCCTTCCTCCCATGAGCGATGACGGAAACACCACCCTCGCGCAGGCCGCCCCGGCAAATGCCTCTCCTGCATCGAAGGAAAAATTCAACGTTCCTCCATTCTTGAAAGGATTCATGACGCGAGGATGGTTGTTTGTCGCCCTCGTATTCATCCTCGCATTCATCGTGCGCGCCACCCTGATGCGATTCGAATTGTTTTTCGAATTTGATTCGTATTGGCACGCCCGCATGGTGTCTTACATTCTTCAGGGACTGCCCGCCCCCACCTTTGATCCTCTTACGTACTACGGCAACACCGCTGCGGCTACCCTCACGAACACGAGCGCATTCTTCTGGTACGTCTCGGCGGCCATCTACAAGATTTTCACCCTGAATGGGGCCTATGTCATGGAAACTTGGGTCCTGTGGGTCAAGATCCTCCCCGCACTCTATGGTGCACTAACCTGCGTAGGAATGTATTTCCTCGGAAAGGAAA
>CAZKYB010000005.1:20910-29478 GCA_964557045.1 uncultured archaeon
AAATGTTCCCCGGAAAGCACGAACGATCCGCGGGAATATTTGCGGGAATCCTCGCCGCCGTCATGCCCGCGTTCGTGTATCGCACCATGGGCGGATTCTTCGAGGATGATTCCTTCGGATTTCTCTGGATGGTATTTGGACTATTCCTCTTCGTCAAAGCCGCATTCAACGAGAAAGAATTGAAGCGACGCATCGGATTTGGAGTCGCCGCGGGAATCAGCTTTGGGCTAATGGTATTATCGTGGCCCGGATCCAACCAGCTTGTTCCCATCCTCATGGGAATTGGTGCCGTGGGATTCCTCTCCTTCCTCGCACGCAAGGAGCATGCCGGGGCGCGACACTTTGGATTAGCGTGGCTCGCTGCATTCATCCCATTCGCCCTCGTTTCAACCCTGCAGACGGGGATCTTCTGGCTCGACCAGATTGCCGGAAACCTCGGAAACAAAATCGTGGGATTCGAACTCCCGTGGTTCTTCACCGTCATCCTCATCCTTGTTGCATTGGCCTTCTTCGCGGCCTGCGAACGATTCTCCCGGAAGGATGAGAATTGGCAAAAGGTCGTGAATGGACTCTATGTTCTCTCCATCCTCGGACTCTTACTTCTCCCCGTGCTCATTGTATTGTTCAACTTCACCCTCACCGGGGGAGGAGTCCTAGGCTCCACCATCGGAGAAGAGAGCCAGGGAAGCAACTACTTTGGAAACAAATACAGCATGCTCATCATTTTCGCACTCATTGGGATTCCCCTCTGCGCCTATTTGCTGTGGAAGCGACCCGAACGAAACCACGTGCTCGTCATCCCACTCGTATGGACGGTGGTTGCACTCTTGCTCGCGTGGGGTAAACTGAAATTCACCTTCTACTGGGGATTGCCCCTCGCCCTCATGGGGGCTGTCGTGTTACACGTGGCGCATCGGTCCATGGAAAATAGAAGCGTGGGAACGCAGAAATTAGTCGTGGGACTCATTGGATTCTCCCTCCTCTGCGGATTGGCCGCTGGAATTATCTTCGTGGGACAGAACACCCCCAACATCGAATCCTCGTGGGGATGGAAAACCGCGTTGTTTTGGGCCGATGATCATTTGCCTAAGGACACTAAATTCCTCAACTGGTGGGACGAAGGACACTGGATTTCTTTTCTCTCTCAACGAAGCGTCCTCATCGACAACCGGAATGCGGATCCCAAGTCCTCCGCGGATGTGGCGTTGTTCTTGATTACATCCGACCCAGCGGAAGCACTAGCGATTATCCAAAAGCACGGATCCACCCACCTCATCTTTGGAGACGATCTCCTCACGAAGCTCACCAACTTGGGATTCTACGCCTACAACATTACCACGCAGAATGACCCCCGACTCCAAGGATTGGGCGGCACGATGCTCTTTTGCTCCAAGAACGAAACCGCACTCACGAAAGAAGTCACCTACACGTGCGGAGACAACACGTTCACGCCTGAACAGATGGGCGCGTTCCCCACGGTCTGGACGAGCCAGCCGACTCTTCTCCAGGGAGGATCTCCGTTGTATCTCTACCGCGACGCCGCCAAGAGCCGCATCTATGCGTTCTCTCCAAAAGCAAATAATTCCATGCTCGTGCGATTGTGGTTTGACGACCCCACGCTGGCCGATACCTACCCCGCCCTCTACTCTAACACTGGAGGAGTGCGCATCTGGGGATTCAATGCTCCAGCTTCAGGAGAAGAGAATATGATGACTCCTCCCGTTGAGACTCCTGAGGAAAACCCCCCTGTTTCGGATTCCAACGCCGTAGACGCCAATTCATCCTGATTCGAGACTTGCACCACACCCTTTAATAGGTGCCCGAACCGCCTTTCATAGAGAGCCAGTACTTCATTCGAGTGAGAGAATATGGGAATTTTTATCGACTGGGGATTCCTCCCCGTTTTTTTGGCCGCATTCCTGGTGGCATACTTTTCGTTCCCCTTCTTTATTCGACGAATGCACCTCCAGAAGATCTCGTGGAAGGACTTCAACAAGAAAGAAGGCAGTCCGCACGTTGCTGGAATGGGGGGAGTTATTGTCCTCCTCTCGTTTGTTTTCGCCATCATGGTCGCCTTATTCCTGCGCGCGTATGTGGGCGCGTTCTATGGAATTGATTTACTCTCCATCCTCGCCGCCATGCTCACGATTATTTTAGTTGGATTAATTGGAATCGTCGATGATGTGATTGGGTGGACGAAAGGAATTCGGCAATACCAACACGCCCTCTTCCCCATTTTCGCCGCCTTCCCATTGATGGTGCTGCCTCAAACAATTGGAAACACCGGCGTGGATGTTCCCTTGTTAGGTTTTGTCAATTTTGGAATTGTATATGCTCTACTGCTTGTTCCCATTGCTGTTACTGGCGCCAGCAACGCGGCTAACATGCTCGCGGGATTGAATGGACTTGAAGGTGGAATGGGACTCCTCAACGCCCTCGCCGTGTTGATCGTCGCATTGGTATTAGGACGCATCGAGGTGGCCATCATTATGGTCGGACTCATCGGTGCTATTTTGGCATTCCTCGTCTTCAACTGGACCCCTGCCAAAGTGTTTCCGGGGGACTCCTTCACCCTCATGATGGGCGCGGCTATCGCCTCTGCGTGCGTGATTGGGAACATGGAGAAAATAGGAATCATGGTCTTTGGTTTATACTTCGTCGAACTCATCCTCAAGGGACGAACGAAAATGCAGGCCCAGAGCTTTGGAATCATCCAATCCGACGGCACCCTGAAAGCCCCCGAGAAGATTGGTAGCCTAACCCACGTGGTCATGCGCATGGGACGATTCACCGAGAAGCAGGTTGTACTCATTATCCTCGGAATGCAAGTCGTGATCATTGCGATTACTCTATTGCTCTTCTGGACCAACCACATGCAAGCCGTCGCCCTGTATGGGGGAATCTGATTCCCATGATCCTCCTCACCTGCTCCGCCGGGGGACACCTCACGGAGATGCGCCAATTGGAATCCTTCTATGGGAAGCAACCCCACTCCTTCGTCACGTTCGAACGACCCGATACTATTTCGTTGGCTGAAAAAGAAACCGTCTATTTCATCCCCCGACCCGCACGAAACCCTGTGACAACCATTCGTGCATTCTTCCGTGCCCTCTCCATCGTGGATGAGGTAAAGCCCCGCATGGTCGTATCCACGGGAGCCGATGTGACTGTTCCCGTGTGCCTCGCGGCCAAACTCCGAGGGGTTCCGGTCGTGTTCATCGAGAGCTACTGCCGCCCCTACACCGCCAGCTGGAGCGGGAAAATCATCTCCCTCTTTGCGGATCGCGTATTCTACCAATGGCCGGAACTGAAAAAATACTACCCATCCGGCATACACACCGGATCCATCTTTGCGGGGAAGCAACCATGATTTTTGTTTCCGTGGGAACGCATCCCCAACCCTTCACGCGACTCCTCAAGGAGATGGCCTCCTTGGTGGATACGAAAACTATTCGCGAGGAAGTCGTGGTACAGTCCGGAAACACTCCGTTCACGCATCCAAAGATGAAAATCTCCACCTTCATGGACATCCGCTCATTCGAGAAGACACTCAACGAGTGCACATTATTCGTCACCCACGCAGGAGAGGGGAACATCGGCACGGCGCTGCAGATGGGAAAGCCCCTCATCATCGTGCCCCGACTTGAATCTAAAGGAGAACACACGGATGACCATCAATTGGAACTCGCCCGCGCGATTGGAGAACGCGGCGACGCGGTGGTCACGGACTCATTGAAGGAATGGAAATCCCTCGTGCAGAAGGCCCACTCCCTCGCGGAAACGCGCACCACGAATGAAATGGGATTTGTCCCTCGCGCCCTTGAACACGCCGCGAAAGAATTCGGATTGACAATTCCTTCTCGCGCTAAAACAAAATCCACCGTCCCTACCACCGCGACCATTGTCGTGGCCACCCTTAACGGGGGAGAACCCTTAGTGAAGGCCGTCCATGGAATGCTCACCCAAGAATTCAAAGGGAAATACGAAGTGGTGGTGGTGGATGATGGAAGCTATGATGGAAAGACCCCTCAACTCTTACGCAAGCACTTTGAGAAAAACCATAAGGTGCAGCTGATTTTCCTCCCCCGATCCGGCGTGTGCAAGGCCCGCAATGCGGGGATTCGAGCGGCTCATTATGAAGTGGTCATCAACATGGACCATGATTGCATCCCTCAAAAAAACTGGCTCCAGACCATGGTGAATGGATTTGATTCCCCTTCCGTGGGAGCCGTGAGCGCATATGGTCACTTTGGGGGAACCAGCACCGGATTTCGAAAGAGCATCCTGGATCACCTCCACGGATACGATGAGGATTTCTTCTACTACCGCGAGGACACCGACCTTTCCTTCCGCATCATGGAGTTGGGATTCGACTACATCCGCGTGCCGGCGGCCTCCAAGATGTACACAGAGGATCGCACCCTTGTTTCTCCTAAAGGAATCAAGGCTATTTTGAAATACACCCATCAACGACTCCGCTATCACATGAACGATGTGCTCCTGCACAAGAAACACCCCACTACACAATGCGCAGACTTTCTTCACGTGAAAGGAAAACTATTCGTGAATCCTGTGGAAGACTTCAAGGTCGCCACGGGCCTCTGGAAAGATTCCGAACGGGAACTCGAACTTTCTTCCCCCCGCGGATTGATGTTCTTGGGTGGAAAATCCATCCTGTATTTCCCCCTCATCGTGTTCGTGGGACTCGGCTACGCCTTCGCCATCAAGATTGCCCGCCTCGCCGGCAGCCTCAAGCACGGCCACTGGCTGGTGTGAGGGATTTGAGATGGCCCTCAAGGAACAACTATTCAAACAAACGGCCATGAGCACGGCCAACCAAGCCCTGTCAATGATCATGGGACTGGCTTCCTTCTTTCTCCTCAGCCGAATCCTTCCCCGCGAAGACATTGCGATTATTGGGATATCCTCCGGATTCATCGCCATGTTCGCCTTGCTCATGATCACCCCGGAAGTATTGCTATTCCGCGACTATGCCTCATTCAAGAAGAACCCCAAGACGTTCGCTGAGAGCTTCCTATCATTCTGGGCCATCCGCACCGTATTAGTATTGAGCCTCATGATGGGGGGCGCGTGGCTACTGTATTCCTCCCGCGGAGACTTCTTGCTCATCTACCTCCTGGGTGCCGCGCTCGTGTATCACTTGAATACCCTTCAAGCCTCCATCCAGGAATTCTTCTTCGTTGAGTTCCGACAGAAGGATATTTTGAAGATGAACCTCGCATACCAACTCCTATTCCTCATCGGATTGGGGATTGTTTACGTTGAGCGCGAGTTGGGCGTATACTTGCTCCTCCTGCTCATCCTCACCGGACTATTCTCCCTTGCTTGGGTGGCGCGGTTCCTCAAAACATTCCCGGTGCCCCTGCGCTTCTCCCCCGCCGTGTTGAAGCAGGATTTCAAATCCGTGTTCAACACCTCCATCCTCTGGAACCACTTCATCGGCGCCGTGGCCCAATTGATATACCGCGGGGACATTTTCTTCCTCGGATTCTTCGCCACCGCGTTTGCCGTGGGAAATTACACCATTGCGCTAACCCTTGCCGGAGTGTTCATCTTCGTCCCGCAAATTCTCCAGAAGATGTGCACGGTCGCCTTGACACGATCCACCGGGAAAGCCGGGGATTTTCCCATCGTGAATGCGATGGTCAAATATTCAATATTGTTGAGCGTCCTTCAGTTCATTGGATTCTATCTCTTGGGAGACTGGATCCTCTCCTTCGTCGTTCCCACCAACCACCATGAAGTGTACTCTATTGGCTTATGGATTGTGGGGGGAGTCAACATCTTCAATGCTGTGAGACCCCTCCACGGATATGCCTCCACGCGCGCAAACCTCAAGCACTTATTCATGGAAGTGTTCCTCCCCGCGGGAATCGTTGCCCTACTCATCTTTGCCTGGGCCGCCACGCAAGGAGTGATGGTGGCCGCCATGTCGAATGTGGTGGTGTATTTCACCCTCTCCCTGTTGCTTGTCCTATTTGTCTTCCGAAGAGTCGGATTCCAATTCTCGTGGCAATGGGTCACCCCCGCGGAGCGGGAGCTGTTAAAAAAGATTGCCCGCTCCCTTAGTCGTATGACCCTCGGGAGACGATAAGTCATGAGCGCCGTTCCCACGAAACCTAGCCTCTGGAAACGCATCCAGGGAAAAGCCCTCTGGTATTCCTTCGTCGCCCAGAAACTCTGGTGGATGCGACAGGAACCTGGCTTGTTCCCCGTGAACCATGGGAAACTATTCATCGAACCCCGCGAGGGATGGAGAGCATTCCTCCGCGCCCACGACGCATGGGAGCCCGCGGTGATTGAAAAACTATATTCGATCGTCCGACCCGGCGACCATGTATTAGACTTGGGATCCAACTACGGAGAATTCGCCCTACAACTGGCTGATTTGGTGGGAAAGGAAGGAAAAGTCGTTGGGGTGGAAATGGACCCCCACTACGTCACCATTCTCCAGCTCATCAGGGAATACAACCCGCACCTGAAGGAACGATTTACCATTATTCCGCGTCCCCTGACCAAGAAAAATGATCTGAAGGGAATCATCAAAGAAACCGGAATCACCCCCACATTTTATTTCTCCGACATCGAAGGAGCGGAATCCCTACTCGTGGAGCAGGTGTTTGCCGATCCCAAATTAACTAAGGATAACCCGCGATTTTTACTGGAATTGCACCCCGAGATTTATGGAGAGGACACGAAAAAAACCATCCTCGAAAAATTCACGAACGCAGGCTACCACCACGAGGCGGTGGACTACAAGCACTATTATTTTTGGAGATGAAAACATGCACACGATTAACCCGGCTACTTTTTCACGTTCCCTCCAGATGATTATCTTCCACCCCCTGCGCGCAATCACCCTCCTAAAAAAGAAACTCAAGCAGCCCCGCGTCCCGGAGAACTCGAGCTATTGTTATTTCGTCGAAAATGGGGACGTGAGCACGACCATCTACCTCTACAACTACTGGTCAGAAAACTACAAGATTGAACGGCCTGAAATTAAATTCCACTTGCTCGACATGGACGGGAATGAGAAGGGCACCCACACGGTCACGCTGCCCCCTAATGGATGCGCCGCGGTCAAAGGTAAAGACCTCCTCGCGGCCGCGGGGATGGACTCGCTGGAAGGATCCGTACTTACCACCATCACCAACCCCCTCCTCGTGCAGGGAAGACCCTTACAGATGAACGTGGATTATTTTTTCGCCAATGGAAAAAAAGTTACCGGGGTTCATTCGCAGTGGGGAATCAACCCGGATCCCAAGGACGAACAATTAGCCAGCTTCCACATCCAAGTCCACACCACCCAGGATACCTTTGTGGTGTTCCGCAACACCCTCCACAAGAAACACGCCCCGCGAGCGGAACCCGTCTCGATGGAACTCATCAACCACAAGGGAGAGAAGAGAGAAACCACCCTCTCCACCATTCCCCCAATGGGCATGCGCCGGGTGAGCGTTAAGGAATTGTTCCCCGGATCCGAGGCATTCCTGGATGGGAAACCCGGCAACCTCAAAGTGTCCTCCCACACGGAAATGGGACGATGCCTCTTCTACCACCATGATGCAGAAGAAGATGAATACACCTTCAACCATGCGACGCAAAACCTATTATTCAACGGGAGTGGATCCTACACCCTGGAGGAAATGAAACGCATGGGCATCGGACCCGTAGGGGCTGGCCCCGTGCGAGTGGAGGGAAAGTGGGACACCTACTTGCTTCCCTTCGTCGACTTCTTCGAGGACGTGGACCACTACTTCCTCGACCTGTGCCTGTTTGATGGAAGCGGGAAAAAAATACTCGAGCTTCCCCAACACGTCAAAATGACCCCCCGCACCGTCACGCGAATTGACTTCGCCGATATCCTAGCTAAGGGAGGAATTTCCATTCCCTTTGAAGGATCCTTCCGCATATCATTCCATATTGAAGAGCGCATCACCAAGTACCCAAAGGGACTGCACTACATTGCGGGATTCTCCCACGGAAAACACCACACGGAATTCCAATTCGACTCGGGATTATTCAACATGCCCACGCACAACCTGTCGAATGAATACCAGACCTCCAAAATATTCAGCCGCGCACTCTCAACCAACGACTTCCAAACGTCTATTTTCCTCATCAACTCGAGCGGGGAAACCGGATATGCAAAAGAATCCACGACCCAACTCTACGTGTTTGATGCCGAAGGAAAGACGATTGGAGAAAAGACCATCAAACTCCCCGCGAATGGATCCCGATTCATCACCCTTGAAGAGGAATTCCCCACCATGAAAGAGGCCCTCGCCTCCAGCCAAGGAACTGGTGTCGTTAAGGTGCGCGATCGCACCGCCCGAATATCGGGCTTTCATTTTATCCAGGACCGGAAGGGAAACTTCCAGTGCTCGGATCATTTGGTGGGAGGCTGAACCATATGAAAGTAAACCTAGGATGCGGACACGACAAGCGACCCGGATGGCTGAATGTCGACTCAAGAAAAGACGCCCACCCCGACCTGGTCGCCGACTTAGAGAAGAAACTCCCCATCGAGAGCAATACCGCGGAGGA
>CAZKYB010000006.1:0-3064 GCA_964557045.1 uncultured archaeon
CAAATTGAGATCATATATGGGATCCACCACCACCGAAGAAAAAGGAGGAATCCGAATCGCGAGCAAGGTCTCAATCACCGTCTGACCATCCCGATCATGCACCAGCGTCTGAGGAGAATACCCGGCATTCAAAAAATCAGACCAGTCATACGTCCCCTTAAAATTTCCATTATCATCCGCCAAACGGAGAAATGAATCCTTAATCGTGGAAAAGGAATACGAACCCAACTCAGGAATGGAAGAATCCAACACCTCCGTGTGCTCAATACGAGAGGGAACCCTCCAATACTGAGGAGAAGGAGAGAAGACATTAGAGTCAGATTGGAGAGAACGAAACGGCGATTCTAAACGAATATTCACCCGACGCACCTGAACGGCGTCCGTGTCGTTCGTCAACGTGAGCGACTGTTTCACACGATGAGGAGACGCCCCCAAGTATACTTTCTTTGGAGTGTCCACCGACCCCGCAAACTCAAACTGATTCTGGAGACGCACCCCATCACAGGAAGCAACCCCTTCCCGCTGACGCCAGGAATCGGGAATTAAAACAAAATCCTCCCACTCATTTGAGTAGAATGCAGGAGAATCCGCATTCCAATAGGGAGAAGGAACACCCAGCGACAAAAATGAAGGGACGGGATCATCACGCAACTCAAGAGAAGGCACGGCTGAACGCACCGAGACATCTCGCGTGAAAGGAATGGGGGAATCGGATGGAGGACCACACTCTAGACTCACTTCAACCTCGGAAAAGAGAACGCGCAATGCTTCTAATGAACGCTGCGCCTGCGGAGAGAGAAAAAAACGCTTGTTCGTATGAACCTGCTTCAAATCCGCAATCGCCTGAACCAATAAGGGATCCACCACCCCTAAATTCGCATCCGGAACCTCGCCCGGCGATTCAACTGTGCGCTCACGATAACGAACCGACGACACCCCGGGAGGAATCGAACGCACAGGGCTATCCACCCATGAGGAAATACACCGATTGGTTTCCACCGACCACGCATCACAAAAACGAACCGTCGAGGGATCCACCCGACGAGAAAAACGAAAAGAAGAAGGAACAGAAACAAAATCGTGCGACAATACCCACTGAAACTCCCCGTCCCCCACTTCCTCTGAAAGGAATGGAGATTGGGCGAACAGCGTCCCTGAATGATTGATATTCACATCCTCCGCACGAAGAAAACCAATCGGAGAATCCAAGAAATCCAAATCAAATGTGTAAAGACCCTCCCCCAAACTCACCCGCTCAGTCGACCATGGGCCCCCCACCCGGCCGGAAGAAGAAGTGCCGTAAAAATCCCCCACCACGTTGGAGAGCTGAACCGAATGAATGGGAATAGGAAGGGGAGGAGAATCCATCCGAACCGCGCGAGCCAAAACAAAACGAGGCGAATCAAACGAGAATGACCAGTCCTCCCCCTGAATGGAAACCGGACTCCAGGTCACGAGACACGAATGAGAGGACTCGTCGAAACGCATACACGCAAAGAGGCGCTGACCCTCCACTACTGGAAGAGTGAAACGACCCTCCGCGAAAGGAAACCCCACCGCATACCCTGAAAGAGAGGACACGGAGAAGTAGTCCCCACGATACTCAAAATAATCAACTACTCCAACCGGAAAACGACTCAAGACTAACCCGTCTTCCTGAATGGAAACACGCGAAATAGACCCGGAACCCAGCCAGGAATCTTGAGGAAACGAAAAAGAAAAATCATACAACCCCCCTTCCAACAAAAACGAATCACCGGACGACACGACTCGCGAACCCGAAACATCCACCTCCGACAACGCGAAAAAATCAGACGGAGTCACTGAATAGAAAACAGGAGGAGAAGGAGGAGAATCATCCACATCCGCAGGACGGGTTCGACGATGAGAAGAAACATCGGACAAAACACGCTCAACGGGAGCAACCGACGGACGAACGACCTCTACCAAACGAGACTCCTCCACGCACTGCTCACGAATACACGCACGAAAGAGCAGGGTGGCAGGACCATACTCCCCGTCAGCAGGAGACCAGGAGCCCATCCAATTGGTGGAAGCATCCGCGGAAAGAACAGCCTCCCCTCCCGCGTGAGAGATAAAAACACTATACGAAGTCAACTCGCCCGGATGAGAAGGAATCCCCTGAAATACAAGAGGAGACTCGACCCGATCCCCCGAAAGAGGAAAAACAACCGTAATTGTGAGAGAAGACCCGCGCTCCTGCGCAAAACTCCAAAAAGGAAGAAGGAGAAGGAGGAAAAGAAGGACCCCCCACCCGGCCGAATGAGAAAAACCAAACCGCATCCCAGCAGGATGAAAACAACGTTCTTAATCCTGGCGGAGGACGACCATTATTAAGACCTGAAATGACAATCCAGAATGCGCCCAGAGACCGGAATCACACTCCTTGCCGTGGGACTCCTCCTGACCCTAACCTTCGCACAAGCGGCCACCACCGCGACAACCCTCTTCCGATTTGACGTGCCCACTACACGTTCCATCAGCGTCGCGTACGGAGGATCGTGTTCGGCCACTAATTTCTTCTTCAATGAAATTGACGCCAATTATGACCCCGATATTGATGGAAATGCCGCCAAGGTCAAACCCGCGGGGCTGCGAAACATTGGAACCTACGTGGCTACCGACTACAATTTCGTCGGCGTCACCAACCCCAGCAGCACCAACGTGGCCTACGGGGGATTTGCCGCCGGACTGCCGCCTGCCAATACTGCGGCCCCAGGAACCCAACTGCCCGATGCCAACTATGTGATGATATCACTCGCGGACGGCAGCAGCGACTACGAACTGGGAGGAGTAGCCAATCGACCCCCCGCGATGAAAACACAGTTTAGAGTAATTCCACACCCCGAGACGGTACGAGACTTGAACTTCGTGTTTATCGGACAATCTAAACGAGGAAACGGATGTGCGGACGATGATGGATTTGACTCCGACATGAATGGGTACATCTGGAATTATCGCACGGGAGCCTACCAGCGAATATTCACCTATGATGCAACATCAGTGTTATCTGAGACAGACCCCATTCCCCAAACCATTGAAA
>CAZKYB010000006.1:3074-22212 GCA_964557045.1 uncultured archaeon
GCGCCGCGCCCGGCGGGGCGGAGGAACTCGCGGACATCACGGACTTCATCGCCAGCGACACCAACATCACTATTCTTGTCCAGGGACAGAACCCCAATGGAACGGACTTGCAATGTTTGATGACGGACTCCGTTAAACTTATCATTCGACACTTGACCATCCAAACACAGTACTGCCAATCCCAAACCGCTGCCCCCATTACCCTCACAAATAATGGAAACACCACCGTAAACGTGGATGGAAACTTTGCCAGCGCATTTGCAGGAGTAGACTTAAACCTCGTCCTCAAAGTATGGATGGGAACCGGAAGCGGGTGTGGAGACACCGGATTTGGAGGATGGGAAAAAGATTGCTCCATCACGGGAACCACCTCCCCAGTGACCCAGACGCAGTGCAAGAACTATAATGAATACAATGAAACAACGGGATCCCGCCTCGTCACATCACTCGCCGCAGGAGACTCCAACCAATTATGCTTCTCTGGAGACTTCAACGCATGGGTAAGCGGGGGCGACCATAATCAAAACTTCCAGGCCGGTGTGCTCTTCTCATGAACACACTCATACTGGGAGGAATTATTCTCGTGATTATCCTGAGCGGATGTGTTCAGGAACCTTACGAACCGGCCTCGCAGGAACTAACCCCCACTACCCTCACGAACCTGAGAAATTATTCCATATTTGAAACGTGGGCCGACCAACACAATAAAACAATTAATGAAACGAAAACATTTTTCGCGGAAGTGCACGGACTCGAAAAGGAAGAGGATATTTTTTCCCACCTCCCACCACTGCCAGCGGACATGAATGCGTGGAATGAAATGTGGAACGAGGGAGACATCAATGGAATAGCCAATGCCCCTGAAAACGTGTATGTGCAACCTGAATTTTACCCAACATTCATGGAAAGCGGACTGGCACCGTGGGAAAATGCACCGTATTCCCCTCAAGCAGTATTTGGAATTATGAGCACCCCCGCCGACCAGGAAGTAACTATTAATCAGGAAGAAACGGCACTTGAATCCACCCTACTCGTGGGAAGTGCGTGGGGAACCACCTACTATCAGGGAGTGGGACTCTTTTACACCCTGGAACCGGAAGCACCGCATACTATTGAAATTACCCCAAATCAACTACTCGCGGGACCTACCTTTCCACGATTCGATCGAGAATGGGTGCATCGCATTGCCATACGTGGAACGATTACCCCCCAAGAAGGAGTGGATACGTATGTTTTACGCATATATCCCGCAACCCCCCATCCAGACTACGAACAACAGTGGTATGCAAACCACACTCCCTACTTGAGAGTGGATACCACGTACACCAACCCGGAAGGATTGGCCACACTCACGATTCACGTCCAAGAAGAATAGCGATAAAAGGACGCCCAACCCTAGAATGGACCATGAAAATAGACGTTATCCGACTCTCAGAACGAGGATACCGAGATTTGCGAATCACCACCCACTGTGCACTCGTTGCACGTGCGTGGGGAGCCGAACGAATCATTCTCTCCGACGACACGGACCCCCAAATAGGAAAGAGCGTGGATGCCATATCCACCCAATTTGGAGGAACATTCAAGGTGGAATATGAGAAGAAACTCCTCAACCGGATTAAAACCATGAAAAAAGAAGGGTATACGATTGTCCACCTCACCATGTATGGAGAAAAGCCCGGGAAGCAAATCCCCCTTATTCGAAAAAACAAGAAAGTCGCCGTGGTGATTGGATCTGAAAAAGTGGAAGGAGACGTGTATCGGCTCGCCGACTATAACATTGGAATTACCCGACAACCTCATAGCGAAGTCGCCGCCCTGGCCGTATTTCTACATTACTTGCAGGAAGGGAAAGAGGAAGAATTGACATTCAAAAATGCCAAGAAAATCGTCGAACCCAACCCTAGAGGGAAAACCATCCGATCCACGCGCGACATTTAAAGTGAATGGATGAAGAAAGAATGTATGGCCAAAGAACCCGATATTCTTTCTTTCAAACTCACCCAAGAATTCCTCAAAAATGTAGGAGGGGACGAAGCCCTCCAGGTTGTACGAATTTGCCTCGATAAAAATGGAAAATGCCTTGATGAAGACATCGAAGTCAAGATGAAACATTTGAAGATTACTGAAATTCGCAGCATATTGAACCGCCTACACTATCGAGGAATTGCCTGCTACAACAAAACCAAGAATAAGAATTCTGGGTGGTACACCTACACGTGGGAAATCAAACAGCGGCGCATCGTGGAATTGATTTTGGAACAGCAATCAGAGATGCTCCAAAAATTGGAAACAAAAGCCCAATTCGAAAGCAACCATGAACTATTTGTTTGCAAGAAAAACTGCGAAGAAACACCCTTTGAAATTGCCGCCCAATACGAATTCCGATGCCCGGAATGCGGCGACATGATGAACCCGGTGGATGGAAAAAAGAAACAAAAAGAAGTCACTCAGCAGATTGGAATGCTGAAAACTGAGCTGACGGAACTCCAAAAAATCATCTAAAAAACGCACAATCTTGGACAAGTGAGTATAATAAAAGGAGATGCCAATTAAAAGTCAAATAGCCCAGAAATAGTAAATAACAAGCAAATAACCAGTCATTAATTAACGTGAAACTAGCGGGGCGGGGCAGTCTGGAGTGCCCGTCGGGCTCATAACCCGAAGATCGAAGGTTCAAATCCTTCCCCCGCTACTATTACTCTTTTTTTAGCGGATTTGGATACTTCTTCTAATATCCTACTTTTTGAACCCTCAATTCTTCCGAATTATCGCTTTTTGTGCTCAGGAACTGAAAAATAGTGTCTCAGTTCGTGATTTTTGACCCGAAAATCGTGAAAAATTAACAATTTCTAGTTTTCTTTGTCTTAGTTGCATTTTGTCTTTCAAGCCAACCACCCTCATTTGTGTTTTTTCATCAAATTAGTTAACATTCTTCGTATTTACCAGATTTGTTTCGATTCTGAATTGACTTTTGGTAATTACTAGTAATTACCATACAGTTTTTAAGTAATTACTATCATTACTATCATTACTATGATCAAGATGATCCTTCGCCGAGTGTTTAGGGCCATGAATAGCCTACAGAAGTGGGTAGATGAGGACTCTAGAAATGAGACAGTATTACAGAACATGCGAAACGGAACATTATTAACGAGTGATAACGTTAACAAAATCCCTTCCCAGAAGAGGTACCAGATAGTGAATATGTGGGACCACCTATCCTTCAAGGAAGGAACCCAGGCCCACCATATCACCAAGGTGCTAGATTATGAAGAGTGGATTAGCATGGAAGAGATATTACGTCGCGTGAATGAGTTATTTGGTATCCTCTATCAGAATGAACGATCCCTTTACCCCTACCTCAAGACCCTGGTCGATTCAGGGCTGTTGGAAGCCAATATGGTAGGCGGCAAAATGAAGTGGAGAAAGAAGAACTTGATTATAACGGTCGGAGAAGAAGTAGAAAATGAAGAGGTTGTGAATAGACCGGTTTCACAACCCTTTAATTGATTTTATTCGTTCATTAAACTCAGTTAATTTAGGAGAATTAGAGTAATGGGTGCGAAACCATTCGTGAGAAAGGACGGATTGGGCCTCATTCAAAACGGCTTGTTTGTGGCTTTCCTCGACCTTTTCAGATAGTTTATGCTTGTCCAAGATTGTGCCCAATTCGTCGTGGAGTTTCTGGGGGACCTTCTCATTCGGAGTAATATAGGTTCGATCCAGGAGCTCTTCAAGGGCATTTACAACCTTTGAATCCTCGATTTCCTTCTCATCCATGTAATAGACGGCTTTCCAATCCCCCTTGGATCTCCAATTGTGGGAAGGATTCTGTCCCGTGGCGCAAAATTGCTTGAATTTGGCAAAGGCCGCTGGGTGGATAATTACCGAGTTCTTACCCGGGCGGATGTAAGGGGTATCGGAAAGGACTCCCTTTCGATGATAATGGTAGACTTTCCCGTTCGACTTGGTAACATTTTGCGTATATCCGTAGATAGCTCGGAAGAGCTTCTGATACGTATACGTCGAATGTTTGATCGATTCAGGTAGAATGAATTTGTATTGGATGAAATAAGCTTTAACCATGACGACACCCCCCATACTTCCAGTAATATTGTATATATGAAAACTAAAATCGAGTTTATGTTGTCTTATGAAACATAAGAACTATTTAAAGTTAGAGCTTGTCTGAAAAAAAATAATCAGACAAGTCTATCGGCGTCGAACGTACGGCGTGTAAGAAGGGCGTCGTGCAGCGGGTGCAGGGGCTTCTTCTTCCTCAACAGGTTGAGGTCGTGATCGCGTTCCAACCAACAAAATATCCTTGGCGGACAAAATGTTTTGGTACGGAATGCTCTTCTCGGCAATAATCTTTCGAGCTTCAACTTTCGTTCGAACCTTCAAAGGTTCCGTGGTCATCGTTTCAATCTTACCTTTCTCAAGGTTAATGACTAAATCGAAGACTTTCCCCTTGTACTCTGCGTTATCTGTATAGATGTCCATTCCAAATAGCTTGGAGATGCGTACTGTCATAGATTTTTCCCCCTGATTTCATCCAAAATCAAGTAAGCAGTAGAACCCGAACATTGTATTTAAACTTTTGGACCAATTTCGCCGTAATTCCTTTTCACGCTTTGATTTCACAAAACTCCGTGAGTAGTGGAAGTGTGGGGGGTCACCTTTCGTTCACATAATCCAAAAAGGAATTGATTGTTATGTATTTTTCTTATAGATAACTTTCAATCATAATTTGTCCAACGGACTTTGAACTTTCTTGATCTCTTCCTTGGAAACATGGGTGTAGATAGAAGTGGTTGAGAGGTTGGCATGTCCGAGAAGGAGTTGGATTTTTCGAATGTTCTCTCCACTGTCTAACAAATGAGTGGCGAATGAGTGTCTGAGCACGTGGGGGGTGACTCGTTTCATAATTTGTCCTTCCTTAGCCGCATGACGAATGATTCGTTCCACGGTGTCGGTGGAGATAGGTTTCCCATTTTTTTTTGAAAACAAATATTCCGATTTGACTTTTTTTCGGTTCAAGTATTTTTTTATTTCGCCCGACCATTTTTGGGAGAGTACAACCATTCGGTCTTTGTTTCCTTTTCCTCCTCTCACTTGGGCGGTGCCATTATCCCAATCAATGTCGACTAGTTTCATCTTCACGGCTTCACTCACACGCACTCCGGTAGAATAGATGAATTGCAATAGCAATCTATTCCTCCCATGTTTTGTATTCGTAAAAATAGTCTTGAGCTCGTTAAGCGTGAGTACGCTGGGGAGTTTTTTTGCTTTCTTTGGAATTTTTACATCGTCCACAATGCCTAATTTCAAATGCTGCTGGAGAAAAAATTTCATGGCGGAGTGCATGAGTGAAAGGGTGGCATTGGACACATTTTGTTCGCGCGCCTGGGCGAGAAAAGAGATGACGTCTTGTTTGGTCATGGTTTCAGGTGTTTTACGTGTGTGTTCCAAGAATTTTTGGGCGTAGATCAAATACATTTTGATTGTTTTGGGGGAGTAACCTGTGACCAACAATTCCTGTCGGAATGCCGTAATAGTTTGTTGGGCCGCAGGGGAAAGGGGTTCTTTCCCGTCAGTTCTCAATTCGACTACTGGGAGAGGGGGGGTGATTTGGGTGGTATCGTTTCCAAGAGAAGGAGGTTCCATTCCTTGTACACTGCTTTGCAGGATAAAATGCTGCTCTATTCCTCGTCGGAATCGGTCTTTTTTTCGTCTTTGGGGGCGTCGGAGACTTCCTCTTCCCATTCTTGGAGGACTTTACCCTTTTTGCCTTTTTTGACCTCTTCGAAGTCCTCAACCAGCTCTTCGGCTTCTTCGTCGTCTAGGCCGAGCATGTGAAGCTTTTCCTTATGATCATCCTTCGTGAGCTTGTCAAATTGTTCTTTCCAGATGCGGTCTTCCGGTTTGACTATCTTTCCTTCCGGGTGCTTTCGATTCTTTAACGAGGGCATACTATTTTCTTCTTTCCACGGTCTTTATAAGCGCGCCATTCTCTCTTATGTGGAACGCTAACCCGTAATGTTTATATACAACGTAAGACCCATTCTCTATT
The DNA here is from genome assembly GCA_964557045.1 of uncultured archaeon. Classification (GTDB taxonomy): domain Archaea; phylum Iainarchaeota; class Iainarchaeia; order Iainarchaeales; family VGJJ01; genus VGJJ01. The sequence continues at coordinate 9,151 of CAZKYB010000006.1, forward strand.
CCCTAGCATTTTTCCAGCACCATCATTGAGCCGGTGGGGTTGGTTCAGTCATTAACACACCAAAGGAAGGGGTCCCATGAAAGTTGAAGTATCCGAGGAACTGCGCCTGAAACTGTTGGAAGAGGAGTTCAAACTCCGCTCTAAGCAGCCGACTGCGTGGACGAAGACGAAGTTTCGCCCCTACGCGAATTTTCGCCGACCGAAGACTGAACAAGTGATGCAGTAAAGCGCACTGTTCTTTCTCATCTTTTTTTCTCTTTCTTTTTCCAGTTTCACTTCTTTCATCACCCTTAAATAGCGGGTTTCCGTTTCCATTCGTATGGACTTCAACACGCCCACATTATTCATTGGAATATTCCTCGTCGCGGGGATTGCGGCTTTGTATCTTTTCGCACCGGATTTCTCTCCCACTGCACTTGTAACCACGGCTATTCCTCCTTCCAATCCTTTTGTGGGAAAAGTCACGCACAATATTGATCAAATATTCCGCGACAGTCCGCAAGCGGTAATTGAGCAGGATGGTCGCACAGGATTATTGTTGCCGGGCGGGAATTCCGTTCAGTTTGCGAATGATCCGTCCTTGACTGACAAAGATGTAGTATTCATTCTCAACGCGACGCATCATTCGATTGCACAGTTTCATTCGTATCCTGAATTTGTTTCGAATGAGTTTACTTATATTTCTCCCGAACAGCTTTCAAGTGAAAATCCCTACGTTCGAGCGCAGTATCCAGATGGATTATACTTGATGCCGGTGGATATCGAAGGATAACGTATGCGTTCAACGGACTGGCTCATCTCGGTCGGCTTCACCATTTTTTCTTATCTCTTCTTTGTTAATTTTGAGTCTCTTCGTCTGGGTGGATTGGTGGTGTTTTCATTCTTGTTCGCCTACTATATTTCCGCCGATGAATGGCGTTTAGGTCGGGCCGTGTTGCTTTCAGTCCTTCCCATCTTGTTGTCGGTGGCACTATTGTTCATTGCGCCTCTATTTTGGACAACGGTCATTGAACAATCTGCGCGTGGTCCGGTCTTGACGGCGGCGGCGTATGGTTTTTTGGTGATGCTTGTTCTTTCCGTTCTTATCGGAATTCCTCTCGCGTGCGCAGGGGCGATGATTCGTCACTACCGCGTGGTGCGCGTGGCGGATTAGTTTTTCTTTCGACTTCCGGCAATGGTTTCAGTTCAATGGGTTCGATTTTTTTCTTCTTCCATTCTTTCCGAATAAAAATTCCTCCGACTATCACAATGATTCCAATCAGGGGCCATCCAATGGGTGGAACAGATACTAATCCGCTTAGTCGGTTTTCGGATGAAAAATAATGATGGAGATTTTTTCCGACGAAGATAGCCTTTCCAAATTCCTCCTTTTGAATGGCTTGTTCGAATTTCTCCCACGCCTCTTTGACGTCCTCTCGCATGTCGTGTTGTGCTCGTTCTTTCAGGCTCGTTTCAAGTCCGCGGGCGGTTTTTTCCACTTCCTCAATGGCATCCTTGGTGTTTTGATCGCGCTGTTTCCACTTATCAATATTTTTTTCAGCCTCCTCTTCATCGAGAATTTTTTGTTCATTGGTCGTTTTTTCTGATCCATTTCTCTTTCTCATTTGTTCTTCTTTCTTGGTGTCGATATCCCATTCTTTGTTCCATTCTTTCAGTGTTTTTTCATCAATGGGGCAATAGTATCCAACTTCGGAGAGTTTGGCACAGGTAATTCCCAGACTCTTCTTGTATTTTTCCATTTTTTCTTTCGCATTGGACATGATTTCGTGCATTTCCTCTAAGTAATTGTTGGCATGCTCTTCCTGAATTGGTTTTTGTATAATTGTTTGAGTTGGTTGAGGAATTTCCTCTCCTTTTTCCTTGAGTTGCATTACTTCCTGGGCTAGTGCCGGCCATTTTTCAGGATTAGTGTTTGTATGAATTTTGTTCCAAAGCTTCTGGGCTTCAGCGGAAATCAATGCGTTTTCGTTTTCCAACCATTGGGAAATTTCGTTTTCCAATACTTCTTGAATGAAAGGGGTTCCTTCTTCGTTTTCTTTGGAAAGGAGTATCGATACTGTTCGATGGCCGTTTTGGGGGATGGCTATGTCTTGTAGGATGATGTCGCCGAGGACGCCAATGGAGTAGGGGATTGTGTATCCGCTCTCGTCTAGTGCCAGAATAGTAAACGTTCCCGAGAAAGGTGAGATAATTCCCGTCTTGATGGTTGTCGAGTAGGGGTGTTCGGTGGTGTTGCTAATAGTAACGTCATACCATTCATTCACACTCTCTTCATCTTCCTCTTGTTTTAGGAGGGTAGTTTTCACGGTCATGATTCCTTTCTGGACGTATTGGAGGGTGATTTTCTCGTCTGATTCATCGATTGAAATTATCCCTTCCAATTCGTTGCTGGACTGCTCTACTTGAATTATTTTTCCATCCATTTTGCCTTGAATAGGGGGGATAATGTTTCCTCCTATAACTTTCCAATTCCACTGTGCGGAATCACTGTTAGCCTTTGCGTGAATCGAGAGGGTGGTTTCTATTGTCGCTTCGTCTCCAATGATTTGTTTGATGTTCGTTAGGCCTGTGAGGGTGTTCCATTCTCCGTTTCCTTTACCGTTAATGGTTAGCCCTGTTTTTGGGAGGAAAATGTTTTCGATTTCTATTATTTTATTCACCCCGCTTATCCATTCATCGTCGGGGAGGAAGTTGGATATCGGTTCCTGGATGTAAAGGGTTCCGTTCAATGTGATGCTCTGGCCAAACGGGTTGGGGATGTGTATTTCTGCTTCGGCTTCTACTTCTCCCAGTCCTATCGGCTGAGGTTTCTTTACTTTCCACTTGCTTTCATTCACTTGAATTTGCAGTCCAGTCATCAATGTGTTTTCGACGGTGCTTACTATTTCCTCAAGTAGTTCGGCATACTCTTCGGCTTCTTCGGGGAGTAAAATGGGCGGTTCTTTTCCTATTTTTTCCAGTTCAATCGTCCATTTTTCTTCAAGTGTGTAGTAGTTTGGGGCTGAATGAGTGGCGTGGTAGATCGCCTCTTTCAATATTTTGAGTTTCTCCCAATTTTCCATCCATGTTTGGGTGAGTGGGTCCTGCGCGTATTGATTTTCGAGTGCCATTTTCATACTTTCACACCCTGGTAGTGCGGCTTCCACTCCGAATTCAGCGACAAACGGTTCCAATTCAATCGGGTTTCCTCCTAGCGCGAACTGGAGAAGATTCACTTTTTCCAAACATGCGGTCATTTGGATGGTCCAGTTGGGGTTTTCCCATTCAAGCGTGCTTGTTTCGACCGCCCATTGAAGGGTTTCGCAAGGGTCTTCGTTTTTGACCTTTCCCACTTCCATTTTTTCTTGAAGGGTTATGCATGCATTTTCGAGTGAGTTGTTAGTTTCTGTTTGTTGGGCAATGTGATTTTCCCAATCGTTCATCAATTTTTCTACTTTTCGTATTCGCTCTATGCGTTGGCCGAGGGGTTGATTTTTTTCGATGGCACTGTCTATGGTTTTTTCCAATTCGGTGTCAATTATTTGACTGTTCATCCCCGTTTGTTCTTTCCATGTCGCTTGAACATGGTGGGCGTGGAAGAATGGTTGCAGTTCATTCCACTGGTTTTGTTTTTTCTCCGTTTCATTCTCCAATTGATTTTGTTTTTCTATTAATTGGTGGGCGCGAACTTCCAATTCGACCACTTTCTCGCTTTCCATTTTTTCAAGAGCTTGCCATTCCTTTTCCATTCCTATGACGAGTGAAATCGCTTGAATGACCAGTCCATTGGTGGGGGCGGTGGAAATTTCGACGCTTTGGATCATCTCTTCGGCTTGGATGGATTGCATGAGCGCGATGGCACTGTTTTTGGTCTTTCCTTTTGTCAAGGATGATATTGCACTTTTCCATATCGTGGAGAACCAGATGATGGTTTTTTTCTTTTCCGGGTACGCAATTCCAACTCCTGTATCGTACCACGAAAATGCGTCTTTCCAGTCGAATGATGCTGATGGTAAGGGTTGGTTGGAGAGCTTTTGGCCTATTTTCGAATAGAACTCTTGATTTTTTCCCCACTCTTTTCCCCACTCGTTGGTTTCATTTCCCGTGGCTACGTTGTGGAGAATTTCAAGGGCGCGGGCGTAATGTTCATACAGTTGGGTGTCCTTGATTCGTTCCAATTCCTCCTGCGACATTTTTTCCGTCGCGGTGTGCAATGCAGTGAGTGCGGTCCAGTTTGATTTCTCCGCGGATTGGAGGGCGGTTTGGAGTGCCCCGGCCGCGGGCAGGCCATTTTGGATGACGTTTGTCATGTTTCCTTTTTCACAGGCCGAATTGGCTTTCTCCAAGTGCGATTGAGCATTGCGCAGGGCATTCCACGCTTGGATAATGTGGTGTTGGACTTCCACCATTTCTTTTTTCACGGGAAGATGCTGGAATGGGGGGACCTCTACCATTTTTTTCCACTCGGTGGAGCATTCTTCGTTTGTTTTGCAGGTAGGAACATCCACCACTTGCGTCTGGGTGGCATGGATGCACGCGGCTATCTCGGCCGCATTCATGCTGGTATTAACGCATCCACTCGCGAAAAGGATGAGAATAATCCCGAGCGCAATCTTCATGCGCTTTTTCTCGCCGCGTGCGAGTTAAAAGCCTAGGGAAAATTTTTCTCACGCGCACTCAGTAATAGTTGCCTTGCCGTGGTTGAGTTGAATTCCATTCACGAGGCAGTCGACTTGTTCCTTGAGGAGTGTATTTTGGGTGGTGAGGGCTTCTTGCTGGTCAATCGAGGCGGCTCGGGCGGGGTTGGTGAAGGGTTCCACATATGGGGCGAGTGATACCCCAATAATAATTCCAATTATGAGCAGAATAATTCCCATCCACGCAGTGGGGGATAATCCTTTGGGGTGATGTCCTTTGTCGTCCATGCATGCTATGCAGCCCGGTTTCGTTTTTTAACGTTTGGTTGGTTTCTTAGTGATGCGTGCCTCTTCTCGATGGTTTTCTCCTTTACTTCAGCGTTCGATTGGGACGACCAATCTGGTGCAGGAGAAGTACCCTGGTTGTGTCTTCCGTCTCGATAAGAGGGAGATTCAGAAAGGGAAGATGATTCGTCAGATTCGTTTTGAGATTCAGGGAAAGCGCTTGGTTCAAGCTCGGGCGGAGGTGGACCTTGTTAATTCGTCTCCCGCAGTGGTCAAGCTGTTGAAAGAGACGAATACTCCGATTGGGGAGATTGTCCGAAACTACAGGGTTCGCCGGACCCGTTTGCGTTCTACCACCCGTACGAGGGAGTTTCATTTCATCGGGGATTTGCGCGCCAAGGTGTGGGAGCGGTTTTACGCGCCCAAATTGAAAGCCACTCTCGTCTGAGCGGGCTCGTTTATTAAGTCCCCCGTCCGCATTTCATATGCGCAATACCAACCGCCGCTGGTTCACGGAATTGTTGAAGCATCCGGAGTCCACGGCTTTTTTTGCCCATTCGATCTTTCCAGATGCGACGCTGAAGCTGACCAAAAAAGAGACTCCAAATGGAAAGATGATTCGCCACTTCGAGATGCGCGTGAAGGGGCAGCTCATTCTCAAGGGACGGTCGGAAATCGACTTGGCAGCTTCCAATCCAAAACTCGTGGAACGATTACGTTCCACGGATCAGCCATTAGGGTTGCTGGTGAAGGATTTCAATGTTCGTCGGACGCGAGTGCGTGCAACTTCGCGCACGCGTGAATATCATTTCATTGGGGATCTGCACGCGAAGGTGTGGGATCGTTTTTTCGTTGTGCTTGACTGTGAGTAATTATTGAATAACTCCAAAATCATTGGGGCTTTCTTTAACTTCTTGGGTGGCCACGGAGTATTCCATGGCGTCCAGATTGATTGGGGCGTTTTCAACGTTGATTTTTTCGAAGAATTTATCGTAGTCAATCCACGTTTTCTTGTGGTATTTTTTCTTGGCGAGAAGGATGACGTCACTGGGGGCGTGTTCTCCAGCATATTCATAGTCGGTTGAGAGATATTCGAGGACTTTCATTCCGAATGCTTTGACTTCCTCGAAGGTGGGCATTTTGTCTCGGGTGAGTCGCTTCTGGCTCTCGCCCACGTGCATGTAACCTTTAATCTCTACAAAGTCGAAGTCGCCCATTCGCAATAGTTCGGCGTATTTCTCCGGTTGCACATCGTTGATTCCCTTTACTACTGTTAATCGTGCGGTGGTGCGGTATTTTTTCTTCGCCACTTCGCGAATGGATTGGATGTATCTCTCCCAAAAGTCAGGGAAAAGGGGTCTGTCAAGTTCTTTCAACACGTTTTCATTGGGTGCGTCCAGGCTCAAGTAGAGTTGGGTGATGGTGTTCAAGTTTTTGATGGCCTCGGGGTATTGGGCATTGGTTACGAGGAAGGTAGAGATTCTTTTTGCGTGGAATTTTTTGCAGAGTTCATTAATTTTTGGATATGCAATGGGTTCTCCCGTCAGGCTAAGCGCGACGTGTCCGACGAATTTGCTTTGATCAAAGGCAGTTTTGGATACTTTTTCGTTTCCCCCAAATCCATTCAGTAATGTTTTGTGGGCTTGCAAACTTTCTTCGATGATGAAGTCCGGATCGTCCACTTCCCAGTTCCATTCTTTGGTTACCGGTGCTTTGGTTCCTCTCCAGCAGAATGTGCAGCGGTTGGCGCAGCTCAGGTTCACGGTCATCTGCATGCACTGATGCGAACGAATTCCGTAGAATTTGAATTTGTAGCAGCCCCCTTCTCCTCGCAGCATGTTTTTGGTCCATCCGCACACTTTCACGGCGGAATGGTTTCCCACAATTCGATATTGTTGTTTTTCGAGTTCGGTCCGGTAGGTGGGTGGAAACTGGTTTTTGGTTTCCGCGTTCAACGTGTCGGTGAGGGTTTCCTGACCCAATACGGGCAACATAACGAGTTTGGGTGGAAATACGGTTAAAAAATGGCCCTTTTAAAAGGCCGGAAACCCCCCTTACGTGAATGGTCTCTCCCAATCCACGAAAAAAGAAGCATCAGTCTCCTTCTGCGCTCCGTTCGCGTATCGAAAAGGATGCCCTGCGGGATATGTACCCTCCGCGCAAGAAAAAGTTCATTCGAGAGGGGTAAAGGGAAGGGTTCCCTCCCTCCTTGAGTCCTTTTGGCTGCCCTTTCGGAAAACGTTTTTATATCCCCTAATCGTTCATGCACCATTGAGGGGGAATGTAAACCATGTACAAATACGCAATTGCTCGCCAATTGGCGACGAAAAGAGTCATTACGAACAGGGGAGACGAGGTAGGTCGCTTATCCGACTTGCTCGTGGACGAGAACTCAGGGAACATTGAGGCTTTGATCGTGGAAGTCGATCCCGAATCCAAGGTCATCAAGCGAGTGAACTTGCAGGATAGGGTCATTCAGATTCCGTATGCAGCTGTTACCGCCGTTTCGGATGTTTTTATCGTGGACGAACGAGAAATTCAGTCCATGGAAGAGAAGTAAGGGGAAATCATTCATTTCCCCCCTCATTTTCCATTTTCTTTCTTGATACTATTCTACGTCTAATTCTACGTGTCCTTTCTTCAGATCGACTTTTTTGACGTGTTTGATTTTGCTTTGGATTTTTTCCAGTGTTTCTTCGTCGCTCATTTTTTTCTTTCTCGCCTGGTTGGCGGCGTCTAGTAGTTTTTCGATCATTTCATAGTGTTCGTAGATCCATTCTCCCGCGCGCTGTTTCTGTTTGGCTTCCTCTTCCCATTCTTTTTTCTGTTTCTCTTGTCGGTCGCGGTTGATTTGTAATGCATTGCGTTCTTTGTCTTGCTTCTCGTCGGCTTCTTCATACACGATGGGTTCTTTCGTCAACATTTCTTCGAGTTGGTTTTGGATTTCGTTCATTTTTCCACTCACAATGAGGTTTTCGGCTTTTTTCGCGTGGGGGAGAATCCAATTTTTTCCTTTTGTGTCTATCCAGTCAAAGGCGGTGGGGTTTTCGTTGTATTTTTTCTTGAGTGTCTCGCGGATTGTTTTCCAATCATTTTCAGCGAGGGTTTCGCTCCAGATGGCGGGAACACCCACTTGTGTCACGAGCATTCCGGCGATGTTTTTTGATTTTCCAAGGGCTGGCATTTCGGGTGAAAGGGTATCCCACGCAGGGGGTCCTGGAGGAAACACGTAGGTTTCTCCCCTCTTGAGGGTGCGTGTTTTCCATTCCTTGGGGTTGAGTACGTCTAGGATTTTGTTTTCGACATCTACAATGACGAGGTTTCCTTCTCCAAATAGTTCGATGATGAGTCGGATGTCTTTGCATTTCATATCGACGATTCGGTCCATTCCGTGTTGGGTAATCTTGACTATTTTTTGATTATCAAGTAGGTGTTTGGTTCGCTTGACGAATCCCGGTTGGTCTTCGAGGGTGTTCCATTTGTGTCCGCTTTCAATCAGGATGGAGGGGAATTGGATCAACCATTCCATGGTTTGCGTGCGAGATTTGGTTTTGAGCACGAACTTTTCGTCTCCCACGCTTCGAAGGGATTGGATGAATGCTCCCGTGGCGCGTTCGTTCCACTCGCGAATAAAATAGTGGAGGGTAATGCCGGGGATTTCGAGGGGTTTCATACGTGTTCTTTCCTACTCAAATGAACTGCTCATACGTCTCGGCATTAAAACGATAGAGGGCCCGCTTGAGTTTCTTTCCATCGAAGCGGTATTTTTTGAATACGCTGGATTTGTCTCCATAATATTTGAAGAATCCATGTCCTACACTCGGGTCGAGCAAGAGTGTCTTCTCGTTGATTTCCGACATGACCACGGCGTGCGTGCGTAAATCTTCAAGCTCCATCACATAGACGGCCGCTTTCGCGTCTCCCAATGCGCGGAGGGCGGTGCACAATAATACGGCCAGGTCTTCGTCGTCGGACACTTTGTGGGTGAGGATGTCCTTGGGGGTGAGCCAGATGTTCATGCTCAAATCATTCGGGACGTATTTGATTTCACGTGCAATGAATTCAAACACTTGCTGGGCGGCGAAGAGGTAGTCTCGTTCAAACGTGTAGGGGTCGGGCGTGTATTGGAGTAAGAGGGTCTGTATGCTCAGGTCGTCCGGGTTGATGAGTCCCTTAATCTGCTCGATGCTTCGTTGCTCCTTCTCATTGATGAGCGGGGTGTACTTGTCGAGGATCATCTTGTAAAATGTTAATCGTGAATCCGAGACCATGCATATACATAAGTCATCTGGGTCTTTTAACGCTCTCCCTTGGGGGGGTTTTTATTTGGGGTTTCGGTGTGTGGGGTCATGAATGCCCGTGCGCAGGTGGGGTTGGAATACCTCGTCTTCACTTCGTTCCTTTTGCTGGTCTCGGCGATTCTCTTCGGGTATTCATTTGTATCCTACTCCACGTCCGTGCAGACCATCCAGACGCAGAAGGCAGTGGATGATGTGGCGGCGGCGGTGGATTTTGTATATGCGAAGGGTCCTGGAAACACGATTCTCCTGGACGTGCAATTACCTTCTGGCCTTTCTGAGTTCAGGGTGGATCAGAATGTGGTCCGTGCTAATTTAGGGCAGGTGGGTGGGGCCAGTACTTTTTTTGGATTCACGAAGGTGAAGATGGATCCAACCTATCTCTACTTCCAAGGGGGCATCTACACGCTGCGTGTGTCCATGGGGGATGTGAATGCGAGTGTGACCAACACATGATTCAGGGCTCCTCTCGGTCGCGGGGGCAGGTCTCGGTGGAGTATCTCACGGCGGCCATCATTGTACTTTCACTATTCCTAATTGTTTTTCTCTTCACCGAGCAAGTTCGTCTTCAATCATCTACGGCGCAGGATAACACGTTGGAGTTGGAGGTTTGTACAAAGGTCTCTTCGATTATCACGTATATGAGTTCGAATCCTCCCTACTCGGAGACGCAATTTGAAGTATCGAAGGATTTGAATGTGGTGAATGGGAATATTTTTGTCGGGGATATTTTTTGTCCATTCTTGGGGTCGGCATCGAATACTGAGTTGTATGCGGGTATTATTCGTGCTTTTGATATCAATGGGACGGTCTTGTTTACGAATGATCTGAACTATTCTCCCTTCACTCCCACTGCAGGGGCGCCGGATGCGAATACGGATCAGTCCGAAGGGTTGATTCTCCTGCTGGATGATCAGGGGGACACGTGGTATTCGGAGGTGCTGGCGGATGATGTTTCGTATGCGGTGTCTACCGACAACTCGACGGTTGATCCGGACTGGGTGGAGTTTCGTTTTGCCAATGCGGGATTGACGAGTGCGAATCAGCCGACCAGCGTAGAGGTCTTAATCAAGCATTTTGAGTCCTATCACGTGGGGCTGGGCGGAAGCAAGTCGATGGTGCAGTGCTACAATGGTGCGGCGTGGGTGGATATCAATGCCTATAGTCCGAGCTTCACAGAGGATTTTTACACGTCGCCCAATCTCGCGTGGTGTATTTCGGATTGGAATCTCGTGAATAATGCGCGTGTTCGTATGACGTATGAGCCGACAGGGGCCAATCATACCATTTCGATTGACTACGCGCGGCTAGACGTGGACTACACGCAGGACGGGATATTGCTCGATCTGTGGGATCATTCCCTGGATGTTCCTCAGCCGGTGGATTTCTCAACGGATGTGAATAGTTCCGCCAACACGTTCGGGCCCAGTGCGGGGAATGATGGGTGGGACTGGAACAAGAATTCGTTTGGGGGGAGTCTTTCGTCCTCGGTTCAGTTCAATGCGGATCCCAACTACGATGGGAGTATCTTGGATAGCAATGTAGGTGTGTCGAATCGTCTCGAGATTAAACTGGGGGGGAACCTTCCCGGTTCTCCTTCCGATCCGGATGATAATTCCTCAGTGGGTCCGGTCGTGAGTGGGGCGTATGGTGTTCAATTTGATGTGAATGCAGATGTGTACGCGGCGCTCCAATCGCCGGGGGCCCAACTCCTGTTGAGTTTTACGTATTACACCGACGCGGATGGGGCGTGGGGAAACGCATTGGATGCGGGGGAGGAGGCGTGGGTAAAGGCGCGCTTTGGGAATTCCACCACGATGTCCTACTTGGGGAGCGCGCTCGATGCCAGCGATAATGATGGGGATTCCACGAATGAAATATGGTGGATGGATGAGCCGGCCGATGATATCGAGTTTTTCTTGCAGGATGTGTCGGGGTACGTCACGGGTCCTGGGGCGTATTATTTAGAAATCGGGGCGGCTCTTTCTGATTGGGATGTGTCGACGGAGGGGTTCGGCATGTATTTAGATAACATCAACCTGGTGGTGGTCTGATGGCGGGCGACGAAAATACACTTCCATTCCGTTTTGAATTGAAATGGCTTATCGGTCCGTTTGCAATCATTGGGGTGGCGGCGTTTCTTATTCTTTTTTTTCCTGTTCCTGAGATAACGTCTCCGTCGGTGGTTGAATCGCCCCCTCAACCGATTCTTGTCACTCCTCTCGTGGATGTGGCGGCCGCCAAGGAGGCGGCGTTGTTGCAGTGTACGCATGAATATGTTTGTTCTGCGTCGGATTGCCTTGAAAAAGTGTTGACGCATGTGGATTCCGCCTCGGTTCGCATCGATGCGGTGCTTCGTACGCCGGCGCCGAAGGAGTTTCGGGATCGCTTACGCATGGCGATTAAGCGCGGGGTGGTGGTCAATCTGGTATTGGATTCGACGCTCAATCCTAAGTTTTTCTTGGAGGGGGCGAACATCCGCGTGAAGAAGATATCTCAGTTTGTGGCGACCAACTTTTTGATTGTGGATCGTTCGGTGGTCGTGTATGGAAGCGATTCTAAAGTCTACGCGCAACCTCCAGATGTTTTGCGGGTCGTGTGTGAGGGGCACGAGACGGAGCCTTACCTTTCATTGTTCGATCGCATCTGGGAGAAGGAATCGTCCTCTTTCACGTCCGAGACGGAGGAGGAAGAGGTCCTCGACGATAGTGAGCTCACGATTCCTTCGGAGGCATCTTCGTGTCAAGAAAGCGCATGCGGTCCGGACACGTTTACGTGTGATGGTACAACAAAGGTGTGGCAGGACTACCATTGCGACGGTTCCTGCGTCTATACGATTCTTCCTCTTTATTTCAGCCAGGAGTGTGGGTACACGAATCCGGGATTCGGTCCGGATGGGGAGCCGTTGATTGTTATTACGGAGACGGAGGTCGACGAGGGTCAAGTGGCTCAAGAGTTCATCGAGTTTACTTCCCTTCAATCGCTCGAGTTGTCGAATTTTACGTTGTTGAAGGACGGAGAATTGCTCATCACGTTTCCTTCTCCGTACATCCTGGACGGGTCTGCCAAGGTGTACACGGGTCCAGGTATCTCCACGACGAGTATCATTTACTTGAGTCAATCGGCCGCGTTGTGGAAAACGCCTGGGACCACTGCCACCTTGTTGAATCCCGATGGTGTGGTCGTGGTCACGCAGACGTTTGAGGGATGAATCATGCGCAATGCTCAGGCTAGTTTACCGGATCTCCTTTTCGCGACGTTTCTTTTCTTCATTCTTCTCGCGGGTCTGTATTACTACACGCAATCGTTACAGTCCGAAGCAGAGGAGCGGTTGAATCGTCGCACGTTGGATGTCCTTTCTTCGAATCTCGCGGAGTTCATCATCAAGAACCCCGGGACGCCGGTTAATTGGCACGAGTTGTCGGATCAGAATCAAATCCTGCAAATTGGTCTTGCACAAAAAGATCGTGTATTGAATCCTGAAAAGGTGGTGGCGCTCGTGAACATGGGAAATTTGGATTATGCGAACACGAAGACGAGGCTGCACCTGCCCTACTATGAGTTCTATATGACTTTTTCCGGGGGGGTTGACCTCGAGACGGGAATCGAACCCTCTGCCAATAAGAACGCGAGCGTGGTGCAACGATTGGTTACCATTGATGGGGTGGAAACGACCTTCACGCTGACCCTGTATGATCCCTAATCTCTCTACTCATTCCCGCCGCGGTTTCGCGTTCAGTGCGGATATCATCTTAGCCTTGGTTCTCGTGATTGGAATTCTCGTCTTCATTAGTGATTTTAATCCCCAGTCGACGGATTTGGAGGAGCGCCGCATCACGGATCAGTACGTGGATGATTTGTTC
>CAZKYB010000006.1:22222-29088 GCA_964557045.1 uncultured archaeon
ACTCGGGGTATGTGGCGAAGGAAATCGACACGAATGGGTTTTCGGGGGTGACGCTTCAGAATATTTACGGCAAGGCTCAATCTCTGCTGCCGGGTTCGTATGATTTTTACTTGCAAATGAAGAGTTATCCCGTAGATATCAATGCGTGCCGCAGCAGTGCGGATTTTGATTCGTGTTTTCCGGATGAAAATGTTCAGACTCTTTCGTATGGAACCCCTCTTCCCACGAACGCGCCTTTCATTCATGGGCGAAGGGTTTTTCTGAAGCAGCAGCCGGCGTCGCAGTGCACGGGGGCATTGTCGGGTCCTTCGAATCCGAATCCATTTGATCTCTTTTCTAATTCCCCGTATGCCGCGTTGCAGTCGACGGATTTGAATATTCAGTTCGATGTGAACGTGTCTCCAGCCGGTCCATGGACGTGCGATCAGAACATCACTGTGTCGTTGTCCGTGGTGTCAAATACCGGGGCGAGGAAGGCCGTGGATATGGTTCTCGTTTTCGATCGTTCCGGTAGTATGAGCTATGATTACCTTCTCGACACGACGGATGCTCAGGCCTTGGACTTGGATGGGAACAATGTCTTCGTGGCGGATGCTGGTTCGGGTTTGCGTGACATTAATGCGATTGATCCCGCTCTCACCACCTTGTTGGGAACGTACAATTCTCCCGGCACGGCTCGTGATGTGGATGTGGCGGGCGGGTATGCGTTTCTCGCGGATGGAACGTCCGGTTTGCGTGTCGTGAATGTAAACACCCCTGCGTCTCCCTCTTCCGTAGCTCAACTGTTAGTAGGGGGGGACGCCTATGGGGTGGCGTCGAATGGGAATGACACGTATGTGGCCACGTATGGGACGGACACGAGCGATATTACTAACACGGGGACGGGAAACAATGAGCTGTACATTGGTCGGACTGCCTCTCAATTGACGGGGGCTCAGTCCTTTCAGCCAACGGTGGCCATGATATCGGGGGTGGCGGTCACGGTGTTGAAGACGGGAAGCCCAAGCGGAAATCTAACCGTGAGTATTCGCAGTTCCCTCTCGGGGAGTGATCTTGCTTCGGCCACCATTGCGTCCTCCAGTGTCACATCCTCTTATCAAACGCTCACGGCCACATTCTCGAATGCGTTGGGTGTGACGCCGGGTTCGACATACTATATTGTTCTCTCCACCTCCGCGACGAGCAGTTCTAATTATTACGAATGGAGGGGGAGCAATAGCAGTTCGTATTCTGGGGGACAGGCCTACCAGAACTCTACCAGTCAGAATTGGGATGCACGGTTCGAGACGTATTTCATCCATGGTCTGGTCAAGGTCAATACGTCTACCAAATCCTCGCCCGTGGTGGTGGGGGCCTATGCGCTGACGGATCCCTGGAGGATTCATCTCGTGGGAACTACGGCCTACGTGTCGGACGGTTCATCGGGGTTGAAAATTTTTGATGTGAGTGGAAATACGCCTTCCTTGACGGGGACGTACAACACGTCCGGGAACGCCTATGATACCGTGGTTTCGGGCTCGTATGCGTATGTGTCGGATGGTTCGGCGGGGTTGCGGGTGGTGGACATTTCCACTCCCTCGTCTCCCACGCTGAGTGCAACCTACAACACTCCCGGAACGGCGTACGCGACGCGACTGAATGGGGGTTATGCGTATGTGGCGGATGGGAGTTCGATACAGGTCATCAACATCTCAACTCCCACTTCTCCAGTGTTCGTAAAAAGTTACTCCACTCCATGGAATTACCGCGATTTGGAGGTTCGAGTAGTGGATGGGGTGACGTGGGGGTTTTTGGCGATTGATAGTTCATTAGAGGGATTGGCCACGGTGAATTTGGACACGGGTCCCAAAATCAATCAGGCACAGGTCGCAGCGACGTCTTTTGTAGACTTCAATGGGTGGGATTCGAATAATGATCAGATGGGGTTTGTGAGCTATTCAAGCTCGGCGACCACCGATCAGCAGTTGACGAAGACGTATTCCCTTATCAAAAGTGACATCAATGCCACCGTGGCGACGGGGGGAACGGCCACGGGTGATGGGATCAATGCGGCCTCGTCTGAATTGAATAGTGTTCGTCACAATCCGGCCGCACTCAAGTTCCAAATCCTTATGTCGGACGGCCAAACGAATGCGGGGGCCAATTCCTCGACGGCGGCTATCAACGCGGATAACAATGGGATTGTTATCTACACGATTGGGTTTGGTAAGGATGCGGATGCTTCTGAGCTGTCGAATATTGCAACCATCACGGGGGGAAAATACTATCAGGCTAGTGATCAGGACGCGTTGATTGATGTCTACAGTCTGATTGCCCAGGACATCCAGCTCATCGCCACGGATGCCAACATTGTGGCGGGTCTAGCGGACGGGATTACTGTTGTGAGTGATGGTAATGGATTCCTCGTGGGGGGAAATATCCAGTTTGACATCAATACGCAAACGCCTCCTCCGTGGGTGGCAACCTACACGTTTAACATTCCCTGTACCGAGACATTGGCCTGCTCGTCCACCCTTCTTTCAGTGCCGAGTCCCGGAACGCATTTCGAATACATTGATGTGAATGGGGTGACGCAGGAGGAATCATGGGATGTGTTTTCCACCCAGTCGTTCAATTATCGAGATCTCAACATCAGTATTCTTTCCGGTGACCTGGTGGGTCCCTCGAATACAGACTTAACGGTTCTCGTGCAGAGCTTGGGGACGCTGGACACCAATTCCTCGTCGGTTTCGTTCTACCAAGGCGCGCCGCCCACCAATCTCCTCTCAACGGCAACCATTCCCTCGCTGTGTGGTCAGTTGAATCCGGGGTGCGTGTCGTATTCGTATCAGTTTACGCAGAATGTGCAGGCAGAGGGGGAGTTGTATGCCGTGGTGAATCCGGACGGGGACATTCCTGAGTGTACGTACAACGATCAGGACCTCATCTTTTGTTATTATACGCCCTCCACGGAGTTTTTCGCGTTGGAATATTGGGCCTGGCAGCGGGGGTGAATGGGGATGAATCATCGCGGGGTATTTTTCACGTTCCTCTCGTTCATTTTGATTGGAGTAATTCTCTCCCTCTTGCTGTTTTCCTCTTCGTCCAATCAGCGGTTTTCAGAGACCACCATTGAGGTTTCGGTGTTGAATGCCATTAATGCAAAATACGATGACATCACGGACGACATCATCACGCTGGATCCCACCATCGGTCTCCCGGGGATTCAGCAGAGAATTCTTCCGTTCACGTATGCGGAGGACGGAAACACCCTTTCGATTTCCCAGACGCTTCCCATTTCGAGTGGAAAATTAGCGTTGTATTTCGATTTAATTAACGCCTATCGTGTGTTCGTGGAGGACCTGAATACCCAGCAGACTTTCGATGGGGTGACCGTGGACTTGAACGTGCCCACGCCTCCCTCCTGGGGTGGGACGTCGGCCTTATCTGCGGGGTTCAATATTCTCCCGCAGTGTCTTCAGTATCGGATTGAGGATACGAATAATGTGTCGTTTTCTTCCGAGTCGTTTATCGGCTGTGCGAATGACTTCTCGTTGTCTTCTATTCGGCGGATTGACATCAATGTTTCTCTTCCCACGGGGACGGATGACTACAACAGTGTCTCGTGTTCCTTCTCCGGGGGGTGTCCGCATCAGGATTACAATGCGGATTTAGGTCCTTATTTCACGTTGCGCTTCTTGGATTCGAACTGCACTTCTTGTGCGGTCTCGGTGTCGGATCAATTCATCTATGGGCATTTTGATACGGATCCTCAAACCATCGTATATGCGTGCACGGGTGGAAGTTGCGATTCTTTGCCCATCACGCTGCTCTTTGGGAATGCTCTCCACATCTCACATGGGGGATCTCCGGTGGTCATTGAGGTGGCGGTGACGTTCAATGAGGACATCTCCACCTTCTACTATCAGGATGCGAATTACACGGCGCGCAAGACGGGTTTCAACACGTATAAAAGCAATGTCGTGGTGTTTCCCACATGAGTGCCATGGATTGGGCGACAGGTCTATTTGCGTTGGTGGTGGGGGTGGGTATTCTCTATTTCATCTTCACGCAGCCTCCCTCGGTGTCCACGGTCTCGGGTCCTCCTACGTTGACCATTGAAGGTCTTCCCACTGCCTCTGTGGGGGCATCGCACGCGGTCACGGTTCGCGTGACGGGGCATGGGAAGGAGGATATTCTTGTTCGGGGCGGGGGGGTTGAGCATGTTCTTCCATGTTCCGATTCCATCTGTTCGTATTCGCTGCCCTTCACGTTCACGGAGGAGGGTCCTCAGATTATTCACGCGGAATCGGGTTATTTGTCGGTGGATTGGAAGCTAGAAGTGAAGACGAAGACGTCGATTTGTTTGGATGGCACCCCGGAGGGGGTGTGCAGTTCTCCTCCTCTACGTTGCGTGAATCAATCATTGATTTCCGATTGTTCTTTCTGCGGGTGTCCGAGTGGTGAATCGTGTGTCGAGAATGCGTGCACGAAGGAACCTTTTTCATTCGCACTTGACTTAGGGGCCCTGCCAACTATCTACACCAGCGTCGCAGTTCCCATCCCTCTTATCGTAACGAATACGTCGTCCGTGTCGACGAGTGGATTATTTGTGGGTCGCGTGCAGTGGTATGATTCCAGTTCCACTCTACTAGGGGAGCAGTCGCTGCAGTTCCTTTTAGATGGTCTTTCTTCTGGAGTGTCGGAAACCTATTTCATTCCGGTCTTGCTGCCCAAGTCGGCGTCCTTCCTGAATATTCAGTGGTATCCTTCGGGGGATGTGTATGATTCCTCCACACTCCTCGCTGCGTTGTCTTCGTTCAAAAAAATATCAGTGGTTGAGGACCAGAGTCCTCCCTCTCCTCCTGCGGGGTTGAATTACTCCATTGACGACTCCACGTTGATTCTCTCATGGAGCGCGAGCGTGTCGTCGGATGTGAAGGAGTATATTGTTCATCAGCAGAACGCGGCGACGGGAGGATTCACTGCCTATTCAACCGTGGCCATCACGCCGGACACTTCGTACTCCCTTTCCCTCCCGCCCGATGGAACTGCATTCGTGTTGACGTCGCGGGATGAGGCAGGAAATGAAAGTGCTCCCACGTCGCCGATCGTCGTGAACGCCTCCTAACTTAAATAGTCGAACCCGGTGGGGGGTGCATGGACTCCCGAAGCGATGCTCCCTCCCGGGGCTTTTGGAAAGGCTTGGCCCACATCCTCCATTTGCCTCCAGCCAAGGCGCCCTATTCCACCAACGAGGTGGCGCCGGCGACTGGGTTTCGTCCCACTTCTGCGGCTCAAGTTCCTGCATCTTCTCCTCCGGTCGTGCGTGCGGCTCCCACTCCTATTCCCGTCTCAAAACCGGTGTCAGTTTCGAAGGCACCGATAAAAGTAGCGTCTCCTCCAATGGCTGTCTGGAAGGAGGAGCCGGCGACTCCCAACAAATTGGGGGAGGTGCCCATCATCACGGATTATGATCGCATTTTTGAATTGGTCAAGCGTCGGCAATCTATGAAATTGGATGAGATTGCGCGCGTGTTAGCCTTGAAAGAGGAGCAGGTCGCGCAGGAACTGCAGACGCTAGAAGACAATGGTCTGGTCGAGGTCAAGTATCCCGCGTTCGGGGAACCATTAATCGTATACAAGAGGCCGGATGAGTGATCGTATGGCGTTCAAGAAAGATGAATCGTATACCGTCCAGTCGGACATTGCCGTAACCGTGGATATCGGGAAGGATGACGAGCAGTATGTCAAGCAGTACCTCCTGCACCTTCCGGAGTTCGGTCCAGGTACGCGAGCCATGTTGAATGATCTCAAGTCGAAGATCGTGACGGAAGTGAACATTTCTTCCGAGAAGATGCTCGACACCAAGTTCGTGAATGATTTGAAACGAACATTTCGAGAGAAGGCGGATTCCCTCCTCACGCATTCGCTTCCCACTCTCACGAAGGAAAATAGGGACAAGTTAGTCACGGTCATGCTGAATGAGATGGCAGGGCTTGGGCCAATCGAATTCCTGCTGTCGGACGGAAACCTGGAAGAAATTGTGGTGAATTCCGCCCAGGAACCCGTGTGGGTATATCACAAGAAGCACGGGTGGTTGAAGTCTAACATTTTCATTTCACCCGAGGCCGACATCCAAAACTATGCGAGTATCATCGCGCGACGGGTGGGGAAGCAGGTCACGGTTTTGAATCCATTATTGGATGCGCACTTGGTGACGGGGGATCGTGCGAATGCCTCTCTGTTTCCAATTTCCTCTCGGGGAAACACCATCACGATTCGTCGTTTCCGCCGGGATCCATGGACCGTTACGGATTTTATCAACGCGGGAACATCCTCGGCTCCCCTGAGTGCGATGCTCTGGCTGGCGATGGAGTACGAATTGAACATCATGGTGTCGGGTGGAACCGGTTCAGGAAAGACGACCTTGTTGAATGTCATGTTGCCCTTCATCCAGCCCAATCAGCGTGTGTTGACCATTGAAGACACGCGCGAACTCACGTTGCCGGATTTCCTGCACTGGGTCCCCATGACCACGCGTGAACCTAACGCAGAAGGAAAGGGTGCAGTAGGGATGCTCGATTTGTTGGTGAACGCGCTCCGAATGCGACCCGACCGAATTATTGTGGGGGAAGTGCGTCGGCAGAAGGAAGCCGAAGTGATGTTTGAAGCGATGCACACGGGACATAGTGTGTATGCCACCGTGCACGCCAACACGGCGGAAGAAACCATTCAGCGTTTGACGAGTCCGCCGATTGAAATTGCTCCTTCTTTGCTCGAAGCGGTGCACCTGAATGTGGTGATGTTTCGTAACCGTCGTTTAGGTGTGCGTCGTATCCTCCAGTTGGCCGAGTTCGTTCCTCAGAAGGCGGGGAATGAAGGAA
>CAZKYB010000007.1:0-13798 GCA_964557045.1 uncultured archaeon
ATTGGGAAGCAGTCGCAGCCCGGTACCACGCAGGGATGGTCGTGCCTCTCGTATGCAGGAAACAAGACGCGCGTCTATTGGAATACGAATGAGTTGTATGCCTACGCGTCGCAGTACGCATCCGCCTTCACCGACTTCTCCGGAAACGCGTGTACGAGCTCCGGGACTCCTTTCTCGTCGAGCGGGACGTACACGTTGTCCTATCAGAATGATGCCTCCCTCGGCACGATTACTCAAGCCCAGGCGAATGCGCTGTGCGGATTGTGGAACGAGAAGCCAGCCTTCAACTATTACGGTCAAGCCGGTATTCCCTATCCGGCCGGAACTCAGCGCTTTTTGACCTCGGGAAGTATGTCCACGTCGGATCCCGTGTCTTCCATAATCCAGTATCGCGAGGATCCCACCAACTGTTCTGCCGGGACGGGTTCCAATAAGGCGACGTGTGGGGTCAATACGACCTTCCAGTCGTCCGTGTGTACGAAGAATGATGCCTGGGTCTGGTCGAACTCCTAAGGCTCGATTTCTCATTCCGGCATTCTCCTGAGAGTGGCGTTAAATACTATTGAATCCTACTCCCTTTGGGATGGGAAAATGAGGCTCGAGAAGGGATTGGTTCACGTCTACACGGGTGATGGGAAAGGCAAGACGACTGCTTCCTTAGGATTAGCTCTACGGGCCATGGGCCACGGCCTGAGCGTGTATATGGTCCAATTCATGAAAATAGGATACACAGGGGAAGCGCTTGCGTTGCGCAAGTTTGGTCTTCCTATGAAGTTTGAGAGCTATAACGTGATCTGCAAGAACCAGGCGCAGCATGATGAGGAAATTGAGAAGGGCACGTTTGCGGGTTATTGTCGGGATTGTTTTGTTCCCAATCAGTATGATTCAGTAATGGCCGACAAAGCGTTTGAGGATGGAAAGAACGCCGTCCTTTCTGGGAAGTATGATTTGGTGGTGTTTGATGAGTTGAATGTGGCGATGAACATGAAATTGCTCCCCGTGGAGCGGGTCCTTTCCATGCTGGAGCAGAAGCCCTCCCACACGGAAGTGGTGTTGACGGGACGCAATGCTCCGGCGGAAATTCTGAAGGTGGCCGACTATGTCACCGAGATGGGACTCAAGAGGCATCCCTACATGAAGCAGATTTTTGCGCGAAAAGGAATTGAGTTCTAGGTGAGGATCATGTCGACATTCAATCCTTCCAATCCCTACGTGCTGACCTCCATGCGTCGCGGAGGAATCTCCGGAAAAGTATCGTATTTGACGATTCGCCGCGAGGGAAAGAAATACGCGGCGACGTTTGGGAATTATTCCATGAACACCCCAATTGGGGTTTCAGAGAAAAATGCACGTCTCCTGGAGGACGCACTCAAAAAGATAGACTGGTCCTCTCTCCCGAATGAGGATGGTTCTTCCGGGTATGATTTGTCCATTTGGTCCGTGGTTGTCATTCAGGATTCCCACGAGTGGCGATTCAGTGTGCGAAGTGAACAGGCAGCCTCTTTTCACCTAGAAGCCCTTCAGTTCGTGCTGGATGGGATTGTGGCGGGCACGAATACCCTCTGAGGGGGGCTAATTGGCTAATTTTCCATTCCCCCTTGCGCGAAAGGGGTTGGCCTTTTGATTAAAAACCCTTTGAGGGGAACCGTTCCTAGAATGACCATTTTTGTGGATACGGCGAACATCCTCGAGGCCGAGCGTTGGCTCAAGCAGCCTTTTTTGAAGGGCGTGACGACCAATCCATTGCTTTTAGCCCAATTGAAGGTCAAGGATCGCTTTGAGCACTTGCAGAAGATCAATCACCTCTTGAACAAGGAGCAAATCCTCATGGTGCAAGCCGTGGGGGAGACGCCCGATGAGTTGCTGGAGGATGCTCGGACCATCCATGAAGTTCTCCCGAATGCCATCGTGAAGATCCCCGCGGACACGAATGGGTTTTCAATCGCCCCCACGTTGAATCACGATAAGATTGAACTCTGCTTTACGGCCGTCTTTTCGGCCGCACAGGGAATCCTCGCCGCGTTTGCTGGAGGGCACTACATTGCCCCCTATGTTGGGCGTATGCAAGAGGCCAAGTTGGATCCCTGGGGGGAAATCGAAGAGATGATGTCCGCATTTGAGGCCCATGAGTTGGATG
The DNA here is from genome assembly GCA_964557045.1 of uncultured archaeon. Lineage (GTDB taxonomy): Archaea > Iainarchaeota > Iainarchaeia > Iainarchaeales > VGJJ01 > VGJJ01. Next base: position 2,138 of record CAZKYB010000007.1, read on the forward strand.
CGCATGTTCTCGCCGCCTCGTTGCGCACACCGCAGGATGTTTCGAAGGCGTTCGCGTTGGGCTGTCACATTACCGCTAAGCCATCCGTGTTGGATCAGAGTTTGACCCCCCCTCACACGGAGAAGATGGTCAAAGAGTTCAACAAGGCGCGTATCTTGTAAAGGAAAAGGATTGGAATCGCATGCTCATCGGAATCGTTGGAAAACCCTCGGCGGGAAAATCAACCTTTTTTGCGGCCGCCACATTGATTGATGTGGCGCGTGCCCCGTATCCGTTTACTACCATCGAGCCCAACAAGGGGGTTGGGTTTGTTAGAGTTGAGTGTGCGGATAAGGATTTCAGCGTGCAATGCAATCCCCGCTCCGGATACTGTATCAATCACACGCGCTTCGTTCCCGTGGAACTATTAGACGTTGCAGGGCTTGTTCCGGGGGCGCATGAGGGAAAAGGATTGGGGAACAAATTCTTGGACGATTTGCGTCAAGCGGATGTGTTGATTCACGTGGTGGACGCTTCCGGTAGTACGAATGAAAAGGGAGAGGCCGTTGAGAGTGGCTCCCACGACCCCTGCAAGGATGTTCGTTTCTTGGAGGAGGAGTTAGAATTATGGATGTTGGGTATTTTGGAGAATAATTGGGGAAAGTTTGCCCGACAGCCTCTCCAAACGAAGCAGCAAATCATTGATGCGGTGTCCAAGGGTCTTTCCGGGCTCGGAATCAACGATGCGCAAGTGGATCAAGGACTGAACAAATCCAAGCTGATGGAGAAACGATTGAATGATTGGTCTCCGGAGGATAAGCGTTCGTTCGTGCATCATTTGCGATTAATCTCCAAGCCCATCGTGATTGCCGCCAACAAGTGCGACCTTCCGCACGCGCAACAAAACGTGGAGAAGATGAAGAAGGAATTCCCCCACTTGCTGATTGTTCCCTGCTCCGCCGAGGCGGAGTTGACGCTGAAGAAAGCCGCCAAGAATAACATCCTTGATTACACACCCGGCGCGGAGAAATTTGAAATGAAAACCCAATTGAATGAGGCGCAGCAGAATGCCCTGAAGTACATTCAAGAAAAAGTCCTGACTCCCTTGCATGGTTCGGGTGTCCAAAAGGTGTTGGATGAAACCGTATTTTCCTCCCTCGGGTACATGGCAATTTTCCCAGGTGGAACAAAAGGACTAACCGACTCTCAAGGCAGGGTCATGCCGGATTGCTTCTTGATGCCGCGCAACTCCACAACGTTGGATTTTGCGTTTCGTTTACATACGGACTTCGGGAAGCACTTCATCAAGGCCATTGATGTGAAAACGCGTATGTTGTTGGGAAAGGACCACATTCTCAAGAATCGCGACGTGATTGAGATTGTGGCGAACAAATAGGGGATAGGTTTTTCTTCCGCCTCTGTACATTCGTTTCATGGATCGTTCAATTCTCGCATTGCTTATTTTTTCTATTCTTTTTCTCGCGGGTTGCGCCTCTCCTCCGGCTGAATCGTCTCCGGTGGCGCCGGTGGGAATCGCCCTTCCTTCGGTGTGCGTGGATAACTCCTGCGTGGTGGTGGAAGTAGCTGACACTCCGGCGGAGCGTCAATGGGGATTAATGAATCGTTCTACGCTGGCTGAGGATGCGGGAATGCTCTTCGTGTTTGAGGGGATGGGTGTTCATTCCTTCTGGATGAAAAATACCTTGATTCCATTGGATGCGATTTGGATTGGGGATAATTTGCACGTGATGGAGGTTCAGTCCATGTCCCCTTGCGCACAGGATCCGTGTCCCTTGTACACGCCCACCTGGCCTGCAAGGTATGTGTTAGAGGTGAATGCGGGTTGGGCCGAGAAAAATGGGATTGGTCCCGGGGAATTAGTTACGATGTATGGGGTACTTCTCGAATAATTCACATCTCAGGGTTGGGCGTGGGTTCGGGGGATAATTCGAGGGTGAGTTCCACGAAGTTGTCCACGGCCTGATCCAAGAAGCTCTGTTTGAAGTTAACCAATAGGTGTTTGGCGGATTCCGGATTCACGAGCGTGAAGAATGTCTTTCTCCCTTCACGAGAACGCTGCAATACCCCTGCCTCCACCAGTTTGTCCAAGTGCCATGAGGTAGTGGAGGGGGATAGGTTGATTTCCTCCGCGATGCGCTCATTGTTGGCCCTTTTTTGCGTGAGGAGAAATAGGATAATTTTTCTCGTGGAGGCGTGGCGCAAGAACGCCATGGTTTGTTGCCCAATTTGAGTTTGAGGATGGGTCTCCACGGATTGTCCACGCACGGAATAATATCGAACAAATTTTCCTTCGGTCTGCGTGCGGAGGATGTGGTGTTTTTGCAAATAGTCTAAATGATACTGCAAACTCCCCACGGCTAACCCGGTGCGTCGCTGCACCTCACGAAAATGCAATCCAGGGGAAGCCTCAATCGTTTCGTAGATGCGCTTGCGCACGTCCAATTGGAGGGCCTTGGCGAACCCTTCATCATCCGCCATACGTGTTTACCCCTTTCTCGGCGCGAATATCGCGTAGGCAATCAGGGCAAGTGATGCAAGTTCGATGACGTTCTCGGCGTGATCCGGGAAGAATTGTCCGGAGCTCACGAATAGGTCCATGACTTTCAGTAGCCACTTGAATGCTAACAGTCCGAATGCGAGGGCAATCCATTTAATCTTCGGGTTCGGATTGCGTCTCCAGGCGACAATTCCAATGAGTGCCACGGCGAGTGAGAATAGGAACACAATCACGCGCGTGATGAAATCAAACTGGGCGGCTTCGTTGGTGAGTACGCGCAGGGGATTGGTAATCACCTCAACCCACCCCATGGCGTGAACCGATGGAATGAGAGCCATCAACAGGATGAGGAATACAATGTTTTTGCGCATAGGGGAATCGTCTCCGCTCGTGATCATGTTCAGATGCCGTTCGTTCCTTTTAAGGGCGTGGGAAAAAATGAATGCGGGGGATTCAACTAGAATCCCCCTGCGTGAGGAGAGCGGTAAAGGCGAAAAAGGCCCAACCTACACTCCCTTGTTCACGGGTTTTAATACCATTTTTGGTGCGACGCTCGACAAGTAAAACAACCCTCGAAGGGAGGTCGACCCAGATTTATAAAGAGGGAACGATTGCCTTCCTCCATGAGAGGAGTGGTTCGAATGAATGCAAAGCCGATTCGTGGACAGGGTGCGCTGGAATACTTACTATTGATTGGAGGGGCCGTCCTGGTGGGGACGGTTGTCCTGCTGATTGCGATTGGCTCCACGTCTTCCACGACGGGCATCATCAATGATAACATTGACAATTTCACGGGCGAAATTTCACTCAATACCGCGTTTGGCGGAAGCACGGCTAATTTGTGCGGCACTGCCAGTCAATTTTGTGCGCCGAGCCAAACCTCAAACTGTGAGGGCGGTGCGTTTGCATACGATGGAACGCAGACTTGTAATTCAACATGTACTGCGTACGGTTCATGTAACATCGGCACGCAAGCCTGTGGAGATGGTATTGTCAACCTGAACAGTACGGAAGTTTGTGACACGACTGGAAATGTGGGATGTTCCGGCGGAACCCCCATTTGTAATTCCTGTTCCGTTTGTGAGGCGAGTGGTGGAGGCGGAGACCCTGTCACACTCTCAGGTCTTTCTGCATCGCCCACGGGGGCTGTGAATGGAGAGTCGTATTACTCCTTTTCTTGGACTGGAAACTCTCTCCTCGCGGGGCTTGGTTTGGTGAGTAAGGGGTTGTTCATCTCCGCCACTCCCTCGGGAACGTTTCCTATCTCGACCATGAATTCGGATACCGTAATCGCTTCCACTCCCGACAGCTATTCCCCTCCGACGAATTTCACATTTAATGAGACGTCTTCCCCCGATAACGGTCGAATCACTAACTATTTGATTAAGCTAATTGCCTTGCCCATCAGTTCGACGGTTTCTTCCTATATCGTGGCGGCTGCGGATAATGGTGGGACTGATTACCAGATTGTAAGTAATGCGATTGATGTGACCAATGGTTCAGGATGGACGTGGCCGGCGGACACCGAGGCCCCTTTTCCGATTTCTCCAACTGGATCCACGGGTCTGATCAACGGAGGTGTGTTAAGTTTCGCGTTTAAGGAAACAGCCGATGTCTATCTTGGAACCCCGGTCACTGACAAGGGATTAAGTTTGGCCATTAAACAGGGCAGCTACCAAATCGGGGCTTGCTCAACCGTGGATTGTCCGGCCGGTATAACGGATTTTTCCTCTCCGAATGTCAAAAAAGTGACTTTAGTGCATACTCCTCAGAACAGTTCGGCGGTCGTCACTACTGCTTCCCTCTTTTCCAATAATCTGACGGGGAGTCTGAGCTACACGGATGGAATCATTCCCAGTCAAACGTATCATCTTGCGGTCCACATGTGTGACTTCGATGATGCGACAACGCCTGGAACTTCGACGAATTGTACCATTAATAGTTATTCAACTACAGTTAAGGCGAGTAAAGAAGCTAAACAGTGGGAAGCTGAAACTGTAACTGGAAGCTTCGGGACTAGCGTTAATACCGCAGGATCTCACCTGGGTGTGCCTGTGATTCAATTGGTTTCTTCGAGTTGTAATACTGCCCAGGTGTTTGCCAATTATCCGGTTACCCTGCTGGCTCCCGCTTCTCCCAATGCTTCATATACTATTTGGGTGCGCGGCGCAAATTTGAATGCTTTGTCAACTAACCGTCAGAACGTGACAGTCGGTATCGGTGCGGCATCGAAATCAATTCAATTTTCTGGAGCAGGAGCAAGTGCACCATTGGTTTGGAATAAGACCACCGTTCTTCCTTCGACCGTCTCATGGCCTGGAGGTTCTCAGACGGTGAAACTGGAGTTCACTTCTGCAAGCCTGCCATCCTGTGTGGGAACGGATTTACGGATCGACAAGGTGTTAGTCACAACCGACAGCTCCTGTGATCCGAATACCGCGACATGTACATAGGATTGCAGGGGGTTTTCCCCTTCTCCTAGGCCGTTCTACGGAACGATCCTATTCATGGTTCGTGGGAACCCGACGGCGTCGCGGATGTGGTCCATCTTGAATAACCACATGGTGAGGCGAGACAATCCTAACCCTCCACCCGTGTGGGGTACGCTCCCGTACTTTCGCAGGTCCACGTACCACTGGTAGTCTTTCTCTTTGAGCTTGGCCTCTTTCATTCGTGAAGAGAGCTCTTCATATGTCCAGCATCGTTCTCCGCTTCCGATAATCTCTCCATATCCCTCCGGGGCGAGCATGTCGGCGCATAATACGGTTTCCGGTCGCTTAGGGTCGGGTCGATGGTAAAACGGCTTGAGGACGGTGGGATAGTGATGCACGATAATGGGAACATCAAAATCCTTCGTGATTTCCCTTTCATGCATCTCCTGCAGGTCGTCTCCCCATTTCAATTCGGGGAACTTCTTCTGGGCCACTTTGAACGCTTCATCGTAGGTGAATCGTTGGAATTTGCTCTTGACGATCTTCTCCAATGTCTTCGGGTCGCGTCCAAAATAAGCTAATTGTTCCTTTCCGTGGTCTAATACATATTGGGCGATGAACTTGATCATCCCTTCTTCCCACTCTAATAGATCATCCAAGTGGGTGAAGGCCGTTTCCCATTCCGCGTGCCAGAACTCCGTCAAGTGTCTGCGTGTACGGGAGGGTTCGGCTCGGAAAGAGGGGGCGAGCGTGTAGACCTTTTCTAGTGCGTGCGCGTACACTTCCAGATAGAACTGCGATGATTGCGTGAGGAATGCTTTCTTGCCGAAATAGTCTACCTCGAACAATTCGCTCCCTCCTTCCACGGCTCCAGAAACGAACATGGGGCATTGAACTTCTAAGTAACCAGTCTTTTTGCAATATTCATGGAAAGCCTCAAACACCAATGAGGAGGCCTTCATTCCCTGCTGCATCTTGGTGGAGCGCAGCCATAGGTGTCGTACGTCGAGTAGGAATTCTTCCGACAAATCCTTTCCGATGGGGAATTCTTCTCCTGCGTGCAAGACTTCGACTTTCTCTACTTGCATTTCTTTTCCGCCGGGCGCCCTTTCGTCGCTTTTGATGGTTCCCCATACCTTGATGGAGCTTTCCATTAACGCTTTGCGTGCACTTTCATAGGCCTTCTTGTCCGTAATTGCTTCGCTCGAGAGGACGGCCTGCATTTCTCCGCTTCCGTCTCGGAGTAGCCAGATGAGGGTTCCCTTGAAGTCCCTCTTACGCTTGATCCAGCCCCATACCTCGGCTGTTTTGACTTCTTTCTTGAGTATGTCTCCAATCATGCTCCGTGTCATAGTGTATATCGCTCCCTGGGTTTTAGTTTGATGAAAAATCAGGCCTTTCGCGTCCAAACCTGCCAGGGCTTGGGAAAGGGTGCTATTGGGGGCGATTGGAGTTGATGCGTACAAGTAAAGCAGAGGGTGAAGCACCGTCTGTTTGAGTGAGTAAGGTACGCATCTAACCTAACTAGGTCCCTTTAGGGTTTAAAATAGGGAATTGCAACCCGTTCAGAAGCCGGTCTTAAATGGGATAAAACCTCCCTGCTTGAATGAAGAAACCCGTTTCCACGAAGAAAGGAAAGAGGGATGAGGAGCCCAACCCGGCCCTGCAGGGGAGAATATTTCACATCTCGGGAAAGAAGCACCTTCCTCGAAAAAAGAAATAGTTTTTTTTCACGGAGTTAATCGTTCCGGGTCTCTCGGCAAGAGTATGGCTTCTTTGACGTTTTCGAGGTTGAGCATCTGCTTCACGATGCGGTCCATTCCTAACCCCACTCCTCCGTGGGGGGGTGCGCCGTAGCGGAAGATGTCTTGGTAGAAGGTCATTTGCGCTAAGTCGATTCCTTTCTCCTTCGCCTGGGAAATGAGGATAGGGAGGCGGTGTTCGCGCTGGGCGCCGGTGCCGATTTCTAATCCCTTGTATATTAGGTCGAAGGATTTGGTGATAGTCTTGTCTGCGTCGGGTCGCATGTGGTAGAATGCACGCTTCTCCACGGGGTAGTCGAGGATGAACACGAAGTCGGAGTTGTATTTCTCCTTCACATACTGCCCAATCATCCGCTCGGCTTCGGGGTCCGGGTCTTCTTTAGGAGGAAGGATTTTTCCTTTCTGCTCAAGCATCTTTCTCAATTCTTTCCAGGACAATCGGGGAATTTGCGTGGGGACGTGAATTTCAATTCCCAATCGTTGTAAGGATTCTTTGGCCTCGGCATCTACGGCGCTCAACAAGTACTGGATGTATTTTTCGACCACATCCATCACATCGTGCTCATTCTCGATGAATCCCATCTCAAAGTCAATTCCGGTGAACTCTGTCAAGTGTCGCGTGGTGTGGGAGTTTTCCGCGCGGAAGATAGGTTCCACGGCGTAGACTTTTTCCATTCCTGAAACCACAAACATCTGCTTGTAGATTTGAGGACTTTGCGCCAATGCGGCGGTCTTTCCAAAATACGGGAGTTTGAATTCTTCGGCTCCACTCTCAACTCCGGAGGCAGTGAGTTTGGGTGTTTGGATGTTGATGAATCCATTCTTCTCAAAGAATTCAACCGTTTTGGTGAACACTTTGCTTCGCACGAGGAATTGGTCCTTGATTTTCTCGCGTCGAACATCCAGGAAGCGGTAATCCAATCGTTTGTCCAGCGAGGTGGTGGTTTCGGGCATTAAATCCACGGGGATGGGCTGCTCGGATTCGTTTAGCACTTCAATTTTGGTGGCCTCGAGTTCAATTTCCCCCGTTTTCATTTCTCGTTTGATTTGGTTGGGGGGTCGCGCATTGACTTTTCCGTGCACTCTCACAACCGACTCCGGCTTGAGGGTGTGGGTGGCAGTAAGGTCCTTGTTGACGAAGATTTGGGTAATCCCGGTGCGGTCTCTCAGGAGGAGAAAGGATATCTTTCCCGTGAGTCGGTGGGCATCCACCCATCCTTCCAAGACGACCTGCTTTCCAGCATCGGTGGCACGTAATTCTCCACAGGTGTGCGTGCGAATCATAGGTTATTGGATGAGTCTGAGGTGTTTTAAAGGTACTTTGCAAGGGTCCAACGAGGGGGTGGGGGGATGGGTTATTTTCAAGAACGAGGTTGGCGAAAGGATCGAGGGAAGGTGCCTCCCAACTGAATGGGAGACCGCGGTCCCTCGACCCTCCTCGCAAGTGTGAAAGCCACGCGTGAGCGTGGCGGTGATTCATCGGTTCATACGGAGCAGTAGGAGTACCCGCAATCCATGCACGTGGCGCATCCCTCTTGCATGTGGAGCTTGTTTCCGTTGCATTTCGTGCAGGTCTTCATTTCTCCTTTGCTCAAATCATGGGTTTTGGTTGCGAGGACTTTCTGCTTGTATTGGTCCTCGACTTCCTTGTTACTTTTTCCCTTGACGTTGAGGTTCAACACTTGGTTCTCGAATCCCTTGCTTCCGTCGCGGTAAATCGTGACGCCTTTGCATCCCTGCTTGTACGCGAGAGTGTAGACTTCCTTCACATCGTCCACTTGGGCGTCGTGCGAGAAGTTCACGGTCTTTGATATAGCATTGTCCGTGTACTTTTGCCAGGCGGCCTGCATGCGGACGTGCCAATACGGGGTGATGTCGTGGGCGCACACAAATACTTTGCGCACATCCTCGGGGATTTCAGCACAATGTTGTAAGGTTCCTTCCGCGGCGATTTTTTCCATCAATTCTTCGGAATAGAATCCTCGCTTGATGGCGACTTCCTTGAAAATATCATTCACGTACAATAATTCCTGTCCATCCATGACACGCTTAACAAAGGAAATCGCAAACAAGGGCTCGACTCCACTGGAACAGTCGGCAATCATCGAAATAGTTCCCGTGGGGGCGATGGTGATGCGGGCGCAGTTTCGGAACGTGGGTCCATTCGGAACATCGTAGATGCTTCCCTTGATGTGGGGGAAGGGTCCTTTTTCTTTCCCTAATTCCTGCGACATCGCATCGGCTTCTTCTCGGATGAATTTGACCATTTTCTCCGCGAACTCGCATCCTTCCTCTGAGTTGTAGGGGATGTTGAGCTTGAAAAGCATGTCCGACCATCCCATGACACCTAGTCCAATTCTCCTATTTCCCTTGTTCATCTTCTCGATCTGGGGAATGACATACCGATTCATATCGATGGTGTTGTCCAAGAATCGTACACTGGTGCGGATGGTTTCTCTCAACTCATTCCACATGACCTCTCCTTGAGGGGTGACATACTTGGCGAGGTTGATGCTTCCCAAGTTACACGAATCATAGGGTCCTAACGGCTGTTCTCCGCAGGGGTTGGTGGCCTCAATCGTATAGATGTGAGGAATGGGATTGTCTCGGTTGATTCGATCGATGAAGATAATTCCAGGATCGCCGGACTTCCACGCACTTGTAACTAACTCCTCAAACAATGCCGCGGCGTTTTCCCTCCGTACGACTTGTTTGGTGTGGGGGTCCACGAGATCGAAGTCTTCTCCTTTCTCCACGGCCTCCATGAATTTTTCAGTGAGTGCAACCGAGATGTTGAAGTTATTGATCTTAGTAATATCATCCTTACAATGAATAAACTCTCGAATGTCCGGGTGATCTACGCGTAGAATACCCATGTTGGCCCCGCGTCGTTTTCCTCCCTGTTTGATGATTTCCGTGGAGGCGTTGTAGACGCTCATGAAACCCACAGGACCGGTGGCCACTCCCTTCGTGGACTTGACCATGCTTCCTTTAGGTCGCAGGCGTGAAAAGTCAAACCCCGTTCCTCCACCGGATTGGTGAATCATGGCCTGGTGCTTCATGGTTTCGTAAATACCCTCAATGTTGTCCTCAATGGGTAAAACAAAGCACGCCGATAATTGTTGGATGGGCGTTCCCGCGTTCATCAAGGTGGGAGTGTTGGGCATGAATTCCATATTTTCCATGAGGGTGACAAACTTGTCCGACCACACTTGGACGGTTTCTTCGGTTCCCCCATGTAATAATTCGGCCTTGGCGATGTTGTCTGCAACCCTTCTCCATAATTGTTCAGGGGTCTCCTTGACTTTTCCGGTTTCGTCGCGCAACAAATAGCGTTCCTTCAATACGCGCAATTGGTTGATTCCCACTTTCGTATCAACCGGCATTCCCAGCATGGTCCGCTTGAGCTCTCGTTCTTCCGTTCTCTTCTGTCTGTATAGGATGTAGGACTTGGCAACCTTGGTTTCCCCTGCTTTCATCAATTCTTCTTCCACAATATCCTGGATGTGTTCCACGGTGGGAATGCTATCCTCCGGGTGGGCTTCCCTTTCTTGGATGAGTCGTTCGATGACCTTGTCGGAAATCTTCAAGGCCAGGCTCATGTTCTCCTTTCCCGTGGCGAAAAAGGCTTTGGATATGGCGCTGGTAATCTTATCCTGGTTCAGCGGGGCAATCGCGCCGCTTCTTTTTTTGATATTCGGGATGAGGGTTTGGATTTGGCTTGGATTCATGCGGGGACCACCTTTTTTTTATTCGCGCCTGACGGCTCTACATGTTGCGTTTTGGGATGCGCCTGGAGTATTTTTTTCCAGGGGAGTATTGGGGTTCCTCTTGTAAGTTTACCCGACTATTAAAACGTATTTCATCCCCCCAAATTTCCGAAGCATTGGGCCAATGGAGCGGTTCTAGTTTTTTAGAAAAATAAATCCCAGGAGAAATTTTTCCTCCCCGGCGACGTGATTATAAGGGGGCGGGAGAGTTTTTTTCATATGACGAAATTCTCGCCTCGGCTGTTGGAGCGCTATCGGGAGTTGCTTTCTAATCAGGAGGATTTTGATTCCTTTGTCCAGGTCTCCAAGACCCGCTGGCCTAAAACGATTCACGTGAATCCGTTGAAGGCCGATTCCAAGTGGGTCGAGTCTCGTCTCCATTCGAGAGGCGTTTCTTTTTCCCAACCCGAGCATTTCCCTCACACGTATTTTTTGGAAAACTTGTCTTCGTTAATCGGAGGGTGGTGGGAAATTCAGAATGGGTTTTTTCATCCGCAGGAGTTAGCCTCTCAACTTCCCGCTCAAGTCTTGAACCCTCTCCCGGGAGACAGGGTCCTCGACATGGCCGCGGCTCCGGGGAATAAGACCATTCAGTTGGCCGGGTTGATGAAGAACGAAGGAAGCTTGTTGGCCTGCGAGCCCAACAAAGAAAGAGCCAAAGCCTTGAGATACATGTTAGGTCGGTCGGGCGTAATGAACGCCGGGATCGCCCTGCAGGATGCCTTAACCCTCCCCGATTCATTCGTGTTTGATAAGATTCTTTTGGACGCTCCCTGCTCTGGAGAAGGACTGTTGAGAAAGAAACCTCAAACCCTGAAGAGTTGGTCCGAAAAATATGTGGTGCATAAGGCCCAACTCCAAACAAAGCTCATCCTCAAGGCCGCCGACCTATTGAAAGAAGGAGGGACCCTGGTCTATAGTGTGTGTACCCTCTCCCCCGAAGAGTGTGAGGGGGTCCTCACGACGTTATTGCATGAGAGAAAGGACCTGCGCCTGGTTCCTTTTGCACTTCCCGGGTTGAAGGCCCGTCCCGGCTTGTCTTCCTTTAGGAACCGGACCTTCTCTCATGGGATGGAGCACGCGCACCGGCTATATCCCCAGGATACGAACACTCAGTCTTTCTTCGTGGCCAAGTTGGTCAAGGGGGGTTCTCGATGAAGATTCCCTTCTGCACACCCGGACATGCCAAGCGGTATATT
>CAZKYB010000007.1:13859-27883 GCA_964557045.1 uncultured archaeon
CAAACCCTACCGTTGGATTCAACATAAGGAAAGCGTGTTTGCCGTTCACATGAATGCGCAAATTCTCGCGGATTCCAACGCGAATATTTTCGCCTTGGGATTGTTGGCCTTTTCGGAAGGAACCCAATTCGAACCCACCTCCAACTTTATCACTCTCATGGGGGGTCATATTTCCCAGAATGTGATTCCCATCAACGCGCACCAGATGGAATCCTTTTTCCAGCGGAAGAAAATAGGGCGAGAATACTTGGATGTTTCAAAGGTCCTCTCGGACGGATGGGTGGCCGTCTCATTCGAGGGAAAAGTCATTGGTTCTGCGTCCCTGACCCGTAACCATTTAATTCCCAACCTTCCCCCCACGATGCATGCCGAGGAAAACGACTAAGTCAGCGTCCCGCTCAACGAGTCCATACTGGTTGGTTCTCGATGTTCATGGGGTGTTGATTCCCAGTTCCGAGAAATGGATCCTCGGACAAGCGGCCAAGCAGACGCATACCCCGGTGGTTGGGATGTACCTGAATTGGTTCCTCAACCTCGCGGATGCCCAGACGGGAAAAATATCCACGCGTGTTTTCTATGAACGTGTGTTAGGGAAGAAACTTTCTCAAACGGATTTTGAACGACTGATCATGTCCCGTTACGCCCAACGCGGAGTGTTTGACCCCCGCGTGGTGCGTGAGTTGAAGCGATTGAAAACAAAAGGATGGAAGCTGGCGATTCTTTCCGACATGAATTTGGCCCAGGCTGCCTATCATCGGGGAAAGAAACACTTTGCGCTGTTCGACGAGGTTTCCCTTTCGTGTGAGACAGGATTAATGAAGCCCTTTCCGGATGCGTTTGCAGCGCTTCAAAAACGATTGAGGGCGCGTTCGGATCATATTGTGTTTGCGGATGATTTGTGGTTCAACACGTGGTCGGCCTCTTTACACGGATGGAAGTCCGTTACGGTATCCCAACGCCGCGACCAATTACTGCGTTTCCTTAAGGATTTGGGCTAATTTTTCTTTTTTTTTTTAAAATAAAATCAGCACACCTTTTTTAAAGGAAAGAATGGTTCCCACCGCATGGGATATCATATCTTTTCCTTTTGGTCGATGCTGGCCGCTCTTACACTATTATTGTCCGCATTCGGCGTAACGGCCTATAATTCCGGTCTGTCTCCCAATGTTTTGGGTCACACGTCCGATGAAATTAGTTTTCAATTTCAATCGGTGGAAAAAGATTGTACGGATGATGCCACCAGCACACTCTGTACCGCCTCCTGTGGTGGATGGGGATCCGACTATCGTGCGATGGGTGGGAGCTGCACAAGCTTTGAAGGATCACAATGGGCAGGAATGGGCGTTTCTACGGATGGAATATCCTGGCAGTGCTGGGACTTCAGCCACTATCCAGGACAAACATATCTCGCACGGGCGTGGTGCGCGCGAGTGGGTTAGATGCGCCCAACTTTTTCGGGTCGTATTCTCCCGGCTCGTACGGCCGATTGGGTGTTCATTGGAATAGTGATACTAGTCCTCGGGATGGTAGCGTATACGTATGGGGGAAACAACCCCCCAGTACTAGGCCATTCGTATGAAGAACTCGAGTGGATTACCACCCAGGTCCTCAACTCCTGTCCCTACAGTCTTTTTCTCAAGAACGTGGGCTATTGTGAATCAACCTGCCCTGTTGGATACTATGTCGTTTCAGGGAATTGTGGGTCAACCCACGCAGGGGATGTGCAGTGGTCACTCAATGGGGCATCGTTGGATCACGCGAGCTGGCAGTGTTTTTCAAAATCTCTTATTCCCGGCGAGACCATTGTTTCTTCGGCCGAGTGTTTGAAGGTGGGAGATTATAGTCCGATATCCACCCCCCCTGCGTGTGGAAATTTCAAAGTTGAGGCCGGAGAAGAGTGTGATGCGTGGAATGATTACGCGTGCCCGGGGAAATGCGGCCTTCCCAATTCAGGAGACCCTTGCTCATGCGTGTCCTCTTCAGGGGTGTGTGGGGATGGGGTGGCCAATTCATTGAACGATCAAGGTGATTTTGAAGTATGTGATTATCCGGGGGGAACCCTCTATAATAAAAGTTCCCTCTCTCCATCAGAAATTACGTCTGTGAATTCCTTACTCATTGGGAATATCAACACGAACCCCCTTTCTCCCCCTGGGATTAGCTGCTCTGATTTTATCGATCCCATTCACACAATGTGGGAGTATGAAAACACGGGGACCTACGTTCCCTATTATTTTCCCGATTGTCCATTGCCAGTAAACAATGTTTCGTGTACTGACAATTGTTCCGGTTTTGATGTGAGCTTATGCGTACCCACTTGCGGCGGGGGTACTCCGGAGTGGGATCCGGATGGGGATCTATATCCCATCGATAACATTGGGTATCCCCCTGGGGACTATTACGGCCCATACTATCCCGCATCGGAAATCAGTGGAGGTAGTAATGGTTCAGGGGTGGGCGTCACATGCGGCATGGGCGATCCTCAACGAGTGAATGCGATGGGGTGGCCCATTGGATTAGACGGAGATGGGGATGGAGGTAACGTGGATGCAGATGCTGGAGAAGAATGTGATGGAGGTTCTCCCGGACAACAATCCACTCACTGTTCAGGTCTTATCAGTTGTGGAGAAGGAGAGACCCCTGGTTGCGGTACGAATTGTAAGTGTGAGTGCAAGAGTTGTGACGAGATTGATTGGAATGGAGACGATGGAACCCCTGCGACAGAAGGAAATGGAACGCCTCCTCCGGATAGTGGATGTTGAAGGGCAGTATCTTTATTTTCCGCACGGTGGGCGGATTCCATCTTACCCCGTGCGTTCATCGAACCAATTGTAAAGCGTGGCGAATAGTCCAGCGAGTATTCCGGTGAAAATTCCCATACTAACCCCCCATATTCCACCGCCAGAGATTCCACCCATCATTCCATATCCTGCGAACCCGGGGCCCATCATGGATGAGCCTCCTCCCATGAGGAAACTCATGACGATTCCAAGGATTCCTCCTGCAATTCCAAATGCGAGAACGTTTAGATTCATTCTTTTTTCGTGTTTCATGTTTTTTCCTCCGCTTTTTTCCATTTTATTGTACGTAAGAATAATGCGTTCGTCACCACCGACACACTGCTTAATGCCATTGCGCCTCCCGCGATGATGGGAGAGAGCAGCCACCCCGTATATGGATAGAGGATTCCGGCCGCGATGGGGATGCCTAATACATTATACACGAGGGCCCAGAACATCCCTTGCTTGATTTTTCCCATGGTGGCCTTTCCCAAGTGGAGGGCATTCACCACATCATAGGGGTTGCCTTTCATGAGCACCACGTCTCCGGCCTCGATGGCGATGTCGGTGCCGCTGCCCATGGCAATCCCCAGGTCGGCTTGAGCCAGGGCGGGGGCATCATTGATTCCATCTCCTACGAATGCGACCTTTTTTCCTTGCGCTTGAAGTTTTTTCACATATTCGGCTTTTTGCTCGGGCAGCACGTGAGCAAACACATTGGTTATTCCCGCGCGAGCGGCAATCGCTTTGGCCGTTCGCTCATTGTCTCCGGTGATCATCCACACGTCCTTGTGGAGGTCCTTGAGCTCCTTTACGGTGGCAGCGGAGGATTCCTTGAGCACGTCGGCGATCCCAACAATGGCGAGTGTCTTTTTTCCACTGGATAGAATGACCACCGTCTTTCCTTCATTTTCCCATTTCTCAATCATTCCCTCATACTCATCGAGGGGAATGCGTTGTTCCTCCGTCCAGCGAATATTACCTAAACGATACGCCTTTCGCTGGTGGGTTCCCTCCACTCCCTTCCCGAAGTGGGCCTTGAACCCGTCTATTTTAGCGGCGGGTATTTTCTTGGATTGTACATACTGCACGACGGCCTGCGCGAGGGGATGCTCGGACTTTTCTTCCAATCCGCGGAGGATTCCCAGAATGTCCTTCGTCTCTTTCTCATTCTTCACCCACACGTCCGTGACTTGGGGTTTTCCCTGCGTGATGGTTCCAGTCTTGTCGAACACAATCGTATCAATGGCGTGCATGGTTTCAAGGGCCTCGGCTCCTTTGATGAGTATTCCATTCTCTGCCCCTACTCCGGTGCCCACCATGATAGCTGTAGGAGTGGCAAGTCCCAATGCGCAGGGGCATGCAATCACGAGGACGGATACACTGGTAACTACGGCAAATGCCAGGGTGGCCTGCCCGAATGTCATCCATCCAATAAAGGTCAGGAGGGCAATCCCTATCACCACGGGAACAAAAACCGCGGATATTTGGTCCGCGAATCGCTGAATGTCTGCCTTGCTTCCCTGGGCGTCCTCGACCAATTGGACAATTCGTGCCAAGACGGTATTTTTTCCCACCCCCGTGGCCTTGAAGGTGATGCTCCCATTCAGGTTGATGGTTCCCCCAATGACCGTATCTCCTTTTCTCTTTTCGGCCGGGATGCTTTCTCCCGTAATCATACTTTCATCAATGGCGGTCATTCCGTCCGCGATGATTCCATCCACCGGAATGCGTTCACCAGGACGCACGACAATCATGTCATTGAGGATGACTTCCGAAATGGGAATTTCCATTTCCTTTTTTCCCCGCATGACACGTGCCATCTTGGGAGACAAATCCATGAGCTTTCGAATGGCCTCGCTGGTTTTTCGTTTGGCTAATGCCTCTAAGTATTTTCCTAGAATCACGAGCGTGATGAGCACGGCCCCCACCTCAAAGTATTGTTCGTCTCCAAACCCGAAGAGGGTGGCTACGCTGTAGAAGTACGCGGCGCTAGTTCCAAGTGCGATGAGCGTATCCATGCTCGCGGTCCTATTTTGCAAGGCCGTCCACGCCCCTAAGTAGAAGTGTCGTCCGATGTAGAATTGGACCGGCGTGGCTAATGCGAACAAGACCCACTCACGCAGGGGAAAGTCCATGAGGAACATCCCAATAATCAATGCGGGGAATGCGAGCACGCTTCCTAGGATGAGTTGATTCTTCAACTCGGCAATTTCCTTCCCTCGTATTTCCTGTTCGCGCTGGGAGGAAATGTCCAGGCTCGCCGAGTACCCTCTTTTGTTCACGGCCTCCATGAGGTCTTTTTCTCCGGCCTGCTTCTCATCGTATTCCACGCGGGCCTTTTGCGTGCCGTAATTCACATTGGCCTCTTTCACGCCGGGCACTTTCTGCAATGATTTGGTGATGAGCACGGCACAGCTCGCGCAGTGCATTCCATCAATGGCCATTTCTATTTTTTTCATGCGAATCCCCCCCAAACAAATGCGGATTTAGGTCCCCACACGATGAGGGTGAGAATGAGGAGCATTGCCACGAGACAAAATCCCACGAAGGGGATGAATCGGATTGTTTTTTTCTCGGATTGAATGGGCCCCACTTCCTGGAGCATGAAATAACTCATTCCCCCCAGGATGAGGAAGGAAACCCCAAACAGAATGTAGAGAAATTCAATGAGGTGATCCGTAATCATCATGACACTCAACATAGCTCCCATGGTCCCCGACATGAGTCCGGCCATGAGTCCTTCGAGGATGCTCATGATTCCATTCTTGCGCATCGCATAGGCGCTAATTCCCATCCCAATGATCATTCCTCCCACGCTTCCCATGAACATTCCATTCGTGGCTCCCATGAGAGCGCCGCTCATGAATCCGGACATCATTCCGATGCCCATTCCAGCCATCATCCCGTGGGTGCAGTTGAAGTGCTCCCGTAAGGGGCGGATGTGCAGCAAGGATCCCCCCACGAGGGCGGTTCCAATTGGAAGGAGTGCGAGGATGGGCCATTGTCGCGCCACACTATCATTTCCTGCAGCCAGAAACTGAAAGGCACCATACATGGCCAGAGAGGCCATAACGAGACACCCAATTGTATATTGGAGGAGCCGATGCTCGGCCTCAAACCCTTTGGCATTCGTGAGAATACGCGTGAGGGTGTGGGTGAGGTGGCTGCCTGAGTAGTTTCCTTCATCCAGGTAGTCATATTCGCGAAGTCGGCTCTTGATTAGGTGTACATCTTCCTCTCGGCACGTGAGGGTGAGCGTCTTCCCATCCTGGGATAGGGATTCGATTCGTGCCTGAGGAATTTTTTGCAGAATTCGTCCGATGACTTTTTCGCAGGCCTCGCAGGAGACATTTTGAATAGGAAGTGTGAGCGTGTGAGTCATTTTTTTCTCCTCAGGCGACCTGGTATCCTTCCTTCTCAATGGCTTTCTTCACGTTTCCCATTTCTTTTTTTTCATCCTTGACGTCCACGACAATTTCTCCTTTTGCGTGGTTAGCCGACACGACTTTAGTGCCGGTTTCCTCAATAGATTCCGTGAGCATGATTTCGCAGCTTCGACAATGCATTCCTTTGACTTGTATGGTTTTCTTCATCCCATCACCTCGATGATTCCGTTGAACATTTTCATGGAACAATGGAAAGGAAACGTTCCCTCCTTGGAGGGAGTGAATTCAATCAATGTTTCTCCTTGGGAGGGGGCGAGCTTTCGTATCTTGTATTCGGGAAAAATGACCTCTCGTCCGCACCCGGCATATTCATCGGCGGAATAGTGGATTCTCACAGGGATTCCTTTCTTCACGTATAGGATGGAGGGTTCATAGGTCCCGTACTTAGTGGCCTTGAGAAACACATCTTGTTTCCCATCTATAATTGGGGGAAACGTAATCGATCCTGGGTCGACAATTTCCTTGTCAATCTGGGTGGACGCGGCCCCGGTTGAAAAAAGGAGAAACACTCCTCCCAAGACTAGTGCGGCCATGATTCCAACAATAATCGTGTGGTTCATGGTAGTTTCAGGTCGTGAAACGATATATAAGGACTGGTGAAACAATGTTTCATATCATGAAACAATTGCACTTCTCCGGACTCTCCTTCCGTGCCAAGACGGGAATATGGATTGCCCTCGTATTAGTGTTTGTTTCGATTCTCACCCTCACCACGCTCTCCTACCTCTCTCCTACCTATGAAGGGGTAATCGGTTTCTTTGTTCATTTTCATTTTGAGGCCATGGTGCTGATCGGCTTGTTGGGGGTGGGAATTGGCGGAGTTAGCTTCTATTTGTTGGAGCGGGAGATTCAGGGGAAGGAAGGTACGATTCAAAATCAATCCCAATTGTTGTTGTCTTTCTTGACTCCCTTAGAAAAGGACTGCGTCTTATTTTTGGTCAAGAATCACGGGGAATGTTTCCAGTCAGATCTCTCCCGTCTTCCGGGAATGACTCGCTTGAAGGCGCATCGGATGGTCCAACGACTGCATGAGCGAAAAATCATCCACCCTTCCTCGTATGGGAAGGCGAACAAATTAGTGCTCGCCGATGAGTGGAAGACCGGCCTCTCTTCCCTGGAACACTAATTACGCTTTTGCGTGCTTTTCCACGATGATTTTCATTTCGGCTCTTTTTGCATCGCTGGGCTTCTCAATTTGCGTGTCCATTTTCCAATACTTGTTTTGGTGATACGCTAAGGGTTTTTCACTCGTGGTGTGGGCATCCACCACGTCTCCGATGAAGAGGGTGTGGCTTCCCTTCGGGATGATTTCAGTTACGTTCACCTCGGCCATGAGGGAGGATCCTTCCACTAATAGTTGGTCGAGCTTTTTTCCTTTTGTGAATTTAACACCCAATTCCTTGAGGGCGTCAATCTTGTTGATTTGGTGTCCGGAGCTTCCGCCGGCAATTGAAGAGATCCAGTTTTGTTTTTCAGAGGCGATGCTCACGCCGAACTTTTTGGTCGTGAGGATATTTTCTCCCGTAGCCTTGTGGGGTCCGATGGCCACCGCTATTCGGGCAGGCGTGTATGAAACTAGGTAGGTCCACTCCGCGGCCATAATGTTGGGTCCATTCGGCCCATCACTGGTGATTAATCCTACGTTCGTAATGAACTTTTGATGATAGTCGCTTCCCCAGGGGAAATCCATGTTCTCAACTCCTAGAATTAGATGTTACAATACATATATCGGACATACGATATTAAAAGTGGGTTGGGAAAACTCGAAAAATGACTCTAGAAAAAAAAGACAAGTGCACCGGAGAGGATTTGAACCTCTGACCTCCCGATTATCAGTCGGGTGCTCTACCAGGCTAAGCTACCAGTGCAACCTTTTGCGAAAAGGTTGATCAAAAGCGTTAGAATCCCCTACGGGAATTCAGACCCTTCTAAACTCTTCTCGCTTCCAGAAAACGGCCTCCGAATGCTTTTAAAGGGCACCTTGCGGGGGCGGTCCTATAATGGCTTTTGTCAAAAGGGATGGTATGAAGACCACCTACGCGGGACTGAAACTTTCCTCCCCGGCCGTATTGGCCCCCATGTCAGGGGTTTCGACGCTCCCTTTTCGTCTCCTATGTAAAGAATTGGGGGCGGGGTTGACCTACACGGAATTTGCCTCGGCGATTGCCATTGCGCGAAATCTGGAAGGCAGAGCCTCCAACAACAAGGTGTTCAATCGCATCGAAACGGTAAAAGAAGAACACCCGGTGGGTGTACAACTGTTTGCCCCGCAGGAAAAGGATTTGATTACGGCAATTGAGTATGTGGAAAAAAACTTTGATTTGGTGGACATTAATTTCGGATGTCCCTCTCCCAAAATCACCGGTGGGGGATGTGGGGCCTATTTGTTGAAGAATCCGGAGAAGATGATTTCATTGATTGAGGCCGCCGTGTCGGTGTCGAAGAAACCAGTTACGTGTAAAGTGAGAATGGGGTGGGACAAACCCGTATTGCATGAGTTTGTACGGAAAATTGAGAATGCGGGAGTGCAGGGAATTGCCTTGCATGCGCGCACCGCCCAACAAGGGTATTCGGGCAAAGCGGATTGGGATTACATTCGTCAAATCAAGGAATTAATTTCCATTCCCCTGATTGGAAATGGGGACATTGCCTCGGTGCAGGATGTGAAGGATAAGCTGGATCAAAAGTATTGTGATTTGGTCATGATTGGTCGTTCCGCGTGGAACAATCCGGGGATTTTCTCCGAGATTGCCGGGAAGGAAGTTCCAACTAAGGTGGAGATTGTGGAGCGCTACTTCAAACTCTGCGCCAAGTATCCTATTACGGAGTTATTGGACGTAAAGGCCCAGATTTCAGGTATCTTCTCGGGTTTACCCAACGTGAAGAAGCTGAGAGTGGCCTTAAATCAGGCCAAAGATTTAAGTCAGGTGGAAGCGGTAGTGGTAGCAGGGTTGTCGGACCAATAAAAGGGGGAATTACCAGTGGAAGCCTACAAGAAGGAGACCATCAGTTCATTCGAGTCGCGCTCAAAATCATACGAGGCCTCGCTCGTGGAAGTATTGGAAAAGTTTGCTCGTCCGGACGTGGAGCGATTTATTGGGGAATTGAAGGGTCCTCGCGTCTTAGATATTGGGTGCGGCCCTGGAGTATTTTTGGAAGCCTTCCGCGAGCAGGGAATGGATGCGACGGGAATCGACCTATCGGAAGTTTTCGTCCAGCGCTGCCATGAGAAGGGATTGCATGCCAAGAAGATGGACATTGAAAATCCTATTTTGTACCCTCGCTCCTTCCATGGAATTTGGGCCAATGCGGCCGTGCAGCACGTTCCCAAGGAGCGACTCCCTAACATGATCAATAATATTTCTCGCTTGCTCATGCCTGAAGGAGTAATGTTTGTCGCACTCCCTGAAGGAGAAGGAGAAGGATTCTTGGAGGATGTTCCGGGTGGTGCGAAACAATGGATCACCCACTTCAACGAAGCGGACGTGGCTCGTTTCTTCGGAAAAAAATTTGAGATTGTGCATGCGGAAAAAAGAGTGATGCCGGATCAGCGTACTTATTTGACGTATTTGTTTCGCCTCAAGAATGAAGCCCCCAAAGCGTTTCGAAATTTTTGATTAGATAAAAGGGGCCCGTCGCGTGGACGGGTCTCCCATTATTGATTCGAATTTTGTGCATTTTCTGTCGGAGTGGGTTCCGCAGAAGGTGCTTCGGCAACTGATTCGGTTGTGGCCGGCGCGGGTGTCGATGAGGGAGTGGGCGACTCAGGGGTCGTCTGTTTCACCATCGGTTGTCCGCAATGGTCTCCAGGAGTCTCGGAAACGAATCCGCAGACCATGCACTTGTATGTTTCACTCATTTTTACGCCCTCCATTTTTAGGCTGCCAGTGTTGGACACTAAAATCGTTATAAGGATGCCTGCGAGATCGAGCGTGATGAGCGACGATTGTGGAACACGCGTTCCACAATCGTGGATGTTATTGTTTTTTCTTCGTCAATTGTGGATGTGAAACAAATGACTTGATGTTTTATTTCTCATTCAATTCTTTTTTCGCGGGGACCTCTCGAATAATCTCGCGAATAATTTCTCTCGGACGAGGGGCCGGACTATCTTCGGGCCAGGCCGATTCCAGAACAACGACGGAACCCAGGGGTACGTTACAGTGGGCTCCCGGAAACTTGGACAGGAATCCGCAGGCGTGGCACATGAACGCGTCTTTGTACATGCGACTCTCCTGCTAGGATAGATAGGTATGCGTCCTACCTTCCGTATAAGGATTCCCTCTGGTAAAGAGTGAATGGAAGGGAATCGTCGAATAATGGTTCGTTTTCCTGTTAGAGGTCAAACCCAATCAGGAGAGTGGCTTCGTCTCCTTCGACGCGTACTTTTTTGGCCAAATACGTGTGCACGGCCAAACCTGGGGAGGAGGACACCACATTCTTTGCTGGAACCTCGGGGAAAACCACGGGAGGAAACACCACTTCCCCGTTTTCTTTCTTTACAATGGTTTGCGTAGGTTCTCTCCACGAGGAATCGTGGACTAAACACACGCAGTATTTTCGCTTCACCGCTTCGTGCACACCCAAGTTATTTTCGTCTTCTTCCCTTTTGACGAAGGATTGATCGTCGGGCGTGAGGACGTAATAGCGGGTGATTCCCTGGAGTTTTCCCAGCTGATGAAGGATGTGCTTGATGGGCTTTTCGTCCGACATACGGGTATTTAGGGCCCAGAATCCTAATATAGGGTATGCCCCCCACCGGGAAAAAGAAGGGATACAAGGACACGAACCAGAAAGCATATGACTCGAAGGCCGATGCGATTGAGCGATTGTATCAGAAGCACTTCTCGCACGTGAAGCCGTTTGCCCAGGATTTTCTCCATCATCTTCCGGGAAAAACCGTGATTGACTTAGGAGCGGGTCCGGGAACCCATGCTCACTATTTCTATGAGCGGGGATTAGACGTTATGTGCGTGGATTATTCTAAGGAGATGCTTCGCCGCTGCGCCAACAAGGGGGTGAAAGCGTTGTTGATGGACATTGAGGACTTTTGGATGCCCGATAAGACGGTGGATGGAATTTGGATGTATTCTTCGCTCTTACACATCAAGGATGAAAATATTCCAACTGTGGTGCGCAACCTAGCCCGAATGCTCAAGCCGAATGGGGTGTTG
Source organism: uncultured archaeon (assembly GCA_964557045.1). Taxonomy (GTDB): domain Archaea; phylum Iainarchaeota; class Iainarchaeia; order Iainarchaeales; family VGJJ01; genus VGJJ01. The sequence continues at coordinate 25,263 of CAZKYB010000007.1, forward strand.
GGATTGGCCGTGCGGGAGGGAGAAAAGGATGGATTCTCGACCGACTCATTAGGTGTGAAGCGTTGGTTTAATTTTTTCACCGATGAGGAGATCCGCGGGCACTTTTCTCCCTATTTTGATGTGATGGACTACACGCGCAGCGAGTATGGGAAGGGAGATGTCTTCCTAAATTATTTGTTTAGGCGAAAATCCCACTAAAGGGATTTGAGTTCCTTGAGCTGGTGCTCCAAAAGTTTGAACCCGCTCTCCCAGCTTTTTTTCTTCGTGGGGTCGAATCCCATTTCTAGGAGCATTTTTTCAGGGTTCTTGCTTCCTCCGTATGCGAGGAACTTTTCATAGTCCTTCACGAAGTCCTTTCCTTCTTTCTGATAGCGCGCGTAGAAATTCAACACGAGCAAGTGACCGAATGCATACGCGTACGTGTAGAAGGGTGAATGAAAAAAGTGGGAGATGCCCAACCATTCATACTTGAATTCCTCCGGAATGTGCATCTTCTTTCCGAATTGTGTTCGGAGATTTTCCAAATAGGCGGTGTTCAAGTCGGGAATCGTTTTTCCTTCCTTGACCATCTCAAACGCTTCTTTTTCGAACAAAGTGAAGTAGGATTGTCGCTGGATGCTGGCGAACGCCTCATCCATCTGCTTGGCGAGCATGTGTTTTCGGAACGCGGGGGAGGAATCGTTTTCCAAGAGGTGCGCGTCTAATAGTATTTCCCCAAACGTAGATGCGGTTTCGGCGAGAGGCAATCCGGCGTGTTGCGTGAAGATGGAATGAGAGGATGAATAATGATTATGAATCGCATGTCCCAATTCATGGGCAATCGTAGAGACGCTCTTTAGGTCCCCGGTCCAGTTTAACAAGACATAACTGGTATCTTTGGGAGTCGTGATGGTGCAGAATGCACCTCCTCGTTTTCCTTTTCGTAAGCGTGCGTCCATTCGTTTATCTTTCAATACGCGATGGGCTTCTTCTTTCATGCGGGGGGAGAATCGTTCGTATGCATTCATCACGTGCGCATACCCTTCCTTGAATTCCCATTTTTTCTTGGGCGGGTGGAGGGGGGCATAGATGTGGTAGCGCGAGTTAGGATTTCCTAACTCCTGGGCCTTCCACTCAAAGTAGGATTGGAATACGCTCGTGTTTTGCTCGCACACCCGCAGGAAGGTATCAACTGTTTTATCGGAAAGATCATTGGCGAGGTTTCGGATGGATAATGGTGAGTCGTATTTTCGCAAGTGAATGTCTTCGTTCCACCAGTCTTGAGCGATGTTCTTGTAGATTTCTCCCAATGCCCCTGCGTCTTTTCCGAATCGCTCCAACAAGAGGGAATAGGCTTGTTTTCGCTCCTCCGGATGGGGACTTTGTACCTTGGCTCGGAGTTCTTCCTCATTGAGCGTGCGGGTGGTCTTTCCTGCTTTCCATTCGAACGTGTAGTCGCCCGTGAGGATGTCGTAGAGCTTCACCAACGCTGAGTTTCCCGTGGAGGATTTGAGATTGGATAATTGTTCTTCTTTCTCCGAGAGCATGTGCTTGGAATACTTTCTCGCTTCCATTAACGCGTACGCGTGGTCCTTGTTCCTAGGTAATAGTTTTCGGGCTGTTTTCTCATCGAGTCCCTTCCACCATAATCCGAAGAAGAGTCGTTGATTCCCCTCGCGTGTAAGGATATTTTCGAGGCGCGACTCTAGTGCTTTGGCTTTTTCATCCTGCGTGTTTTGGGCAAATGCGAGCATTGCATAGGTTGAGAGGGTGTGTGTTTTCTCGGCGAACCATTCATTTTCGCGCAGGATTTCCTCCACTAACTCTCGGGTAGGGTGTTCGAGTTTCTTTCGATAGGAGAGATACTTCTTTGTTTGAGCCTGAATCGCATTTACGTCTCTCTGGAGGTCCTTCTCGGTAGAATAGATGGGTCTCAAATCCCACTCGGGGAGGTTTTTGGAAGTACTCATACGCTGGAGAGAATGAAAAACGGGTTATATAGGTGTGGGTGGCTAATTGGGCGTCCCGTTGCCCTGCTGTTCTCTCCAGAAGGCGTAGTATAATCCCTTCTTCCGCACGAGTTGAGCGTGGGATCCTTCCTCTACAATGTGACCCTTTTCCAGCACGTAGATGGTGTCCGCATGCGTTAAGGTGGAGAGGCGATGAGCAATCAATACAAAGATGACCTCGGGTCGGCTCTTTTTCAATTCTTGAATCGTTTCTGTAATTGATTTTTCCGTTAAGGAATCCAACGCACTCGTGGCCTCATCAAAGATCAAAATATCCGGATTGCGTAAGAGGGCGCGAGCAATCGCCAAGCGTTGCTTTTCTCCCCCGGAGAGTTTGATTCCGCCTTCTCCAATCTTGTTGTCCAGTCCTTTCTCTCCTCTCGTGATGAGGTGGTCGGCTCGTGCGTGTTGCAAGGCTTCCTTCATCTCTTTTTCGGTGGCGCGGGGATTTACGAACAATAGGTTTTCACGAATGGTGCCTGCGAACAATTGCGTTTCTTGGGCGACGATTCCGATGCGCTTACGCAGGGCTTCCGCGTCCACCTTTTTCACATCAATTCCATTCACCAAAATCTTCCCATTCGTGGGCTGATAGAGTCCCGTGAGAAGTTTGATGAGCGTGGACTTTCCACT